>URFQ01000016.1 GCA_900547195.1 uncultured Butyricicoccus sp.
TAAGCTCGTTTACGGTGACAATACTTGGCTGGCGACGGCCCGGGAAGATAACTCAGCGCCTACATTAGAAAAACGGCAACTTTGGTTGCCGTTTTTTCTTTTTTGGAGCATTTTTGTGATGGGCCTGCATCCGAAGCAACGCACGGCCTGCGGGTGGAATGCCTAGAAATCCACGACCAATTCCCGTCACAGTCGCCCCACCGCATCGGAACCTGTAGAAAGAAACTTTAAATTTACAAAACCCTATGCGGTGTGGATGGGCGACGTTGCGTATGTGCCTGCGGACGGGGGCTGGCTGTCCCCAGCACTCTTTCAACGTGCTTTTTTAAACCGTTTTGTTGCGTAATTGCCTCAAAGCCGGGAATGCCTGTAGTTCATTTGGCTTTTCAGGGCTTTCCTGTCGGTTTTTTCCGAAAGGGGCGCAGGTTAAATATCTAAAGCGCGATAGTAACCGAGAGTGACAGCTTCCAGAACACGGCCGGCCTTGATGCAGTCACCGATCTGGAATACGCGCGGAGCCGCATTGTAAAAGCTATCGGCAGCTTCCCGATCCGGCTTCATGCCGGCAGCGAGCAGGATGGTGTCTGCCTCGAGGAGCAGTTCGCCGTCAGCGGTTGTGCATACCAGACCTTCGCTGGTAACAGCCTTTGCCGTTGTATTTGTGAGGATCTTGATCCGGCTGCCACGCATGTAGATATTCATGGCGTTTTTATGCATGAAATAGGCATCAGCGGCCCAATCGTTTTTCATCTCCACAATCGTGACGTCCTTTCCAAGACCGTCCAGATAGATCGCACATTCGCTGCCTACCAGACCGCCGCCCAGAATGATGACCTTTTGACCGACTGCAGGCTCCGGCTGATGCAGGGCGTCCAGACCGGCAACCTTTTCTGAATCGATGCCGGGAATCGGCGGGACAATCGGCTTTGCGCCAATCGCGGTAATGATTACATCAGCGTTCATTGCTGCTGCCTGCTCGGCTGTCAGTTCGGCGTTTAAATGAATTTCCACACCGGCTTTCTTTAGTCGGCCTTCCAGAACATTTACAAAGTGAAACATATCCTGCTTAAACGGGATGTACTGTTCCGACAATAGCTGACCGCCCAGACGGCTGTTCTTTTCATACAGAGCAACAGAATGTCCACGCTGTGCTGCGGTGATGGCAGCTTCCATGCCACCGGGACCGCCGCCCGCAACAATGACCTTTTTCGGCGTTGTGGCAGGCAATCCGGCTTTGTTCTCCAGCTCATTGCCGATAACCGGGTTCAAGGCACAGCAAAAAGTGCGGTTGGTGAGATAATTGTAAAAACAGGTAAAGCAGCGGCAGCAGCGGGTGATGTCGTCCTTATTGCCGGAGAACGCTTTTTCCGCGAAATAGGGATCACAAATGGATTGACGTGCGATTTCGATGATATCCGCTTTGCCGGAAGCGATGATTTCCTCCATCATATCCGGATCGTTCAGACCGCCAACGGTAGCGACAGGAGTCTTGACATGCTTTTTGATTTCCGCAGCCAGATAGACGTTACAGCCGTGCTCGATGAACATGGAAGGATGGGTGACGACAAATACGTCCGGATCCTCATGCACGCCTGCGGAAACATGGATAATGTCGACCTTGCCATCCAAAACTTTCGCCATCTCAATGCCCTCTTCGATGGTGTAGCCGCCCTCGACCAGTTCTGCGCCGCTCATGCGGTACTCGATCGGGAAGTTGGGGCCAACGGCTTCGCGGACTTTTTCGATGACCAGCAGCGGGAACCGCATACGGTTTTCCAGGCTTCCGCCCCATTTGTCGGTTCTGTGGTTCATGCTGGGGGACATAAACTGCCCCAGAAGCCAGCCGTGGCCGCCGTGAATCAGAATCATGTCAAAGCCGGCTTCCTTGGTCAGTTTCGCGCCCTGCGCGAAGCAGCCGGCCACGCGCTCGATGTCCTCGTCCGTCATGCTGGTGACCTTGAAGCCCTCGGGATTGATCTCGTCGTTCGGACCGAGAACAAGCGGGTCGCCCTTGTCTCCGTGGCTGCGTGCGCCGGCGTATTTGCCGCCGTGTGCCAGTTCCATGACCGCCATACAATTGTGATGGTGCATTGCGTTGGATACTTCCTTGAGAGAGGGGAGGGACATGACGTCATACAGCGTGACTTCCTTGGTGTGCGTGCGACCAATCGGGTCGACAATGCCAAGACCGATGGCAACGCTTGCCAGGCCGCCGCGTGCGCGGCGTTCATGGAACGCGATGTCTTCTTTTCTCATATGGCAATCCGGATCCAATTCCGGGTTTGACATCGGAGCGCCGAAAATACGGTTCTTAAACGTAACTCCGTTGATTGTAATCGGGCTTGCAAGATGGGGGTAGTATTGATTTTTCATAAGAAACCTCCAATTCCAAAATGGAAATTTGTCAAATTGCCTGATTTCATTATAACGAGGCAAGAAGCAAAACACAATTATGAACCATTTCCATTACAGGACAGCTTTTTGCGTTTTGTGTCCGATTCAATTTTTCTCAGAATTTCACCGGAACAATAGAAAAACCGTCTGACCGAAAAGCGGCAGACGGTTTTTTATATAATCTGGAAGACAAATGAATTGATTGCGTTTACGATTTATCGGATGCATCCGCTGCTGGAGGGGCGTGGGGCAAACCTTTTCGTTTCGGGCAGGTGGCGCAGAACTCAGCGACAGTCATGCCCTCCACATCTTTAAACAGCTGATACAGAACCTTTGGGGAGGCAAGGCCGACCAGCTGCGACACCTTTTCGATCGAGTAATCGGTGTCATAGAGGTAGTTTTTCGCGTAATTCAGGCGGTAGATATTCAGCGTCTTTTTAAAGCTTTGACCAAAAAAACCTTCAAACACGCGGTTGACGTGGCGGGAAGAGATAAAGAACTCATCGGCAACATCCTGAACCGTGATGTTTTTATTATAATTTTTGTGCATGTATTTGGTGATCATGACCGCCATATTCATGTTGGAGAGCGGGGGCACAGAGACGGTTGCCCCCGCATTCATTTCGGTCATGCAGCGCAGGATTGAAAGGATATACTGCTGATACAGCGCGTCGATCATCAGATTCCTTCCGGCGTTGTTCCCGATAATTTCCTCATGCAGGCTGGAAAGAATTTTACGGCACGGCCCGGGATCCTGCCCGATAAAGTGGGTGTGCGTTTCAAAATATTGCAGGGTATCCGAAAGAAAGCGGTCCCCGGGCAGCGCGGCCCGGGATTTTGCTTTGGTTGCGTTGGCCAACGGCTGCGTAAAGACGAAAACGACATACTGCTTGGGCAGCCGCGGCTCATAGACCGTGTAGTGATAAGTATTGGGACGAATAAGGGTAAAGCTGCCGCCGGTAAGCGTAAACGCCTCGTCTTCGACCACGAGATGATGCGTCCCATCCATGCAGTAATAAACCTCATAGCAGTCCGGATGCAAATGCCTGAATTCCACACAGCTTTCATCAAGCAGGTCGGCATAGTTCACGACCAGATCATTGGAGCCGATGGAAAGATGGGTAAGGGACGGATTATAGAACGGATACTGTTTCTGATGATACTGCATGGCGACTCCTTTCAGTCGTTTTCAACAATTTATATTGTGAGATTGTTCTTATTTTAGCATATTTGGTTCGCTGTGCAAAGTGAAATGCGTTTGAAAAGGGACAGGATTTTAAGAATTGTGTCCTTTTTACATAATAAAGACAACAATGCAAAGGGTTTCTCATGGGTTTTTGTGCGAAACATTTAAAACACGCCGGCCGGATTGTGCAAGAATGACAAGTTTATAATTTTCGAAGACATATTTTCCGTGACAGTGTCTCTTTTTGAAATTGTTCGAGGATGAGTTTCCTGTTAGACTACAGGCACAACGAAAGAGCGCCGGGAGGAAGACGGAAGAGCGGCGCTCCCGAGAATCTGAAGAAGCGAAAAGGAAAGAGGAGGAATGAAAATGTCAAACAATGCGAAAGACCCGGCCGGCTGGGAAAAAACATCATCTCAGTATGGCTACTACAAAATCCCGCGCAAGGAAGTTCTGGGTTACGGCTCCATCGACTTTGCGATGAATCTGGTGTTCCAGTGCATCGCGCTGTACATCAGCTTTTTCTACACCGATATTTTCGGTTTGAAGCCCGGGCATGTCGCAATTATCTTTGCAGCCTCCCGTCTGTGGGACGCCATCAACGACCCGCTGATGGGGACGATCTGTGAGCGCCTGCAGCCGAAGAAGGGCAAGTATTGGGTATATATTCGCTGGGGAGCCATCCCGTTTGGCCTTGCGGCGGTTATGACCTACACCACTCCGAATTTCAGCTACGGTCTGAAAATTGTTTGGGCGGTCGTCGGTTACAACCTGCTGAACATGCTGTACACCTTCATTATCCAGCCGTATATCTCGGTGGCAACGCTGATGACCAACGATCAGAACGAGCGCACCCGCCTGCAGTCCTTCCGCATGACCCTGGCACAGGCAGGCGGCGTTGTATGTGCAATCATGCTGCCCGAGGTATCCGGATTCCTGAGCAACTACATGAGCCTGGCACAGGGCTACATGGTAACCACCATCATTATGGCAGTCATCATGGTAGCGATCCTTCTTTGGGGCTCCAGCCAGATCGTCGAGCGTATCCCGGCACCGAAGGTATCTGCCGGCGGCGAAAAGGCGGGCATCAAGGATGTTTTCTATCTGCTGTTCCGCGTCGGCCCGGTATTCGTAACCTTTATCCTGTTCCTCGGCGTTTACACCATGAGCCAGGTACAGGCAACCATGGGGGCTTACTACATCAACTACTATGCAAACCGTCCGGACATGCTTTCGTGGTTTTCCATGATTATGATGCTGTTCTCCGTGCTGGGCGTACCGTGCGTGCCGGCGCTTACCAAGCGCCTTCGCAAAAAGGGAACCGTGATGTTCGGTCTCGGCGTCGCCGGGCTGGGCTGCCTGATCCTTTACTTTATGCCGGCGTCGGCAATCGTTGGGATGATGGCCGCGCGTGCAATCACCGGCTTCGGTTACGGTGTTTTGATGGGCATCGTCTGGTCTGTGATTACCGACCCGGTTGAGTACGCTGACTGGAAGACCGGCAAGCGCTACACCGCGATCGTTATGACCCTGGTTGGACTGGGCATCAAGTTCTCCATGATTATCGGCGGGTCGCTGCCGACCGCAGTTCTGGAAGCAACCGGTTATGTTGCAAACCAGGCGCAGAATGCTGCAACTCTCGGCGCGATCCGTTCCCTCACCACCCTGCTCCCGCTCGCGGCAGTTGTTGCCGCAATGGTAGTTTACGGGTTATTCTATCGCCTTGATGAGGAAAAGATCCGGCAGATTCAGGCAGAAATTGCGGAGCGCAATGCAAAGACTGCACGTGTGCAGTAATTAAAACGGGTTTTTGCAACAACAACCGAAAAAGCCTCAATATTATGAACCAGAATAAACCAGTAAAGGAGTCGCGAACTATGAAAGTCGTATGCGCAACAAGAGTCGGCAACATGAAGGACCCCAATCCGGAGACCCGTGGTACCGTTGGTATTGTAGAGATGCCGGTCAAAGAGCTTAAGGACGATGAAGTCCTGATCAAGGTCGCATACTGCGGAATCTGCGGAAGCGATCCGCATGTTGTGGACGGCTGCTTCAATAAACCGGAAGACGCTCCGTTCGGTATCGGCCATGAGATGTCCGGCGTCATCGCAAAGCTGGGCAAAAACGCAACGGCGAAGGGCCTGAAGGTCGGAGACCGCGTGGGCGGCAACTTCCTGGGCTACTGCGGCAAGTGCTACTACTGTTCGATCGGCCAGCCGGAATACTGCACCAGCATCGGCAACGAGCCGTGCATGGCGGAGTACGTTGTATGGAATGAGTCGCAGGTTTGCAAGCTGCCGGACAGCGTGAGCCTTCGCGAAGGCAGCCTGATGGAGCCGCTCTCCATTGCGGTCCGGGCAATGGATAAGGTGGGCATGCTGGTGGGCAAGCGCGTGCTGGTTTCCGGCGGCGGCCCGATCGGCCAGCTGTGCTGCCAACTCGCTGCAAAGTATGGCGCAGCCGAATTGACCCTGTCCGAGCCGGTAGGCAGCCGCTGCGAGCTGGCGAAGAAAATCGGCGTCGAGCATATCATCAATCCGATTACGGATGACGTTTATGCAAGAGCGATGGAAATCACGAATGGGATCGGCTACGACGTGATCATTGAGTGCTCCGCAGTCCCGAGCGCGGCGGTTACCGTGCTGAGGTGTGCTGCAAAGTATGCAAATGTACTGTATGTCGCACAGTTCCCGACAGATTACGAGATGCCGCTGAACCTGTTTGAGTACTGCTACATGCGTCAGGTCAACATCTCCGGGATGTACTGCGCACACTTCAACTTCGAGCGTACCGCCGAGTATTTGAAGTATGTCGACCTGTCCGCGTTTACATCGGATGAGCAGGTATTTGACATGGACGATGTTGAGAAAGCGTTTGAAGTACATTTGACCAGCAAGTATCCCAAGATTTTGATCCGCTGCAATAAGTTTGACGGCGAATAAGCACATTACAGAAAGGACGAGCCAACATGAGTGAGAAATTACAGACAATTGCGCAGCTTGAGGACAAGTGCGTGGACATCCGTTCCAACCTGCTGACCTTTATCCATCGCATTGGAATGGGGCACCTGGGCGGCGAACTGTCCATTGTAGAAATGACAGTAGCCCTTTACTACAAGTATTTGAACTTTGACGTTATGGATCCGCACAAGGAAGGGCGTGACCGCTTCATCCTTTCCAAAGGGCATTGCTCGGAAACCCTGTACACCATCTTCTCCGACCTCGGCGCCTACACGCAGGACTACATGGTAGAGCACTTTGAGAATCTGGATCAGTACAAGTTCGGCATGCACTCCAACCGCAAGAAGTGCCCGCAGATCGAAGTATCCGCAGGCTCTCTCGGGCACGGCCTCCCGATCGCAGTCGGCTATGCACTGGGCGCACGCTACCGCAAGGAGAACTACCGCGTGATGGTTATGATCGGCGACGGCGAGTTCGATGAAGGCACCAACTGGGAAGCCCTGATGGCAGGCAGCCATTACAAGCTGAACAACCTTGTCTGCATCCTTGACAAAAACCAGCTTCAGATGACCGGCAACACCAGGCAGATCATGAACATTGATCCGGTTGCAGACAAGGTCCGCGCGTTCGGCTGGAATGTGATCGAGATCGAGGACGGCAACGATATGGCGCAGGTTTGCGCTGCGCTGGATCAGCTGCCGGAGCTGGATTATACCAAAGAAGCCGCCCCGACCTTTATCATCAGCAACACCGTGAAGGGCAAGGGCGTAAGCTTCATGGAAGGCAACCATAAATGGCACGGCGGCGGTATCGGAGACGATGATCTGAAAATCGCATTGGCCGATGTAGAGAAAATGAGAAAGGCGTGATCCGTGATGGCAAATACGACATATGATTTTGATATGATGCTCTCCAACGCTCGTGAGGCGTATGGCGAAGAACTATATAAAATGGCAATGGAAGGGAAAGACTTTGTGTTCACCTACAGTGACAACGTCGCTCCGTCCACCAAGGCTGGCCAGCTGATTCAGAATTTCCCGGAGCGCTGCTTCAACTTCGGCATCGCTGAGCCGGATCAGGTTGGCGCATCTGCGGGCCTGGCACTGTCCGGCTGCACCGTATTCGCACAGGTATTCGGCCCGTTCCTGCCCCTGCGTGCAGCCGATCAGATTCACACCGACATTGCCTACAACGACGTAAAGGTCCGTTTGATCGGCACCCATTCCGGCGTTACCGCAGGCGGCGGCCCGACCCATAACGACATCGCGGATCTGGCGCTGTATCGTGCAATCCCGAATCTGACCGTTGTGGTTCCGGCGGACGCGGGCCAGTGCTGCAAGTTTATCCGGGCTTCGATGGACTTTGACGGCCCGATGATCATCCGTATTGACCGCGCCGGTTCTCCGAACGTATATGCAGACAACGATTACGAGCTCGAGATCGGCAAGGCGATTGAGACCATGGAAGGCACGGACGCCTACATCATCTCGTGCGGTTCCAACCTGTATGAATGCCTGATGGCTTCCAAGGCGATGAAAGAGAAGTACGGCGCAAGCATCGGCATTCTGGATATGCACACGATTAAGCCGCTGGATACCGAAGCAATCCTGAGAGTGGCGCAGAAGGCCGGCAATATCGTTACCGTGGAAGATCATTCGATCAACGGCGGCCTTGGCGGCGCGGTTGCCGAGGTGCTGTGTGAAGCAAGCTACAAGGGCAACTTCAAGCGCGTCGGTATGCCGGACGAGTTTGCGGTTCTCGGTTCGCCGGACGATATCTACCATTATTATGGCCTGGATCGCGACGGCATCGAAAAGACCCTCGTACAGATGCTGCATCTGGGCAAGTAATTGACGCATCACATCAGTCTGCATTCTGTGCGGCGCGCATACCGTCTCCGCGCATGCCGCGCACGATGAAAGAAAGAAGGTTCATTTCTATGGCAAATCCAATGGATCGCTTCAGCATGGATTGGTTCCGCCTGGACGGCAAGGTAGCAATGGTTACCGGCGCAAACCAGGGGCTGGGCATGGCATATGCCGTCGCCTTCGCGAAGGCGGGCGCGGATCTGTTTATCCCTCATTTTACCGAAGATGTTTCCGAAATCAAGGCGCTCATTGAAAAGGAAGGGCGCCGGGTCCATTTCCTGCGCGGCGACCTGACGCAGCGCGATTATCAGAAAGCTTGTGTGGAAGAGTGCATGAAGCAGTACGGACGCATTGATATTCTGGTCAACAACGCCGGCGCAAGTGCTTTTGCCGATTTTGACGATTATCCGGATCGTTTCTGGAATATGTGCATTGATCTGGACTTTAACGCGGTATACTTCCTGTCCAAGGAAGTAGCCCGCATCATGAAAAAGCAGGGCGGCGGCAAAATCATCAACATCGGTTCCGCGCTCAGCTATACATCGGACGGCAAATGCCCGCCGTACACCGCCGCAAAGCACGGCGTGATCGGCATCACCCGCAATTTCTCGAACGAGCTGGGCCGCTATAACATTCAGACCAACGCAATCTGTCCGGGATTTCTTGCGACTGAGGTAAATGCTGAACTGCGTAAGGATCCGGCGTTCTACAACAAGATTACAAGCCGCATTGCTGCCGGCCGCTGGGGCGAGTTGGACGATCTGATGGGAACAATGGTATTCCTCGCATCCCGTGCATCGGATTATCTCAATGGAGTCGATATTAATGTCGATGGTGGATTCTTCACTGTCCTGTAATGAATTGTCCTCTCTGTTACTCCATAACATATTGTTCTCCATGGCCCGCTGATTGTTTGGGCAACGGCGGCCTCGCGGCATTGCCGAGTGAGCCGCCGCTCCGCCTTTTCAAAGGTTGGGATCGGGCAATCATATTGCCGGCCACAGAGAGAAAATCCTTTGAAGGAGAAAGACTATGAAAATTAAAGCTGCTGTGACCCGTGCCCCGGGCGCGCCGTTTACCATGGAAGAAATTGAGCTTGCTGCTCCGAAAGGGCATGAAATCCTCGTAAAAATTACCGCATGCGGCGTCTGCCATACGGATGATGCAGCCCGCCACCAGGTCATTCCGGTTCCTCTGCCGGCGGTTCTCGGCCATGAAGGCTGCGGCATCGTTGAAGCGGTAGGCCCGGACGTTACCGAATTCGTTCCGGGCGACAAGGTTGGCATGTCCTTCGGCTACTGCGGCGCCTGCCACAACTGCATGACGGCGCATCAGCATGCCTGCGAGAACTTCAACGCCATTAACTTTGGCGGTGTACAGGCTGACGGCACGACTCGTCTGTCTGATGCGGACGGGAATCCGCTCGCGACCTTTTTCGGCCAGTCGTCCTTTGCAACTTACGCGGTTGTCAATGAGGCAAGCGCTGTGAAGGTGGAGCATGACGACATTGATCTCGCACTGATCGGCCCGATGGGCTGTGGCATTCAGACCGGCGCAGGCGCGGTGCTCAACCGTCTCCGTCCGGAATTCGGTTCGTCAATCGCTGTGTTCGGCTGTGGCACGGTCGGCATGAGTGCGATTATGGCGGCAAAGATTGCGGGCTGCAAGAACATCATTGCTGTCGGCGGCAACCCGAAAAGCCTGGAGCTGGCAAAGGAACTGGGCGCGACCCATACAATCAACCGGAAGGAAGAGAGCGATATTGTCGGCAAAATCAAAAACGAAATTGTTCCGGGCGGTGTAAACTATGCAATCGACACCTCAGGCGTACCGGATTTCGTCAAGAAGGCGCTGGCATCCTGCCGCTTTATGGGCGCCGCTGTTGTTCTGGGAGCGACCGGTGACGTAACCTTTAACATTCAGGCCGAGCTGATGGGCGATGCAAAGAGCCTGATCGGTATCGTGGAAGGCGACGCGATTCCGAAGCTGTTCATTCCGGAACTGCTTGATTATTACAAGAAGGGCATGTTCCCGTTTGATAAGCTGATTCAGTTCTATCCGTTTGAGCAGATCAACGAGGCGTTTGAGGAGTCGGGCTCCGGCAAGTGCATCAAGGCTGTGCTGAGAATGGATCGGTAGGCGATAAAACCGCGCGCAGGGCGGAAAGCCGGCCTTTGGCATGGCGGCGCAGCCGGCCCGGTAACTCCCCGGTTTTTATAAATAATTTGAAAATCGTTTGACAAAAATCAGAAAAAGGCTTGCAATTTTTGAAAACAGCGCTATAATAAAACCGTAAACCAAATACCGAAGCATCTTCAGGGCAGGGTGAAATTCCCGATCGGCGGTAAAGTCCGCGAGCGCTTTTGCGCAGGATCCGGTGCGACTCCGGAACCGACAGTATAGTCTGGATGGAAGAAGATGATGCATGCCTTCTGCTGTGGAACTGCTGTTGATCCATGGCATCCTTTTCGACGTGTATTTTCCGTGCCCTGTAAGAACTTTTGTTTTTACAGGGCATTTTTATTTCCCTCGATGCTTCCGGCAAATCCAGAAGAAAGGAAGTGTCTGAAATGGAAGAGCAGTATATGCGCCGCGCGATCGAACTGGCGCGTCGCGGCGCAGGCTGGACCAGCCCGAACCCGCTGGTCGGGGCTGTGATTGTCAAGGACGGCAAGGTGATCGGCGAAGGATGGCACGAGCGCTGTGGCGGCCTGCACGCCGAGCGCAATGCGCTGAAAAACTGCGCCGGCGACCCGGCGGGCGGCACAATCTATGTCACGCTAGAGCCGTGCTGCCACCATGGGCGTACGCCGCCCTGTACCGAAGCAATCCTCGCGGCAGGGCTGTCCCGCGTGGTATACGGCTCCTTTGACCCAAACCCCAAGGTTTGCGGCCAGGGCGCCGCGCAGCTCCGGAAAGCGGGCATTGCGGTCGAAGCCGGGTTCCTCCGGGAGGAATGCGACGCCCTGAATCCGGTCTTTTTCCATTATATCACACACAAAACCCCGTACGTCGCGCTCAAATACGCCATGACCGCGGACGGAAAAATTGCCACCCGCACCGGCGCCTCCAAATGGATCACCGGCGACAAAGCGCGCGGGCAGGTGCAGGCGCTGCGGCATCAGTACCGCGGCATTCTCGTGGGCGTGGGAACCGTGCTTGCGGATGACCCGCTGCTGAACTGCCGGATGGAGGGCGGCCGCAATCCGGTGCGCATTGTCTGTGACAGCCATCTGCGTATCCCGCTGGACAGCCAGCTCTGCCGCACGGCGCGCGAGATTCCGCTCATCATCGCTGCGGCGTCCGATGACGCGGAAAAGCGTGCCGCGCTCGAGGCCTGCGGCGCGGAGGTCTGGATGCTGCCGGATAAGGCCGGAAGAGTGGATTTGTGCGCCCTGATGCGGCGGCTGGGGGCGCGGGAAATCGACAGTGTGCTGGCCGAGGGCGGCGGGACCCTACACGAAGCGCTGCTGCGTGCAGGACTGTACCATCGGGTGTATGCGTTTATTGCACCCAAGCTGTTCGGCGGACGGGACGCCAAAACCCCGGTCGAGGGCGAGGGAGTTGCGACGCCGGCGGAAGCCTACCGGCTCCGTCTGGCCAATGTGCAGCCCTGCGGGCAAGATCTGCTGCTGGCTTATGAGCGGGAGGGCTGAGATGTTTACAGGAATTATAGAAGAGATTGGCGTCGTGCGCCGGGTCTCGACCGGCGCGGCATACGGCACAATTGAAATTGCCGCCGGGACAGTGCTGGAAGGCACCCGGCTCGGGGACAGCATTGCCGTCAACGGCGTGTGCCTGACCGTGACCGGCCTTTCCGGCGATGGCTTCACCGCGGATGTGATGGCGGAAACCATGCGCCGCTCGGCGCTCGGCCTGCTGAAAAGCGGCTCCCGCGTGAATTTGGAACGCGCCATGGCGGCGGACGGCCGCTTTGGCGGACATATCGTTTCCGGGCACATCGACGGCGTGGGGCAGATCCGCGAAAAACAGCGCGAAGGCAATGCGGTCTGGATCACCGTCGCAGCGTCCGCCGCAATCCTGCGCGGCATTGTCCCCAAAGGCTCGATCGCCATCGACGGCGTCAGCCTGACCGTCGCCGCGGCGGACGGCGCCGGCTTTTCGGTGTCCATCATTCCGCACACGGGCGCGCAGACCATTTTGCTGGAGAAAAAACCGGGCGATCCGGTCAACCTGGAAAACGACATCATCGGCAAATATGTGCAGCGTTTTCTGGAACCCGCGCCCGAGGACGAACCCGGCGGCATTACCATGGAATTCCTTGCAAAACACGGATTTTAAGGAGAATATCATGTCTTATCCATACAGCACCATTGAAGAAGCGCTCGAAGACCTGCGGGCCGGGCGCATCATCCTGACCATTGACGATCCCGACCGTGAAAACGAAGGCGATATGATCTGCGCCGCGCAGTTCGCGACCACGGAGAACGTCAACTTTATGGCGAAAAACGCCAAAGGCCTGATCTGCACGCCCATGAGCGAGGAAGTCGCGCTGCGGCTTGGCTTGGAGCAGATGGTCAAGGTGAACACCGACAACCATGGCACGGCCTTTACGGTGTCCGTCGACCACGTGGACACCACGACCGGTATTTCCGCCGAAGAGCGCGGCTATACCTGCCGTAAATGCGTGGATGTGCACACCAAGCCGGAAGACCTGCGCCGTCCCGGCCATGTATTTCCACTGGTGGCGCGGCGCGGCGGCGTGCTTGCCCGCAACGGCCATACCGAAGCGACGGTTGACCTGTGCCGGCTGGCCGGGCTGGAGCCGTGCGGCCTGTGCTGCGAGATCATGCGCGACGACGGCACGATGATGCGTACCACCGAGCTGCTGGAAAAAGCGCGGGAGTGGGGCCTGAAGGTGATCACCATTCAGGATTTGCAGGACTATTGCCGCCGCCACGACAAGCATGTGGTGCGCGAAGCGTGCGCCAAAATGCCGACCCGTTTTGGGGAATTCCAGATTTATGGTTACGTCAACGATCTGACCGGAGAACACCATGTCGCGCTCGTCAAAGGCGAGGTCGGGGACGGGAAGAACCTGCTCTGCCGGGTGCACTCCGAGTGCCTGACCGGCGACGTGTTCGGTTCGCGCCGCTGCGACTGCGGCCAGCAGCTCGCGGCCGCCATGCAGCAGATCGATAAGGAAGGCCGCGGCGTGCTGCTCTACATGCGGCAGGAAGGACGCGGAATTGGGCTGATCAACAAGCTGAAGGCGTATGAGCTTCAGGAAAAGGGCTTTGACACGGTCGAGGCCAACGTCAAACTGGGCTTTGCGCCCGACCTGCGCGAATACTGGATCGGCGCGCAGATCTTGCAGGATCTTGGCGCAAGGGAGCTGCGGCTGCTGACGAACAACCCGGAGAAGATTTACGGCCTGGACGGCTTCGGCGTGGAAATCGTCGAACGTGTGCCGATCGAAATTGCGCCGCAGGCGGACGATGCATTCTATCTGCGCACCAAGAAGATCAAGATGGGCCACCTGTTCAACCAGATGATGTAATCCGTTTAAAATAGAAAGCAGAGGGAAAATACTATGAAGATCATTGAAGGAAAACTGCTCGCAGAGGGCATGAAAATCGGCATTGTCGCGGCGCGCTTTAACGAGTTTATCGTATCAAAGCTGCTCGCAGGCGCGGAGGACGCGCTGCTGCGCCACGGCGCAAACGGCGACGACATCACCGCGGCCTGGGTGCCGGGGGCGTTTGAAATCCCGACCGCCGCGCAGAAAATGGCGCAGTCCGGCAAGTACGACGCAGTCATTTGCCTGGGCGCGGTCATCCGCGGCTCGACCAGCCATTACGATTATGTGTGCAACGAGGTCTCCAAGGGCGTGGCGCAGATCGCGCTCCAGACCGGCGTGCCGACCCTGTTTGGCGTGGTCACGACGGAGAATATCGAGCAGGCCATCGAACGCGCGGGCACCAAGGCGGGCAACAAGGGCTATGACGCAGCCATGGCCGCCATTGAAATGGTCAACCTGTCGAGGCAGTTGTAAAAAGGAAAAAGCCTTTCCATATGGGAAGGCTTTTTCCTTTTTACACAACAACAAGCAGGTGCGGCCGGAAATAGCGTGCACGATTCTTTATGCGTCCCAGGCAAAGCGCGCCATATCCACACGCCCGTCCGGGAGGAACTCAACGCCGTCCGCTTCAAGCATCGCGCGCTGGATATCGCTGCCGCCGAAGGCAAATGCGGGCGAGGTGCGGCCGTCTTTGGTGACCACGCGGTAGCAGGGCGTTTCTTCCGGATCGGGGTTGACATGCAGGGCATAACCGACCACCCGCGCCCAACGCGGATTGCCCGCAAGCCGGGCCACCTGCCCATAGCTTGCCACAGTCCCGCGCGGAATGGCGCGCACGACTTCGTAAATGCGTTCAAAACTGTTCATCTTGAGCCCTCCATGCTCCTAGTATATCCGGTTTCGCGGCAAAAAACAAGGGGCGGCCCCGCCAGGAGCCGCCCCTCAAAAAAGAGGAAAAAGAGAAAAAATGAAAAAGCATAGGTTGCGGATTAATAACCGCCGAAGAAATACTGGAACGGATCGATATAGCCGCTGCGGTTGCCGCCATTGCCGTATCCATTCGAGCTGCTTTGCTGCTGGCGCTCCTGGGCGGGGTCGGTGCCTTCGAGATCATGCGCGTCGGTAAGGGTGATCTTAAGATTCTGTGACTTCTGTGCGGACGGACGGTAGATGGTCAGCGTCAGCGTGTCGCCGGCCTTCATATCCTCCTTAATTTTGTTGATCTCATTCATGGAAGTAATCGATTTGCCGTTTACCGCCGTAATCACGTCGCCAGCCTGAAGGCCTTCGGACGCAGCCTTGGCGCGGGAATCCACCGAGACGATCTGCACGCCTTCGGGCAGGTTATAGAACTGGCTCATCTGCTCGCTGACGTCACGGCCGGAAATCCCGATGGACGGCCGGCCGGAAATGTAACCGGTCTGAACTAGTTCGTCGATGATTTCCTTGGCCGAATTGATGGGGATCGCGAAGCCGAGGCCCTCATAGTAGCTGATGCCAAGCTTTGCCGACGTGATGCCGACCACCTGGCCATACTGGTTAATGAGCGCGCCGCCCGAGTTGCCGGGGTTGATGGTAACATTGGTTTGAATCAGGGTCATAACGCGGTCGTTGACCGTAATATCGCGGTTAATGGCAGAGATGATGCCGCTCGTCATGGAGTTTGCCAGCTCCACGCCGCCGGGCGAGCCGATCGCATACGCGGCCTCGCCGACCTGGAGCGCGTCCGAATCGCCAAATTCAGCGGGGGACAGCGCCGTGGACGGCTCGACCTTAATGACGGCAAGGTCGGTCTGGGAGTCATAGCCCTTGACCGTGGCGTTTAACTGGGTGCCATCCGAGAACAGCACCGCCACGCCGCTCATCGGCACGCTGGTGTCTTCATCAAGGATGACGTGCGCGTTGGTGATGATGTAGCCGTCCGACGACATCACGACCCCCGAACCCGAGGAAACCACCTGGCCGCTGCTGTCCGCAGTCTGGATGGCGACAATGGAATCGTTGAGCTTTTTATAAATATCTTCCCCGGCCAGGACGCCGTCCGCCGAAGAGGTTTCCCGATTGTCCGACGGGGTGCTTGAAATGTTCAGCACCGGCAGGTTTTCATCCTTTTGCGTCGAGGAGGCCGAGGGGCTGCCGCCGTCCAAATGGCCGATGCCGCCAAGGGCCATGCCGCCAAAGAACAGCGCTGCCGCGGCCGCGATGCCGCCAAGGACGATCAGGGGCTTTTTGGAGCGCGGCTTTTTGACATGTTTGCCGCGCTTTTTGGACTCTTGCTCCTGCCACTCGCGGAAGGTCGCATAGCTTTGCGTGCCCGGCGCAAAAGGCGGCTGCACGCCATCCGGCGCGGGGGCTTCTTCCTGGAAAACACGCGGCTCGTCCGAGGCGCGCACCGGGGTTTGGTAGGGGGTCTGGGGCGGCTGCGCATCCGGCGTGGGCTGCACGGCGGGCGCCGCTTCGTCCGAGCCGTGCGCCGGCGTTTGTTCCGGCTGCGCCGGGAAGGGCGGCCGGGGAACCTGCGGGTTTTCCACAGGCTGTGCATAAGCCTGTGGTTCCACCGGCTCGCGGGGTTGCTGCCCGCCCGGCGTATTGTTTCTATTCTCGAAATCCATGATGTGTGGCTCCTTTCAAAAGCGGGTCTGGAAATCGTAAATCCGTTTGTTTTCTGAACATGCTTTTATTGTAGAGGCTTCCTGTGCACGTTTATTGTCCGCTCTGTGAAGAATTCATGAAGTTCGCAACCGCCTTCTTATCCATCATGGGCAGGGTCAGCGAAAATTCGGTTTCCCCGCCGTCCGAGCGCACCGAGATGTCGCCGCCGTGCAGATTGATGATGTTTTTGACAATATAGAGACCAAGCCCGGCGCCGGTGCGATCCAGGTTCCGCGAACGGTCGGTTTTATAGAACCGGTCAAAGACATGCGGGATATCCTCGGGGGAAATGCCTGCGCCGGTATTTTTGATGGAGAACGCCACAAGGCCGTGTTCCTCGTGGGCGCGGATGGTCAGCCTGCCGCCTGTGTCGATAAACTTGACGGCATTGTCCACCAGGTTGTAAACCGCGCGGAACACATGGTCGCGGTCGCCGTTGACGATCAGACGGTCGTCAAAATCGATGTCCACGTCCAGTTTTTTTGCGTTGATCTTCTGCTCAAACGACAGCACGATCTGGCTGGACATTTCGGTGAAATCAAACGGGGCAGTATTCAGGATGAGCTCGCCCGACTGGATTTTGGCGGCGTCCAGCATGCGCATGACCATACGGCTCAGGCGCTGGACTTCCTCAGAGATGATGTGCAGGTATTTGTCGCGTTGATCGGGGGGGATGGTGCCGTCCAGCATGCCGTCCACAAAGCCGCCGATGGTGGTCATCGGGGTCTTGAATTCATGGCTGACATTGCCGATAAAGCCGCGCGTCAGCTCGTCGAGCTGGGCAAGGTCGCGCGCCATGTTGTTGAAGGAGGCCGCCAGTTCGTCAATTTCAACACAGCGGTTGTCCTCCGGGACACGGATATCAAAATTGCCTGCCGCATATTCCCGGGACGCCATGGCCATGATTTTGAGCGGCGCGGTCATGCGCGCCGAAATAAAATACGAGATGACCAGATCGCCAACCAGCGCCACTAGCAGGATGACCACAAACATCTTGGATACTTTGCGCATGACGCCCATAATGTCGTCTGTGGGCGACGATACGAAGACAAAGGCGGACAATTCGCTCTTCTCATCCATACAGGGAGCCCCTACGATATAACTTGCCTCGGGCAGCACGCCGCCCAGTGTTCCCACGGCGGAATAAATGCCATCCTGACGCAGGGAATTGGTGCTGTCGCTGCTGACCTGCCCTTTGCGCACATCACCGTACCCTTCGGGCGCCGCATAGAACACCATGCGGCCCTTCGGATCGGTCACCAGAATGCTGGCCTGATCGCTCGCCGCGATCTGGTTGATATATACCTCGTACAGCTCCCGTACCAGCATATTGGATGGCTCCTCGGTTACCACTGCGGTCTGCCGGGCCACCGAAAAAGCGGTGGTTTTGAGCTGGCTTTGCTTTTCCCCCCGCGCATACACGCCAAGTTGGTGGGAAAATACGCTGCCGGCAAGCAAAAAGGTAAACAGGATCAGCAGGCTGTGCGCCAGATAGTTGCGCAAAAAGAAACTTTGCTTTCCCATCGCTTACCCCTTGGTTTCAAATTTATAACCCACGCCCCAAACGGTCTTAAGCTCCCATTTATCGGAAACGCCTTCGAGCTTTTCGCGCAGGCGTTTGACGTGCACATCGACCGTGCGCGTGTCGCCGTAGTAATCAAAGCCCCATACGTCGTCGAGCAGCTGGGCGCGGGTGAACACACGGTTCGGGCTTTGCGCAAGGAAAAACAGCAGTTCAATTTCCTTCGGCGGAGCGTCCACGCGCTTGCCGTCAATGACCAGGTCATACGCCTGCTTGTCGATGGTGAGTTTATCGAAGGTCAGCTTGCCGGTTTCGTCGCCGGCAAAGCGGCGGAACACGGCGCGCACGCGCGCCACGACCTCGCGCATCTCAAGGGGCTTGACGATATAGTCGTCCGCCCCCAGCTCGAGGCCGGAGACCTTGTCCATGGTTTCCCCCTTGGCTGTAATCATAATGATCGGCATCGAGGAATTGGAAGCGCGCACCTCTTTGCACACCTGCCAGCCGTCCATCACCGGCATCATTACGTCGAGCAGCATCATATCCGGATTTTCAGCCTTCCACTTGGACAGGCCAACCGCACCGTTTTCCGCTTCCGAAATTTCGTAGCCCTCGCGCTCCAGATAGAGACGCAGCAGCTCGCGGATATTGCCATCGTCTTCCACGATCAAAATTTTTTTCGCCATTTTGTCATTCCCCATTCATTGTACAAAATTGTTCGGACATACATCTTCATTATATATCAAATGGACGGCGATTGGGTGAATATTTTGTGAACGGCGCGGATTTTCAGACGCGCGGGGCAAGGCGATACCCCGCGTCGGGAAGCGCCTGAATGGGATGTCCGGGTTCAGCGGCGTTATGCGTGGATCCGTGCGCGCAGATCGCCGCTCGCCCGGGACAATACCGGCAGAAGCACCGCCGAGACAATCACGCCCGCAGCGCCCTGCACGATGTTGAAGGGGACGCCGGATGCAGTTGCCACGGCTGCGGCACCAAAGGCGCTGCCGCCCGCCATGGCCAGACCAACCTCATAGACATAATAGCCGAATACCATCACGATTTCCGCAGGGATGCCGGCGAGCACGGTTCGCACCGGCGTTGCAAATCCGGAAACGTGCAGTTTATGGAATACCCAGCCGCCGAGGAAGGCGGTTGCGGCCTTAATGATGAGCGTTGCAGGCGCCCATGCGGCGTAGCCGGAAAAAATATCCGCGAACATGGAGCCGATCCCAGCCGCGGCTGCGCCCAGCCCGGGGCCGAGCAGGATGCCGCACAGCAGCACCAGGCCGTCGCCGAGATGGATATAGCCCATTGTCGGCGTGGGAATTTTGATGATCATGGTTGCAACGGTTGTAAACGCGGCCAGAAGCGCCGCAAGCACAAGCGTGCGCGTTGTATTTTGTTTCATAATGGGAACTGCCTTCTTTCTGTCTCATTTTCGGGTGACCCCATTGTAGCAGGCAAATGGCCCTGCGTAAATTGCCAGTTTTACATATTTCCATAATGCCAGATTGTTTGCCGGGCAACCGCGATGCGGCCCTGTCGGAAAGCCTTAACGCAACAGCCAGATTTTTTCAGCATCAAAGGCAAGGCGCACGTGGCCGCCCAGCGTAAGCCGCAGCGCCTCGGCCTTGCCGGTGCGCCAGCGGAGCGTATCCGCAGCGCCTTCCGGCCGGACAAGCACAAGCGCATCGCCCGGGCATTCGATCACGCGCTCCACGGTACCGGCAAAGCCCTCCCCGGCGGCGAGCGCTTCGGCGGGGACGCCGACGGCACAGAACGGCCCGCCGGCAGTTCCGCCGGCGGGGACATGCACGTTCCACGCGGGCACGAACACCGCGCCGCCGTCCGCAGCCTCCGCGTCCGCGATGTTCTCGCAGCCAATGAGCCGCGCGGCGGCGCGGGTTTCCGGCCGGGAAAACAGGTCGTTTCTGGGCTGGAACACTTCGATTTTGCCGCGTTCCATGACTGCGATCCGGCGGCACAGCCGGTAGGCCTCCTCGCGGTTGTGGGACACGAACAGCGTCGTGCCGCCGTGCGCGGCAACGACGTCGGAAACCGTCTGTTCCAGCTCCCAGCGCAGGAAGCTGTCCAGCGCGGAAAACGGTTCGTCGAGCATCAGAAGCTGCGGTTCGCTGCCCAGCAGCCGCGCCAGCGCGGCGCGCTGCTGCTGCCCGCCGGACAACTGGCCGGGCAGGCGCTTTTCCAGCCCCTCCAGATGGAAACGTCGGACAAGGGCCGCGCAGCGGCTGCCGCGTGCGGCCTTCGGCAGATGCCGCAGCCCGCACAGAATGTTTTGCTGTACGGACATGGTGGGAAACAGGGCGTAATTTTGAAACAAAAGCCCGACTTTACGCTCCTGCGGCGGCAGATTGACGCCTTTTTCGGAATCAAACAATACCCGGCCGTCCAGCACGATCCGGCCGCGGTCCGGGGTTTCCACACCCGCAATGCATTTCAGAGTCATGGATTTGCCGGAGCCGGACGCGCCAAGCAGCGCCACGGCTTCGTTTGCCGCGCGGAAATCGACCGCAAGCGGGAACGCTTCCAGCCGTTTGACAAACGAACACTCAAGCATGCCGCCGCCCCCGTTTCTGCTTTTTCTCGAGCAGGTTGACCGCAAACAGCACAGCAAACGAGATTGCGAGATTGACCGCCACCCAGCGGTAGGCCAGCGCGTCATTTGATTCACGCCAAAGTTGGTAAACCGTCGTCGAAATCGTTGCGGTGCGGCCGGGCGTATAGCCGGCGAGCATGCTCGTGGCGCCGTATTCGCCAAGCCCGCGCGCGAATGCAAGCACGACGCCCGCGAGCACGCCCTGCCGGCAGCCAGGCAGCAGCACCCGCCAAAAGAGGAAGGTGTCCGACAGCCCCAGCGTGCGCCCGGCGTAAAGCAGGTTGGGGTCAAAGCTTTCAAACGCGCCGCGCGCGGTGCGGTACATGAGCGGGAAAGTGACCACTGCGGTTGCAAAGATGGCCGCGTACCACGTCATGGTAATGCGCAGGTTCCACCACGCGAGCAGGTACCGCCCCAGAATGCCGCGCGGCCCGAGCAGGCGCAGCAGGAAAAAGCCTACAACGGTGGGCGGCAGCACCATGGGCAGCGTGAGCACGCAGTCGAGCGCACCCTTGAGCATACGCGGCGCGCGGGCGATGGCATACGCCGCGAAAATGCCGGCAAAAAAGGTGATGACCGTCGAAATCAGCGCAATGCGCAGCGAATTCACCAGCGGAAACCAATCCATGAAAGATCCTCCCTTAAAAAAACGGCGCGGGTACATAAAATGCGCCCGCGCCGTGCATGTAAATTACTTGACAGTGAATCCTGCATCCTCAAAAATCCGGGCGCAGGCGTCGGTTTGGAGAAACGCCAGAAAAGCCTTTGCTTCCTCCGGGTGTTCGCTGGTTTTCAGCACCGCGACCGGATAAATGGCCGGGGAGTAACTGCCCGCCGGGGCTTCGGCGGCCACCTCCACGCCGCTGCTTGCGGCCGCGTCGGTTTTATACACCACGCCGCAGTCCACAGCCGCCTGTTCGACCTGCGTGAGAACCTCTTTTACGTTGGTGGCAAAGCTGGTTTTCCGGCTGAGGCTGTCCCATAGGCCGAGGGAGGAAAAGATCTGTTCGGCATATTGCCCGACCGGCACGTCGGAATTGCCCAGCGCGAGCATGGAAACCTTGTCGGAGCCCACGTCTTCAAACGAGACAATGCCTTTGTCCGAGCCCTTGGGGACGATCAAGACCACTTTGTTTTCCAGCAGGTCGCGGCGGGTGGCGCTATCCACAAAATCCAGCCCTTCCGTGTTCGCCGCGGCATCGGCCGAAGCGTCGAGCTGATCCATCTGCTTCTGGCCCGCGGACAGGAACAGGTCGCACTCCGCGCCCTCCTGGATCTGGGTTTTCAGCGTGCCTGAGGAGTCAAAGTTATACACCAGCGTCACATGCGGGGCTTCTTCCTTGTAAAGCGCCTGGATTTCGGTCAGGGTTTCGGTCATGGATGCGGCCGCGAATACGGTCAGTTCGACCGGGCCGCCCGCCGCAGCGTTCGAGGAAGCAGCGCCGGAGGATGCCGCCGGAATGGACGAACCGCCGCAGCCTGCGAGCGTACAGCACAGGGCAAGCGAAGCGGCCAAGGTGCGAAAGAATTTCATTTGCGTTTCCTCTTGTTTTGTATTGTTTTATTTGGTTTTATTATACCAAGCGGCCAAACTCCTGTCAACAGATACTACGCGGTTTGACAGCCTGCGCGCGCTCTTTTATAATAATGGAAAAAAGGAGGCGGGACTATGGCAGAACGCTATTTGACTGCACAGGAGGTTGCAGACCTGCTGAAAATCAAGAAAAACACCGTATACGATATGATTAAAAAGGGTTCCCTGCGTGCGGTCAAGGTGGGAAAGCAGTTCCGCGTGGCCGAAAGCAATGTGCGCGCCGTGCTTGGGCAGGGCGCGCCGGCCGGATACCAGCCGCCCGCGGGCGGGGAGCGTTTTGTGGTCTGCGGGCAGGACGCGCTGCTTGACCTCTTGTGCGGCAGCGCCAACACCGCGCTTGGCGAACCATTCTTTTTCCGTTCCCATATGGGCAGTTACAACGGCCTGCACGCCATGTATCAGGGGCAAGCCGACGCCGCCACCGCGCATCTGTGGGATATGGAAACCGACACCTATAATTTGCCGTTTATCCCAAAGCTGCTGCCGGGCGAGCGGGTGGCGGTTTTCCATCTCGTGGGGCGCACAGTGGGCATTTACGTTGCAGCCGGGAACCCCAAGGGCATTGTGCAAATTGAGGACTTCGCCCGGCCGGACGTCACCATGGTCAGCCGGGAAAAGGGCAGCGGCATCCGGGTGCTGGCCGACAGCCTGTTTGCCCGCGCGGGCATCGCGCCGCGCGCCGTGCACGGGTATGAAACCGTCGCGGGATCCCACCTCGCGGCCGCCGCCTGTGTCGCGGGCGGGCAGGCCGACTGCGCCCTCGGCAACCAGAAGGCCGCCCTCCAGACCCCGGCGGTCGATTTCCTTCCGCTGCGTGTGGAGCAGTACGACCTGGTGCTGCGGCAGGATGATCTGGAGCGCCCGCAGGTGGGCACGCTGCTCGGGGTTTTGCGGTCGCCGGAATTCCGCGCCGCGCTCGACGCGCTCGGCGGCTACGATACCCGAGACCTTGGAAAACAGCTCAGATAAGCGAAAGGGCGCGCTGCGGTTTGCAGCGCGCCCTTTCCGGCCATTTCAGTTTATACAGTCCCTTCTTCGGGGATGATGATCGCCGCAATGATATAGGCGATGATGCCGGTGAAGCAGCTGAAGAGGCAGATGACTGCCGCGAGCAGGCGCACGAGCGTGGGGTCAATGTTAAAATATTCGCCGATGCCGCCGCACACACCGCACAGCATCCGATTGTTTAAACTGCGGAATAAACGTTTGCCATCCATAAAAACCATCCTTTCCATTTGGTATCTTCATGTCCCTGTTTCTATTATAGCATTGCACAATCGCTTTGGGAAGCGGGTTAGTCCGCAAAATACAGGTTGAGCGTGCCTGCGCCGACTTCGGCGTCAAGATTCCGTGCGCCATGGCCGGTGGATACGTCGTCGCTCACGCCGCTCAGGAAGGGCTCGCCGTCCAGGGTGAGGGAGCCCATCGCGCATTCGGCATTCAGCGTGTAGTCGTCCTGACGGCCTGCAAGAGTGACGTCGCCCGCGCCGGCGCCACATGACAGGCCGACATCCTGCGCATCCAGATAACCGGCCTGCATCCAGCCTGCACCAATGTCAAGCGAGGCTTCCCGCGCGGTGAGCGAATTGATTTCCACCGACGCCGCGCCGGTATCGAGGTCAAACTCCTGGCAGCTGAGCGTATCGATTTCAATCGCCGCCGCGCCCGCGTCGATTTCGAATTCCTGGAACCGGAAGCCCTGCGGCACGGTCAAGAGGACGCGCGGCGAATTCTCCGAAGCCGGGCGGCTGGGCTTCTCGGCTTCAATTTTCAGGACGCTGCCGTCTACACGGACGCGGGCCTTCCGGGTGGCAACCGAGAGCCGGTCGCCGGTCTCGATGACGCAGGCCGCGGAATCCAGATCCATGGAAACCGACCGGACCGCGGCGCACTCGGCCTCCGAAAGTGGGACGTCGTCCACCGAATCGCGGAAGCTTTCCTCATTTTCATCCAACCAGTCCTTGGCGGCGGGGGAGACGGACGGCAGGCCGTCCAAGTGATCGAGCTCCCAGCGATCCCCGCCAAACCAGCCGAAATGCCAGCCGCCCCGATCATGCCACTCTTCCCAGGTCAGCGGCTCCACATGGCCGTCCTTATAGTAGTAGAGCCCTCCGCCCGCAGCTTTGCCGCCGATGCCGAGCGCCAACCCGAGCACAAGCAGGCCGCAGAAGAATTTTACCATCCGTTTCATCGGTTCACCCCTCTCAGCTTATCAATCGGCCAACGCAGGACGGCGACCAGCCCGCGAAACAGCGGGGGGACAAACAGCCTGCACAGTTTGAGAAACAGCAGTGCGGCCAGCCCGCCAAGGGAAAGGCACGTAAGCCCGCCGCCCAGCGTCATGACTGCGGACGCGGGCGCGCCCCAGAGGAAAAAGCTGAATACGATCAGTGCCGCGCCGATTGCCAGCAGCGCTGCCGGGAGGGCGATGAGCACGACGGCGATGCCCAGGACGACCGCCAGGGCAGTGGCAAGCAGCCCGAGAACCGTGGCCAGCAGGCCGCCCGCGAGCGGGACGCCGATCGGGATGGCGAGCAGCACAAGCACCAACAGCAGCCACGGAGAAATCCCCCTGCGGCGGCGGGGCGAAGCCTGCGCATCCGCTGCGCCCGGGCGCGGCTGGAGCTCGCGGTATTCTCGCAGGATGTCGTCCGCGATCTTCTGCGGGTCGCCCAGCCCGCGGATAATCTCTTCCTCGCTCTCGCCCTCCGCATCGAGGAAGTAGTCTTCATAGTATTGCATCACATTGTCGCGCTCATCCATGGGCAGGCCGGAGAGCGCCCGCCGAAGTGCGTCAAAAAATTCCTGTTTCTTCATATTTACCCTCCGAAAAAGACTTTTTCAATCGAATCGCGGTAGGCTGCCCAGTCCCGCAGCGCCTCGTCCAGGCGCATGCGCCCGGGCGGGGTGATATGGTAATAGCGGCGGATGCGTCCGTCGACCGCCTGGTCGTGGGTGGTCAGGCATCCGTCTTTGAGCAGCCGCCGCAGCACCGGATACAGGGTGGAATCGGAAACCTCCATCACCTGCCGCACATCCTGTGTGATGCGGTAGCCGTAGGTGTCCTCACGCGCGACGATCGACAGCACGATTGCATCGAGCAGGGACGAGGAAATGGGAAACGGCATAGGGTTCACCTCGCTTTGTGGCTATACTATACATCATATAATATTAACTGTCAAGCAATATTGCGCGAGAAATAGTGTAAACAATTTTTGAACAGCCGCCCCGGCGGCTTCTCGGCTGATTGCACAGAATTTTCGGCAGGAAATTGGGGGATTTGTCGTGTATTTTTTGTGCAGACATTTGTTTTTTTCAAAATTATAGCGTATACTAAATACTGAATACATATGGTTCAAAGAAGGAGCATTTTGCCTGCTATGAAGCTACTCATTTTATTTGGCGGCCTGTCGAACGAACACGAGGTATCGCGCGTGTCGGCGGCGTCGATTGTACGCAACGCGGATAAAGAAAAATATGAACTGGTTACCGTCGGCATCACAAAGGACGGCCGCTGGCTGCTCTATGAAGACGCCGACCCGGAAAAGATGGCGTCCGGCGCATGGGAGCAGGAAGCGACCATCCCGGCGATGCTGGCGCCCGACCGCGGGGTGCACGGCATCGTGGCGCTGCGCGGCGGCAAGGCGGAGGCCGTCCGCATCGACTGCTGTTTCCCGGTGCTGCACGGCTTTGGCGGCGAGGACGGCGCTGTGCAGGGCCTGCTGACCCTGGCCGGGATCCCGTTTGTCGGGCCGGGCGTGGCCGCGTCGGCCGATTCCATGGACAAAAGCCTGACCAAGGTGATTGTTGACCGTGCGGGCGTGAAGCAGGCGGCCTATTTTGTCGCCCTGCGCCCGGATTTCCAGAACGACCCGGACGGTGTGATGCGCCGCGCCATGGATACGCTGAAGTCCTTCCCGGTGTTCATCAAGCCGTGTTCGTCCGGCTCGTCGGTCGGCGTGCACAAGGCTACCGATGCGGACAGCCTGCGCGAGGGCCTCGCCGAAGCGTTCCGCTGGGATGAAAAGGTGCTCGTGGAGGAATTCATCGCGGGCCGTGAGGTGGAGGTCGCGGTGCTCGGCAATCACGCTCCCCGCGCCAGCATTGCTGGAGAAATCGCGCCTACGCAGGAATTCTATACATACGACGCCAAATATAACGACGATTCTTCGGCGCTGTACATCCCGGCGCGCATCCCGGAGGAAGCCATGGAGGCCGTGCGCCAAAATGCGCTGCGTGTGTTTGCGGCCATGGGCTGCCGCGGCCTGTCCCGCGTGGACTTTTTCTGTACCTTTGAGGACAACGAGATCATTTTCAACGAGATCAATACCATCCCGGGCTTCACGTCGATCAGCATGTACCCCAAGCTGTTTGCGCACGAGGGGATCTCATATCCGGCGCTGATCGACGCGCTGGTAGAGCTCGCGCTGGAGGAGCGCCATGGATAACAGACCGATCGGCGTGTTTGATTCCGGCGTGGGCGGGCTGACCACGGTGCGCCGGATGCACGAGATCATGCCAAACGAAAACATCATCTTTTTCGGGGACACCGGCCGCGTGCCTTACGGCACGCGCTCGGCCGAAACCATCACCCGCTACACGAGGCAGGACGTCTCGTTCCTGCGCACCTTCGACATCAAGGCCATTGTGGTCGCGTGCAACACCGTGTCCGCGGTCGCGCTCGAAACAGTGGCGGCGGAGATCGACGTGCCGATGATCGGCGTGGTGTGGCCGGCCTGCCGCAAGGCGCTCGCGGTCACCAAAACCGGCCGTATTGGCGTAATCGGCACCCCGGCGACCGTGCGTTCGGGCGTTTACGAGCGTTTCCTGCACCGCGCCCGCCCCGCGCTGGAGGTATTCACGCAGGCCTGCCCGCTGTTTGTGCCGCTCGTGGAAAACGGCCGCGTGCAGCGCGGGGATATTGTCATTGAGACCGTGGTTGCCGAATACCTTGCCGCGCTGCGGGCGCAGGACATTGACACCCTAATTTTGGGATGTACCCATTACCCGCTGCTGTGCGAGGTCATTTCCGCCTATATGGGCAGCCATGTGCACCTGATTGATTCGGGCGCCGAGGCGGCCGATCATGCCCGGCAGATGCTCATCCCGGCCGAAGGGCGGGGGAAAACCAAATATTTTGTGTCCGACGATCCGGAGTCCTTCCGGAGCCTTGCGGGCCTGTTCCTGAACGGTGAAATTGCAGATGAGGTCGGACATGTTGAAATTGCGAAATACTAAAAAGAAATATTACGAGGAACAGATGAAAAAAAACGTCCTGCTTTCCATTTCGTCCACCCAGCAGTTCGAGGGCTGCGAGCCCGAGCACATCGACCTTATGACCGAGGCCAAGTTGTACGAGCGCAATGGAAAATATTATATTACTTATGAGGAAAGCGAGCTGACCGGCCTGGAGGGCACCCGCACCATGCTCAAGATGGACGGGGCCACCGTTTCGATGATCCGTACAGGCGCCTATCCGTCCGAGCTGCTGTTTGCCGAGGATCAGCGCCATGTGGGCCTGTACCAGACCGATTTCGGCGCGTTGACCATTTCCACCCATACCCGGCGGCTGGAAAACACCATCAGGGCGGACGGCGGCCAACTGGCGATCGAGTATACGGTGGAAGTGGACAACTCCATGGTTGGAGAGCACCAATTCCGCATGACCGTCGTACCGGCGGCCGAAGACAGAGATTCAGATTAACGGAGTGTGTAAAACGATGAATTTGATGGAAAACGCAAGGCAGCAGGCCGCTGCCATCGTAGCCGCCGCGTATGATAAGGCGGTTGCCGCAGGCGAGCTGCCGCAGGCCGAATTGCCGGCCGTCACGGTCGAGACCCCGAAGGACGCGGCGAACGGCGACTGGGCTTCTGCCGTGGCCATGCAATGCGCGAAGCCGCTGCGCATGGCGCCGCGCAAGATCGCAGAAGCGCTGGTGAACAACATGGAGCTGGGAGGCACCTGCTTTGACAAGGTGGAAATTGCCGGCCCGGGCTTTATGAACTTTACCTATGGCGGCGCATGGTATCAGGACGCGGTGCGCACCGTGGTGGCCGAGGGCGCCGGTTACGGCAGGACCCGCGCCGAAAAGCCCGAGAAGATCATGGTCGAGTTTGTTTCGGCCAACCCGACCGGCCCCATGCACATGGGCAACGCGCGCGGCGGCGTGCTGGGCGACTGCCTGGCCGAGGTGCTCGCGTGGGCAGGCAATGACGTGACCCGCGAGTTCTACATCAACGACGCGGGAAACCAGGTCGATAAGTTCGCGCATTCGGTCGAAGGCCGCTACATCCAGGCACTGAGAGGCGAGGACGCGATTGAATTTGACCCGTCGTGGTATCAGGGCGCGGACATCAAGGAGCTGGCGCAGATGCTGATCGACCAGCACGGCGACAAACTGCTGGACATGACCGCCGAGGAGCGTTTTGACGCCATCGTGGGCTTCGGCCTGCCGCACAACATCGCCAAGATGCAGCGCGACCTCGAGCGCTACAAGATCCACTACGACGTATGGTTCCGCGAGAGCACCCTGCATGCGTCGGGCGCGGTTGAGGAAACCGTGAAAATGCTGTCCGACGCGGGCGCGACCTACGAGCAGGACGGCGCGCTCTGGCTCCGCTCGACCGCTTTCGGCGCGGAGAAGGACGACGTGCTGCGCCGCGCGAACGGCTTCTATACCTATTTTGCCGCCGATATCGCCTATCACCGCAATAAGTTTGAGACACGCGGTTTCGATAAGGTGATCAATATCTGGGGCGCCGACCATCACGGCCACGTGGCCCGCCTCCAGCGCGCGCTCGATGCAATTGGGCTGAACGGCTCGGAACGCCTTGAGATTGTCCTGATGCAGCTTGTGCGCATGATGCAGGGCGGCGAAGTCGTCCGCATGTCTAAGCGCACCGGCAAAAGCCTGACCCTTTCCGACCTGCTCGACGAGATCCCGGTCGACGCGGCGCGCTTTTTCTTCAACTCGCGCGCAGCCGAGACCCAGATGGAGTTCGACCTTGACCTTGCGGTCAAACAGGACAGCGACAACCCGCTGTACTATATCCAGTACGCGCACGCGCGCATCTGTTCGGTTCTCAAGGGCGCCGGGGAAGCGGGCATCACCCTGCCGGACGCGGCGGCGGCCGACCTCACCATCCTCACCCACGAGGAGGAAAAGGCGCTCATCAAGGCCATCGCCCAGCTGCCAGAGGAAATCCTGATGGCGGCGCGCGACCGCGACCCGTCCCGCCTCAACAAATACGGCGTGGTTCTCGCGTCCCAGTTCCACCGCTTCTACAACGCCTGCCGCATCAAGGACGCCGAGCCGGCGCTCCGTGACGCGCGCCTGGCGCTGTGTATGGCTGCCGTGCAGACAATTCGCAACGTGCTCGCCATCATCGGCGTGGACGCGCCCGAGCATATGTAAAGATTTTGCCCGCCGCATCCAGGGATTTTATGGCCCTGGATGTGGGGCGGAATACATCCCCGCTTTCCCTGTGGGGAGGGGAAGCACCGTTTTTAAGGATGGAACCGGCCCGGTGGGGGACCGCGGTCTGTCCATGCCTTCAAAGGAGGCACATCATGCATTCAAAAATCCGAAAACTCGTTTCCCTGCTGCTCGTTGCGTTCCTGTCCCTCGGCAGCGCGTCGGCGTTCTCTTCCAACGTCATCAACACCAAGTTTGAGTATGTCCTGTGGCAGATCGAGGCCAACAGCCTGTATACCCAGGATAAGGGGATGCCCCAGTCTGAGATCGACCACTGGAACGCCTATCTGGACGAAAACCCCGATCAGTTTGACAAGGTGATCAACGATTACCTGAAGACGCTTGATACCCATTCCATGTACCTGTCCGAAAGCGCCTATGACGAGGGCTTTTCCACGCTGGTCGGTTATTCGGGCATCGGCATCGGGATGAAGCAAACGCCGGAAGGCGTATATGTTTCCGAAGTCAACCGTTCCGGCCCCGCTTACACGGCGGGGGTGAAAACCGGCGACCGCATTGTCGCCATTGACGGCAAGGACGTGACCACGATGACGTCGGCCGAGCTGGCTGCGCTTGTGCGCGGCGACGCGGGCACGCAGGTGAAGCTCACCGTCGAGCGGGACGGCGGGCAGCTCAGCTTTACGCTGACCCGCATGCACATCCAGCAGCAATACGTTTCCTCTGAAACGGTTGCGGACGGGGTGGAGTACATCCGCGTCGAAGCCATGGGCTCTGAAAGCGACCTGGAAGACTTCTGGGAAATCTGGGACGGCCTGGATGAAAAGAACACCCGCGCGGTCATCCTGGATCTGCGCTCAAACGGCGGCGGCCTGGTCGACGTGGCCTGGGGCATGGCGGACACGATCCTCGAAAAGGCAGGCACATATATGGGCGCGATCCAGTGGCGCGAGGATCAGGGCGGCCTGGAAAAGCATTATGCGACCGGCGGCGGGCTGCCGCTCAATAAGATTTGCGTACTTGTGGACGGCAATACCGCTTCGGCGGCCGAGCTGCTGACCGGCGTCCTCAAGCAGGCCGGCGGCGCTGAGGTGATCGGCTGCACGACCTATGGCAAGGGGCAGGGCCAGTACCATCTGACCATGCTCGACGGCGTATCCAAACTCGTCATCACCTGCCTGGAGATGGAGCTGCCCGAAGAGGGCTGCTGGGAAGGCAAAGGCATCGCCCCGACCATCGCGGTCGCGGACGGCGCTTCGGTCAGCAGCTATCTTGGTGGCCTTGCGGCTCTGGACACTGCGAAAAACATCGTTTACGGGCAGCAGTCCCAGCAGGTGCGCGCTCTCAGCGGCCGCCTGTTCCTGCTGGGATATGCCTCCGGGGCTTCCGATGTGTTCGACACCGACCTGCTCAGCGCGCTGCGCCGGTTCCAGAAGGACAAGGGGCTGACCCAGCGCATTGTGGCGGATCAGGAGACCATGGAAGCGGTCAATGCGGCGGTTGCTGCGCTGGACAGCGGCGAGCAGCAGATTGATAAAGTTTACTACACCGCCCTTGACCTGTGCAAGCAGGCCGCTGCGCAGCCCGCGCGCTACCAGGCCGCCGCAAACGGCGGCTGGCGCGCGGCGTAACGGCAAACATTTACGGACAACCGTTGTTTTGGAGGAGTTATGGAACCCATCCCTTTATGCACCCGCCATGTGGTAGCCACCTCGGTGGAGGACTTTGCGCTCTTGGACCGCGCCCCGGAGGCGCTGGTCGGGGCGCTGGCCAATTCCACAAAGGCGTTTGCCCGGATGCAGGATCTGGGCAGGGCGTTGCCGGTCGGCATGTCGCTGCCCTGCCCGCCTGTGCCGGAAAACCTCGACATGCCCAAAACCGAGCGCTATATTGCGCTGTGTAAGGAAGCGTTCCGCCCGCGCATGCAGGACAAGGCCGCGTTTTATTATTTGCGCGGCGCAGAGGATTTCCGCGCGCTGCGCGCCGCCGTGCTGGCGCTGACCGATATGACTGGGCGCACCATCATCGCCGAGCTGCATGCGGACGAGGATGGCCGCATGGCCGACGGCACCGACTGTCTGGCAGCGGTCGGGGTGTTGCAGCGCATCGGCGTATCCACGGTAATTTTAAACGCGGCCAATCCCGAGGCGCTCGAGGATGCTCTGGAACGCATTGCGCCTTACGCCCGCCTGTCGGTGGGCGTGAGCGTGCCGTGCGCATGGCTGCGGGAAGGCGTGAGGCTGACCAATGTGGAAGTCCTGCTGCCCGCTGCGCACGACAGCGCGTCGCGCGTCTGGCAGGCGCTCGACGGATACGCCGGCGGGCGCACGGTCAGCCGTGATCATGATGACGTCATCCTCGCGCCGGACGGCCACAACGCCCATTTTATCGATGCGGTGACCGATATCTCGGACGAGATTGCCTGCGACCACCATCTGGAGGAAAACCTGCTTGAAATTGAGGATCAGGAGGCCGCGGCGCTGAAATTGCTCATCCAAGAGGAAGACGACCTCTACAACCTGGAAACCGACCTGTACATGCTGTCCCGCCCGGTGTGCCTGTGCGCGGAAACCCCGGAGCTGCTGGAAAAGGCGCTGCGCATTTACTGCGGGCTGGCGATTTATGACGGGACGTGGGAGCAGGACCAGGCGCTCGTAAAATATTTTTCTGAAAAATACGGCATGATATGCCTGTAAGCCCCTGCGCGCTGCGGCGCGGACAGGGGCGGATCGAATCAAGAGAAAGGGGCAAAACCTTGGATTGGACCGAAGTGACGATTTTCACATCGACCGAGGGCGTCTGGCCGGTGACAAACCTGCTGGACGACATGGGCATCGAGGGCTATGCGCTCGAGGACGCGGCCGATTTTGAAGAATTTTTACAGGATACCGAGATATACTGGGACTATGTGGACGAGAAGCTGAAAGAGGAGCTGTCCACCCAGGAAACCAAAATCAAGATTTACCTGCCGGAGGACGAGGCCGGCCGGGCGCAGTACGCCGAACTGCAAGAGCGTTTGGCCGCGCTCAAGGGGGAGGATGCGGACGGCCGTTACGGCCGCCTGGCGACCGAAACCGCCCTGACCCGCCAGGAGGACTGGGAATGGGGCTGGAAGCAGTATTTCAAGCCGTTCCCGGTCGGCGAAACCTTCCTGATTAAGCCGTCGTGGGAGACCGTGGACGATCCGCAGGGCCGCACGATCCTGGAGATCGACCCGGCGTCGTCCTTCGGCACCGGCACGCACGACACCACCCAGCTTTGCATGGCCATGCTCGAGAAGACGGTGCGGGGCGGCGAAAAGCTGCTGGACATGGGCACCGGCTCGGGCATCCTGGCCATTGCGGCCGCGATGCTCGGCGCAAAAGCCGATACGGCCGTCGATATTGACGAGCATTGCCTGACCTGCGCGGTTGAAAACGCTGGGCGCAACGGGGTGGCGATTGGCCGCACCCTGCACGGCGACGCCCTGCGCGACGCCTCGCTCGAAGCCGAGATTGGGGATGGGTACGACATCATCGTGGCAAATATTGTCGCCGATGTGATTATCGGCATGGCGCCCATGTTTTGGGAAAAGCTCCGGGAGGGCGGCACGCTGATTTGCTCGGGCATCCTAAACGAGCGCGCGGACGAAGTCGAAGCGGCGCTGAAAAGCGCGGGTTTTGCCGTGCGGGAGCGCCGCGCAAGCGATGATTGGACGGCGTTCACTGCCGGGAAAGCGGTTTGAGCCGCACAGACGGCAAAAACCTCTGGACAATTGGGCATGCGTTTGCTAAAATGAGTTAGTAAGCGCAGCGCCGGAAACGTTTTGACGCCTCCGGCGCTGCGCTGCCAATACCGAAGAAGGGAAAACCGATGCCCAGATTTTTTATCGAGGAAACGCCTGCCGGCGGGTATATTACACTGACCGGCGAGGATGCCCATCACCTTGTCAAAGTGCTGCGCATGAAGCCGGGCGAAAGCCTGACCGTCTGCGACAGCGCGGGGCATGACTATCTATGTACGCTGGAAGAAGCCGCAAAGGGTGCGGCGGTCTGCCGGGTGCACGGGGCGACGGCTTCTGTGGGGGAGCCGGGAACGCGCGTCACGCTTTACATGGGGCTGCCCAAGGGCGATAAAATGGATTTCATCGTGCAAAAGGCAGTGGAGCTGGGAGCGGCCGAAATTGTGCCTTTCCTCGCCGCCCGGAGCGTGTCCCGCCCGGACGGGAAAACCCTGCAAAAAAAATGCGAACGATGGCGCAAAATCGCGCGCGAGGCAGCGATGCAGTGCGGGCGAGGGCTGATACCGGCCGTGGGGGAGCCGGTCAGCCAGGCACAGGCCGCTGTGGCGGCGGCCGGGTGCGACGCCGCCTTGTTCCTATATGAGAATGAGCGGGAAACCGGTATCAAAACCGTGCTCAGCGGGAAAAACCTGCATACGGTGGCGCTGATGGTCGGCCCGGAGGGCGGTTTTGCGCCCGAAGAGGCGGCGGCGGCGAAAGAGGCCGGGATGTGCAGCGTTTCGCTTGGCCCGCGCATTCTGCGGTGCGAAACCGCGCCGCTCGCGGCACTTGCCGCGGTCATGTACGAGACCGGGAATCTGTAAGGGAGAGCGGTCAAAAGAAAAAAGAAAGACTGGAGTTGGTTTTTTTGGCGGCAAAAAACGTGCCTCAAAAGAAGGAAGATTACATCACCAATAAGGTGCTCGCTGTATTTTCAATTTGCCTTGCGGGTGTGCTTGTGCTCATGGGCCTGCGCAAGCTCATCGATTTCGGCACCACGTACCTGCTTGGTATGACCGTGCTGCGCGTGCTGATGGGCGTGGCGGCAGCGGGCGTAGTGCTGAGCATTGTGCTGATGGCGCACCAAAAGAAGAAGGGCGCTGACCTGACCTATCGGATCCTGACCGGGCGCAACCTGCTGATTGTGTTCGCGGTCGCGCTGGTGATTTTGGCGCTGGTCCATCATTACGGCATCCCGATTTTCAAGGTATTTTACGGGTTGCTGCCCGCGCTGGCGGTGTATTACCTGATCTATCACTCCTATCAGCCGGAATTCTGCGTGATCTCGGTGGATTGCGGCGCAGCAGTAGCGCTGCTGCTGATCGTGCGCCGCGCGCAGATCAGCGCGAACGTCAAATATCTGGCCTGGGTGGCGCTGGCGGTCTATGTGGCGCTGGCGGTGGTGCAGCTTACCATGACGGCGCAGGTGAAGAACGCGAAGGGAAAACTGAAGCTGGGCGGGCGCACGCTGAGTTTCCAGTTTTCAAAAAACGCCTATACCATGCTGACTGTGACCCCGATTGTGATGGCAATCCTGGTGGCGCTGGGGGCGGCCATGGGGACGGGAATTGCCTTATACGCGATTTTTGCTGCGGCAGGGTATCTGTTTGTGACAGCGGTCTATTATACGGTAAAACTGATGTGAGAGAGAAAGAGCGGGCAGCGGGAAGGCTGTCCGCTTGCTTTTTTCGGAGGAAACGCAATGAAACGTTGGAAATGCGCGGCGGCCGGGCTGCTGTGCGCGGGGCTGTGCGCATGCAGCATGCTGCCCAAGTTGGAAACCGCATCGTCGCCCATTGACGCGGCGCTGAAAACCGTGGCGGCTGTAAAAGAGGGGGAAGACCCGGTGCGGCTGCGCGCGGAAGATTTGGATGAGGAGGAGCTGTTCCGCGCGGTGGAAGCCATATGGCCGTTTGCATGCACGATGCAGCTGACGGTCTATGCGGGCGGGATGCTGGAGATCGAGCTAAATGAGTTCACCGAAGCGCAGCAGGCGCAGGCGGAGACGCTTGCACAGGGGATGGCGAAGGAAGCGGTGGCGGGGCTGACGCAGGACGCCGAAAAGCTGCGCGCGCTGCATGACCTGCTGGTGCGCAGCTGCGTCTATGACCTGGAAACTGCGGAAAAAGAAGGCGCGACCGATGGCGCGGCAGCGCCATTTACGGCGTATGGCGCGCTGGTGGACGGCAAGGCGGTTTGCGCCGGGTATGCGCGCGCATTTGTGCTGCTTTGCCAGGCGGCGGGGATGGATGCAATCTACATTGCGGACGAACGCATGAACCATGGATGGAACGCCGTGCGCCTGGATGGAAAGACTTATTTCATTGACTGCACGTTTGACGACCCGGTGCCTGACCGCGGAGAGTATGTTTCGCATGAATACTTTTTGCGCAGCGCGGAAGAACTGGCGGAGACCCACACTTGGGATCGTGAATTTTATGAACGGGTGATGGACGCAAAATGGGGTGTTTCGACGGCAAATGATACAAATTCGTAAAAGGGAAAAAAGAGCAAAAAAACTGAAAAAAGTTGTTGACAAATGGGGCGTCGTGCTATATAATAAACCATGTCGCCGGTGAGGAAACGAAACCCGGCGGGTGCGATGGAGATGGCGGTATAGCTTAGTTGGCTAGAGCGTTCGGTTCATACCCGAAAGGTCATTGGTTCAAGTCCAATTACCGCTACCACCCTTATGGCCCGTTGGTCAAGCGGTTAAGACACCGCCCTTTCACGGCGGTAACACGAGTTCGAATCTCGTACGGGTCACCAATGGAAGTTTAGCTCAGCTGGGAGAGCATCTGCCTTACAAGCAGAGGGTCACAGGTTCGAGCCCTGTAACTTCCACCAAAGACGAAGGCATTCACAAAAGTGAGTGCCTTTTTTCATGTCTGCACAAAGAAAACGGAGCAGGGCTCGAACCTGTTTTTAATCGCAAAGCGGGGCGAAGCCCGTGCCGCAGGCGCGGGCTTCGAGCCCTGTAACTTCCACCAAAACACCGTGTAATCATTGATTACACGGTGTTTTTTTCACTTTTAGGAGAAATTTGCGCTGCACCGGCTGCACACAGCTTTCTCCGAAGTCGCTTGCCTAACAGGTGATTTCAGACGCATTTCCAGAGGTTTCTCCTCAGTGAAGTCATGCTACAGAAGATTCGGGGCAATTTTGCCTGCTTCGCCCTTGTAAGAACGATACTTCTTCATCCGAACACGGCACACTAATCCCTGCTATTTCATGAGTCGCTGGACAGTTTTGTGGTTTAATTGAACTGCCTGGTTGCGAAGTTCAGCTGTAATACGCCGATACCCATACCGTCCCTCGTGCTCATGGCAGATTGTCTCAATGGCAGTTTTTGCGTCTGCATATTTATCGGGCTGAGACTGCCGTTTCAAATGGTAGTAAAAAGTCGCGCGGAAAGTTGAGCAATTTCAAGCAGTATTCTTAATGGAAATTCCAGCCTCAGTTCTTGAACTACCATCGTTTTTTGTACGGGCATCGCTCGTCTTCCAAAACCAGTGCAATTTTTTTATATGCGTTTTCTGCCCGAAGCGCTGTACTTCTGCCAGCAGATCTTTTTGCACTTCCTTTGAAAGCTTCTTGGGGCATCCTGTGCTGCTTCGGCCAGTCCAAAGATGGACAAAGCGCAGATGAAAGTCGGCATGTGTGTCTGCGTGTGTGGCGGAGGGCCGGTCGGGCTGCTTGCTTTGCAGACCTTCTCGCTATATGGCGCTACCTCGCTGACCGCCGTGAACTGACGGTGCAAAATATCTTATCGATCCGGTGTCGGAGGATGTGGTGCAGCGCGCCATGGATCTGACCGGCGGCCGGGGCTACGACGTTGTTCTGGACGGCTCGGGTTCAGTACATGCGGCCGCCTCGCTGCCGGACATCGGTATGCCGATCTACGACGCACAGGATCCCAATGATGATGTGTATCAGGTGACAAGGGGCGTTATGGACGCCAAGCCGTCCGCGCCGCTCGGGCACAGGACTTCGGGCACAATCGTTGAGATCGGCGAAAAAGCCGCGGCGGCGGGCTACAAGGTCGGTGACAAGGTGGCGCTCTTCCCCGTCTCCCACTGCGGCGAATGCAAATGGTGCGACGCAGTACTGCATCAACACAAAGCCCACCAGCGCGTTTGCGCAATACGTTATAACCGACGCAAAGACGATTTATAAGCTGCCGCATAACGTCGATTTGAAGGAATATGCGATTGTTGAACCGACCAATTGCTGTCTGCG
>URFQ01000017.1 GCA_900547195.1 uncultured Butyricicoccus sp.
GCCCTATTGGGAGTCTATCTTTTTTCCTCCTCCTTCGCCATAAAACTACATTTTTTCCTCGGCGTTTTCTTTCATTTTATCATTGGCGCTGACAGGCCGCACCATCCGCTCTGTGGTGGCTAACACCATGGTGAGCGGGAGCTTGGGTTGCTTCCTGTACTTCGGCGTGTTGGGCAGCCTGGGCCTGGAGCGCCAGTTGTCCGGCGCGGTGGATATGGTCGGAATGCTTGGGGATGGCAAAGACACCCTGGCTATCATTGAGGTCATGCGTTCCTTGCCTGGCGGCGCTATCTTTATGATCTTGTTCTGTATCAGCTCTCTGCTGTTCCTTGCCACCACGCTGGACGGCGCCGCGTTTACCATGGCGTCTACCTCCACCATCGGCCTGAAGCAAGGGGAAGACCCCAATCCGTTCCTGCGTCTGTTCTGGTGCATCATGCTGTCGCTAGTGCCTCTGACGATGATCCTGATCGGCGCCAGCCTGGATACGATTAAATCTTGCGCGTTTATTACCTCTGTCCCTGTTATCTTTATCATGATCACCCTGCTCTACGGCTGGATGAAGTGGATGCGGCAGGACTACGGTGAGGTCTCTTCTGTTAAAATGGAGAAGACACTGCCAGCACAACAAAAGGAGGTCAAAGATGAAAAGAGCAATTAGGATGCATGAGGATGACCACGTGGCCACGGTTCTGGCAAACGTCCGGAAAGGGGACGAGGTCGGTATCCACGATTCTGAGAACCTTCTCCTGTATACCATGACCGCCATCGAGGATATCCCCTATGGGAATAAGATCGCCCTGTGCGATTTGACGGAAGGGAGCCTTTTGGTAAAGTATGGCGCCCCGGTGGGCCTGTGTACAAAGGATATTGGCTGTGGGCGCCTCGTACATGTGCACAACGTAAAAAGCCGCACCGTTGACATCCCGGCCTCGATCAGACGAGAAATCATGCGGCAGATGGATATCAAGGAGGCAGAGGTATGAGCATGACTTTTACCGGCTATCAGCGTCCCAACGGCTCTGTCGGGATACGTAGCAAGTTGCTGATCATTGCGGTAGATGAGTGCTGCGAGGGAATCGCACGCTCCATTGCAAAACCCTTTGAAGAGGCGGTAGTCCTCACCAACTGGTACACCTGTATGCTGGGGGGCAATGAGGAAACCTTTCATCAGATGATCGCCGTAGGGCAGAACCCCAATGTGGGTGGCGTACTGGTAGTGGCCATGGGCTGCGGCAGCATCCTGCCCTCTCAAATTGCCGATCCCCTGAAAGCGGCAGGACAGGCGGTGGATACCCTCACCTGCCAGCAGGCAGGTGGTACTCGGGCTACCGTGGAGCTGGGCATTGATAAGGTTCGCGCACTCAAAGCGTTGGCCGACCAGCATCCCCGTGTGGAGTTCCCTATCGGCCGTTTGGTAGTAGGTGTGAAGTGCGGTGGCAGCGACACCAGCTCCGGCATAGCATCCAATCCCAGTGTAGGCGCAGCGATAGACAAACTGGTGGACATGGGTGCAACCTGCATTGGAGGCGAGCTTTTCGAACTACAGGGCTGTGAGGTATTGCTCGCCAAACGGGCGGCCTCCCCTCAGGTGACCGCCAAGATCGAAAAGCTGATCTCCAACGAGCGCAGGCGCTGGAGTGTAGAAGGCGCCGATGTGGAGACCATGAGCATAGGCAACTGCGTGGGCGGACTGACCACCATCGAGGAGAAATCCATGGGGGCGCTGCACAAAATGGGCTCCCGCAAAATCGAGGATGTCCTGGAAATAAACAAATACGGGGTCGATAGGCCGGACCATCCTGGTTTCTATCTATCCGAGGCATCTATGCTGTGCGGTGTAGCTGGCGTCAATTATGCCGCTATGGGCGCTCATATCATCCTGTGGACCAGCGGAGCCGCTGGATTCAACAACCCGATTATACCTGTCATCCGGATTAGCGGCAATAAGGACATAATAAACGCCGATATTGACGTGGATGCCACTGGTGTCATGGAAGGCGCCTGCGGTGTAGGCGATGTTGCCGATCGCATCGTTCAGGCAATCCTGGAAACCGCCAGCGGCAAGGCCACCGCCATCGAGGGAATCGGCGAGGCCACCTTGACCCTGTATCAGAAGGATCAGAGGGTGGAGAGCTTGCTGGGCCTGACCTGCGCAAGGGAGCATTAGGGCGCCGTCAAGGCATACAGTGTGGTCACTTCTTAACAGTGGAGGGCCTCCTTCCGGAGGCCCTCCGTTATATGGAAGCTTTATTATATGCAGACGAGACAGGCCGTTGGGCTGTTCCTGCCGGGACTATATTTTGCTGCGTCTTATGGGGGCTCGCCTTTCCCTGCATGGGACCTCTCTACAGAGATCTTGAAATAGGTTTATGGCCAATTTATCCTCGGCAAATCTTGTTTTGCTTGGCAATACTGTTGCTCTCGCCATTGAGCGCGTCCTCTTGGGGCACAGGTTGCCGCCCGCATGATAACGCTCTTGACTGATTTTGTCAGAAGATGCCGTGATAGTGTCCGAGCAAATGAGCCGCGCCATTTTGTCACATAGCGGTTCCGTGCCGCCGCGGGAGGTTTGCGCCTTGCAGACGGTGCCGCTGATCCTGTAGCAGACCGTTTTTTGCAGGGGAGTTCCTCTTTGGGGAAAACAGTTCGCCTCTGTTATCATTTCTCTCCCGCCCTTTTTGGGAGCAGCAACAGTTAGGCAAGCGTAAGTTTCGCTCTAGGAATACCTTGTTTCTCTACGGTTTCGGTATTATTTTTTAAATATATCAACCGCGTGGCTTGTAATGCCTAATAAATCTTCGCGTTCACAAGTAGCAAAATGATACTTTAGATATAACTGAAAAGTTTCGCTGTCCATAGCGTCGATTGCTTCACGCATAAATAAAGCGCAGCCATCAGTCGCTACATAATGAAGCCTGGTTACGGGGAACACCGACATGCAATCATCTATATCCTCTTTTCGGACAAGCTCAAATAAATCCTTTGGCTCAGATTTAGCGGCGAATGTTTCCGGGTCGAGCAGTCCATTTTTTACATATTCAGCAACATTAACATGGCTCCGATTGAAACCCTCGTCAAGTAAGCAGCCATCTGAAATAACATATGCTGCGAAAATTATTCCGCCGTGTTTTGTCACGCGAATTGCTTCGCGGATTGCCTGCTGCTTATCCTCTTTACTATAAAGGTGATAAAGCGGCCCCAACAGAAGAGTAATATCATATTGGTTGTCTGGAAAAGCAGACAAATCCAAAGCGTTACCTGGAACAATGGAAATATTTTCGTTTGGTAAAGTGTTTTTTTGGAAGACCTTTATGTTATGATCAACCAATTCTACCGCGTCAACAGCATATCCTTGACGCGCCAGCGTATGAGAATACCGCCCCGTCCCTGCACCGATTTCAAGCACGCGGTCGCCAGGGTTTAAATATTTCCCTATATATCGCATGGTAGTAAGGAATTCAACGGTTCCATGTTTGGATGCAAGACGGCTATCTTCGTCATAGTTATTATAAAAGTCGATTAAATATTGGTTTGTTTTCATTCTGCACACCTACCTTTTTAGTTTTCCTGTTTCATATATGCAGACAGAAAATTTAGGAACATTTTTTCAGTATTGTCACGGTCCAATGACAGTTTCCCGGTTGCAGCCAAAACAGCCATGCCATGAGTATAAAGAAATAAATTTATGAATATTTCTTTTCCGCATTCGAACTCCACACCAATCATGTCTGAAAATATCTTTGCCTTGTTCTTGTTACCAATTTCTTTATAAAAATCATCTGCCTCTTTCATATCTAAATCCATATCATTTATGAACAAGAGTTTAAACATTTGGGCAACTTAATAAGTAAGAGCAAGCGTAAGGGGTTGGGAGCATATCCTTGCTTTTTTTGTTCGGACAATAAGACACTTGGAAAGGTGAAAACTGCCCGCAAACCGCTATTTCGGCAGCAAAGTATGCCTTTGAGAATGTTGCGATATATAATGATTTTTTCACAATAATTTGTGGTTTGATTTAAATGCAGACATGGTGTGTGCTGAGCGATGGCTTTTTTTGTCGTCGTACGGCAGATGTCTTTTTATTAATTATTTTATAAAACTGGCACGCACAATTCACAATAATGATTGTCCACTAGTCTGCTTTTGTAGCGCTCCATAATAGGTCTGCTTACGTCCAATGAGTATCCCTGTTTCGACAATTCATTAAAACATTGTTCCCACGCCGCTTGAACAGCATCCACGGTATGAAAAATTAGAAATGTTACATACTTCCCGCCATCTATGTTTCTGCATTTTACTGATTTGGAGTCAAAATTTTTCCTTGCAGGATTGTTCATGCAAACATCGTAACGGCACTTGCAGGCTTCTGTTTTAGACGGATCATCTAACGGTACTGCAAGGACCACCGTATCTGCGTCGTATAAATTATTTGCCTTTATCCATTTTTTAAAATCATTCATCAATTTGCGGTTCTCTTCTCCATATTCGCCCGTTCTTCTCATGTACACAACTGCGGAGGGCAGTATGTTTTCCTCCATAGCGCTCACATAAAAGCTCACAACAATTTCTCCATTCTATAAAAGTGCATTGATGCCTAAACAGATGATAAACCCAATTAAAATGATTTTCAACAAGTATTTTACTAACAGGGCGATCTTGTGAAAAAACTGTTCCAAGCGCAGGGTTGTTCCGACCGCAAATATAAACTATTTCATGCAAATAACCATCCGGATACTTTGGCTTTTGGCCGGTGGGTTTGTGACCTGCCGCGCTTTATAAAACCTTTTGTTTATGAGCTGCTTAAAGAAAATATTGAAAAGAAATGAAGCGTATTACTCTTAATGGAGCAATACGCTTCATTTTTCACCTGTTTGCCAGCCGTTCAGTTCGTTGCCATACTTCCTTATCGGCGTTCATTCAAGGGAAGGCAGCCTTTTCTCATTTATCGTACAGCATCACTGCATTTTTCATGGTTTTCACGTACTCGGCTACATGCGGCACGCAGTCCGCACCATATTGCGCGCACAGCTTCACAATCGCCGAGCCGACAATCGCGCCGTCCGAGACGGCGGCCATCTTCGCCGCCTGCTCGGGGGTCGAGATGCCGAAACCGACCGCGCAGGGGATGTCCTGCGCCTGCTTTACCAGCTGCACCATCGCGCCGACGTCGGTGGTAATATTGGATCGCACGCCGGTTACGCCGAGCGAGGACACGCAATAGACAAAGCCACTTGCGTCTTTGGCAATCTGCTGGATGCGTTCATGCGAGGTCGGCGCGATCAGCGAGACCAGATCCAGCCCGTACTGCTTGCACAGCGGGTCAAATTCCTCCTTTTCCTCATACGGCAGATCGGGTAAAATCAGGCCGTCCATGCCGGTCTCTGCCGCGGTTTTTAAAAAGCGTTCGCTGCCATAGGAAAACACCACATTCGCATAGGTCATGAATACCATGGGGATGCCGGTTTTCTGCCGGATGCGGCGCACCATTTCAAAAATTTTATCGGTCGTCACGCCGCCGGCCAGCGCGCGGACGTTTGCCGCCTGAATCACCGGGCCCTCGGCAGTCGGGTCGGAGAAGGGGATGCCCAGTTCAATGAGATCCGCGCCCGCGTCTGCCATGGCATAGACAAGCTGCTCGGTCACCTCCAGCGATGGGTCGCCGCAGGTGACAAAGGGAATAAAAGCCTTGCCGTTCCGGAAGGCGGTTTTAATGTTACTCATGGATGTCCTCCCCGCGATAGCGTGCAATGGCCGCGCAGTCCTTGTCGCCGCGGCCGGAAATGTTGATGACCATAATCTGATCCCTGGACATCGTGGGCGCGAGCTTCATGGCGTGCGCGACGGCATGGGCGGATTCAATGGCCGGTATAATCCCTTCGATACGGCTGAGATACTCGAATGCATCCACGGCCTGCCCGTCCGTGACCGGCACATACTCGGCGCGGCCGATATCGTGCAGGTGGGCATGTTCGGGGCCGATGCCTGGATAGTCCAGACCGGCCGAAATCGAGTAAACCGGCGCGATCTGTCCATATGCATCCTGGCAAAAGTAGGACTTCATGCCGTGGAATATTCCAAGGCGGCCGGTGGCAATGGTTGCAGCGGTTTCGAGGGTATCCACGCCGCGGCCCGCCGCCTCGCAGCCGATCAGGCGCACGCCCTTGTCTTCCAGGAAGTGATAGAAGGCGCCGATGGCATTCGAACCGCCGCCGACACATGCGAGCACCGCGTCCGGCAGGCGGCCTTCTCTGGCCATGAGCTGCTCCTTGATTTCCCTGGAAATGACCGCCTGGAAATCGCGGACAATCGTCGGAAAGGGATGCGGCCCCATGACCGAACCAAGCACGTAATGGGTGTCCGCAATGCGGGAGGTCCATTCGCGCATGGTCTCGGAAACCGCGTCCTTGAGCGTGCCGGTGCCGCTCTCCACCGCGTGTACCTTGGCGCCCAGCAGGCGCATGCGGTAGACGTTGAGCGCCTGCCGCTCGGTGTCCTCCTTGCCCATGAACACCTCGCACTCCATATCCATCAGCGCGGCGGCGGTTGCGGTTGCCACGCCGTGCTGCCCTGCGCCGGTTTCTGCAATGACGCGGGTTTTACCCATTTTTTTGGCAAGCAGCACTTGGCCGAGCACATTGTTAATCTTATGGGAACCGGTGTGGTTCATATCCTCGCGTTTGAGATAGATCTTCGCGCCGCCGAGGTTCTTTGTCATGCGCGCGGCATAGTACAGTTCGGATGGACGGCCCGCATAGTTGTTCAGCAGATCGGTCAGTTCGGCGTTGAACTGCGGATCGTTTTTGTAATGATAATAGGCTTCTTCCAGTTCGATGACGGCATTCATCAGCGTTTCAGGCATGTATTGCCCGCCATGGATGCCGAAGCGTCCCTTTGACATAGTCAGTCCCCCCTGATCATGGCCACAATGGCCTGTATTTTGTAAAAATCTTTCTTTCTTTCGGTTTCCGCGCCGCTTGACACATCCAGCAGCACCGCGCCGGTCTGCATGGCAGCCGGTATGTTATCGAGATTCAGCCCGCCTGCAAGGGCAAACGGACGGGTGACGGCGTGCAGCAGCGCCCAATCGAACGCTTTGCCTGCGCCCTGCCCGGCGTCGAGCAGGACAAGGTCGGCGGCGCTTTCGTTCGCACGGCGCACATCCTCCGGCGTCCGCACCTGGAACGCCTGCCAGACCGGCCCCGTGGTCAGCGCCCGCAGCGCGGCCAGATAGGCGGAATCCTCGTGCCCGTGGAGCTGCGCGGCGGCAAGCGTACCGTCGTTTAACAGCGCGGCAACAGTTTCCGGCGGTTCGTCCACAAACACGCCCACGGGGGCAATGCCGGGTTCAAGCGCTTTGCGCAGGCAGCGCAATACTTGAGGGGTCACGCTGCGGTGGCTTTTTGGAACGTTCACGACAAAGCCGCAGTAGTCGGGCCGGGCGGCATTGACGGCATCGATATCCGCCGGGCGGCTCAGCCCGCAAATCTTCACCTTCATCTTGCAGCCTCCCGCAGGGCGGCGAGCAGCGCGCCTTTGTCGGGCGCACGCATCAGCATCTCACCGATCAGCACCGCATCCGCGCCAATGGCGTGCAGCGCGGCAACATCTTCCGGGGAATGGACGCCGCTCTCCGCGACGTACACCGCCCCGGACGGGATGCGGTCGCGCAGACGCGCCGCATTGGTGAAGTCCACCGAAAAATCCTTTAGGTTGCGGTTGTTGACGCCGATAAGCGCCGCGCCCGCGGCAACCGCGGATTCGATCTCCCCGGCGTTGTGGGTTTCGACCAACGCGGCGAGACCGAGCGCATCGCAGAGTTCCAGATATCGCGCAAGCTTGGCGGTGTCCAGAAGGGCGCAGATCAGGAGCACGGCGTTTGCCCCCATCTGTTTGGCCTGGTAGATCTGATATTCATCCACCGTGAAATCCTTGCGGAGCATGGGCGTTTTTACCGCCTGCCGGATTTCCAGAAAAACTGGATCCGAGCCCAGAAACCAGTGCGGCTCGGTCAGGCAGGAAATGCAGTCCGCGCCCGCTTCTTCGTAAGCGTGGGCGATGGAAAGATAATCAAACGTCGGATCAATGACCCCCTTGGAGGGGCTGGCCTTTTTGATTTCACAGATAAAGCGCATGCCGGGCGCCTTCAAAGCGCGGACAAAGGCCGCGCCTTCGGCCCTGCCGCCCGCGATGCATTGCTCTTTCAGCACGGCAAGGGGAAGCGTTTGCTGATCGCGCTGTACCCGCTCGCGCGTCTTTTGCGCAATTTGTTCCAGGATGTTCATGCGTTGCTCTCCGCAATAAACCGTTCCAGCTGCCGCATGGCCGCGCCGCTGTCAATCAGGTTTTCCGCAAGGCGGACGCCGGCCTCCAGCGTACCCGATTTGCCGGCGAGGTAGAGGGCCGCGCCGGCGTTCAGGCAAACCGCCTGACGCTTTGCCCCGTGCTCTTTGCCGGACAGGATGGCGCGGGTAATCTCCGCGTTTTCCGCAGGGGAGCCGCCGAGCAGGTCGGACTTGTTGCAGCGGGTATAGCCGAACTGTTCGGGGGTAACGACATAGGAGCGGTAGCCGCCGTCCGCCGTAATCTCACAGACAGAAGTTGGCGCGCTCATGGAGATCTCGTCCAGTTTATCCTCCCCGTAAACCACCATGCCGCGGGTGACGCCCAGTTTGTGCATGACATGTGCAAGCGGCTCGACCAGCGAGGCGTCGTACACGCCCATCAGTTCCATGTTCGCGCCCGCCGGATTGGAGAGGGGCCCGAGAATATTGAACACGGTGCGGATGCCGAGTTCCTTACGGATGGGGGCCACATATTTCATCGCAATGTGGTAATTCTGTGCGAATAGGAAGCAGATATTGATTTTTTTGAGAATTTTCGCGCTCTTTTCCGGAGAGAGGGCGATCTGAACGCCCAGCGCCTCGAGCACGTCCGCCGCGCCGCACTTGGAGGAGGCGGCACGGTTGCCGTGTTTTGCGACCGGCACGCCGGCTGCGGAGATGACAAGGGAAGAAGTGGTGGAAATGTTGAAGGAATTGGCGCCGTCGCCGCCCGTGCCGACGATTTCGAGTACGTCCATATCGTGCAGCAGCTTAATGCAGTGGGCGCGCATCCCGGCCGCCGAACCGGTGATTTCGTCAATGGTTTCTCCCTTCATGGCAAGCGCGGTCAGGTAGGAGGACATCTGTACCGGGCTGGCCTGCCCGCTCATGATTTCGTCCATGACCGCCTGTGCGGTTTCATAGCTGAGGTTTTCCTTTTTGTTCAGTGCCAGAATTGCGTCTTTAATCATGGCTGCATCCCTCCAGAAAATTTTTGATGATAGAAATTCCGTCCGGCGTCATCACCGATTCCGGATGGAACTGGACGCCGTAAACCGGGTATTGCGTGTGTTCGACCGCCATGATTTCACCGTCCCCGGTTTCGGCGGTCACGCGCAGGCAGTCGGGAAGGGTGTCCCGCACGGCTGCCAGCGAATGATACCGCGCGACCTGAATGCTTTCCCGCATCCCGGAAAACAGGCGGGTGGTGGTATCCAGATGCGCGGCCGACGTTTTACCGTGCATCAGGCGGGATGCATAGGACACGGTCGCGCCAAAGGCTTCGCAGATCGCCTGATGGCCAAGGCATACCCCGAAGATGGGAATCTTCCCGGCGAAATATTTCACCGCTTCCACGCAGACGCCCGCATCCGCCGGCTTGCCCGGGCCGGGGGAGAGGAAGATGGCCTCCGGCGCCAGGGCTTCCATTTCCAGGATGGTTATCGCGTCGTTTCGGATGACCCGGATGTCCGGGTCGACCGCGCCGATGAGCTGGTAAAGGTTGTAGGAAAAGCTGTCGTAGTTGTCGATGAGCAGAATCATGTGTCGATGCCTCCCTGTGCGGTTTCGATGGCGCGGACAACCGCCGCCGCCTTGTTGATGCACTCCTGATATTCGTTGTCCGGCACGCTGTCGGCGACGATGCCCGCGCCTGAGCGGACGCAGACCTTGCCGTTTTTCTTGTAAGCCAGCCGAATGGCGATGCAGGTGTCAAGGTTGCCAGTAAAATCAAGATAGCCGATTGCGCCGCCGTAAATACCGCGTTCGCGCCCCTCCAGCTCGTCAATGATCTCGCAGGCGCGCAGCTTGGGCGCGCCGGACAATGTGCCGGCCGGGAGGATGGAGTCCACGGCGTCCACCGCATCCCGATCCTCCCGGATCTGTCCGGTGACGGTCGAGCCAATGTGCATGACATGCGAAAAGCGCTCGATTTCCAGGTATTTTTCCACCTGCACCGTACCCAGACGGCTGATGCGGCCAATGTCGTTGCGCCCCAAATCGACCAGCATGTTGTGCTCGGCAAGCTCCTTTTCGTCCGTGAGAAGCTCGGCTTCGAGCGCTTTATCCTCCGCGGCAGTCTTGCCGCGGGGACGGGTACCCGCGAGCGGGAAGGTAAACAGCTTGCCGTCCTCGAGCTTGGCGAGCGTTTCGGGCGATGCGCCCGCGATTTCGATGTCGTCGCTCGAAAAATAGAACATATAGGGCGACGGATTGGTTGTGCGCAAAACGCGGTACACGTCGAACAGGCTGCCGTCCATCTCGGCTTCGAGCGGATTGGACAGCACAACCTGAAAGATATCGCCTTCGTGGATATAGTGCTGCGCCTTGCGGATCATGCCGCCGTATTCTTCGCGGGTGAACAAGGGGAGCAGCGGGGTTTTGAGGTGCGGCGGCTGCGGTTCGTGTTTGACGCCCGAGCGGATCAGGTTCGCCAGCTGCTCCAGCTCATAAGCGGCTTTGTTGTAGCTGGTTTCAATCTCGTCCGCCCGCGCGCCGGCAATCAGGATAATTTTCTGCCGCAGATGATCAAAAGCAATCACCTTGTCAAACAGCATCAGGTCGACGTCCTGAAATGCGCCGTCCTCGTGGGTGAGGTTCAGCGTGGGTTCGGCATAGCCAATGTACGAGTAGGAGAAATAACCGACCAGGCCGCCGGTAAAAGGCGGCATCCCCTCAATTTTGGGGCTGCGGTTTTCGTCGAGCAGGCGGCGGATCGCCGCCCCGGGGTGGGAGACTTGTTCGGTGAACTCCGCGCCTGCGCGGATGCGGAGTTTGCCGCCCTTGCACGTCAGCTCTGCCGAGGGGTCGAACCCGAGGAAGGTGTACCGTCCCCACTGCCGGGCGTCCTCGGCGCTTTCCAGCATGTAGCAGTGGCGGCTGACATGTTTTAATGTGCGCATGACCTCGGTTGGCGTGAAACGGTCCGCGTACATTTCGCGGCTGACCGGGATGCGCCGATAGCCCTGCGCGGCCAGTTTTTTGGCCTGTTCGAACGATGGAAACATTGCAAAACCTCCTCAAAACAAACAAAAGACCCGTCCCTGACATGGGTATGACAATACCACAGTCAAGGACGGGCCGAAACATTTCATTTCAAGCACCCGCGGTGCCACCTTGATTCACAGGCAAACCTGTGCGCTTTGCGGGATACCAGCATATCCCCGGCAACTGACGTATGCCCCCACGTCGCAGAATACTCGGCCGAAGCCTTTGACTGCGCCCTCCGCGGTCCATTTAACAGCTTGCGTTCGGCCCGGCTCTCAGCTTCCCAGGCTCTCTGTACGTGCACGGCTGTCTTGATCTCCGCATCAACGGTTTTTGAACTTGCGTTTATTTTAGCACCGGGAAGCGGGGCTGTCAAGAAAAAATTTTGCCCAATCCGGATGAATATTTCACCGTCATTGCCTCATGAAAATTCATATTCCGACCAGAGAATCAAAAAACGGCGTATAAATATGCAGAACCGTTTCACATGCATTAAGCCTCTGCGCGCCGGTTGTAAAGGAACATCAGTACGGAAACGCCGCAGATGATTCCATAGCCAAGAACGCTCCACAGATCCGGGACCTGCTGAAAGAAGAAGAACCCAAGCAGGGCGGCGAAAATGACCTGCGTGTAATCATAAACGGAAATTTCACGCGCCGGGGCATTGGAGTAGGCGGCTGTGATGGAAAACTGCCCGCCTGCGGCGGCAAGGCCTGCGAGCAGAAGCATTGCAAGCTGGTAGCCGGACATGGGCGCGTAACCCAACAAAAGCGCCGGCAGAACGGCCAGGCAGGAGAAGCCGGAAAAGAACAGGACAATTACCGGCCCGTGCTCGCCGCGCTGGCCGAGATAGCGCACCGCGGTGTATGCCGCCCCTGCACTGAAGCCGCCGAGCATGCCGATCAGCGCAGGGAAGGCGTCCGCGGAAAATCCGGGTTTGATGATGAGCAGCGCGCCGCCGAATGCCGCGAGAATGCCGAGAACCTGCACAGGTTTCACACGTTCCTTCAGGAAAAGGAACGAAAAGAGGATGGAGAAAAACGGGGAGAGCTTATTGAGCATGGAGGCGTCCGAGAGCAAAAGGTGATCCACAGCATAAAAGTTGCACAGAATTCCAAGCGTTCCCATGCCCGAACGGATGAGATAGAAGGGCAGGTTGCGTTTGGAAATGCGTATAGGTTCCCCAGAACGGATCAGCACGATCAGGGCAAAGAAAAACGCGACCAAATTGCGGAAAAAACTTTTCTGCACCGACGGGATGTCGCCTGAAAGACGGACAAAGGTGTTCATCAGCGCAAAGCAGAACGCGGACGATAGAATCAGGAGAATTGCTTTGGTTTTTTTGTTCATAACAGAGCCTCCGGAAAACGAAAAACGAGCCGTCCCCAGCGGGGACGGCTGCTTCCTTGCAAAAATGGATGATTGGGCTGTTAGTTGAGGAAATCCTTCAGCTTTTTGGAGCGGGACGGGTGGCGCAGCTTGCGCAGCGCCTTCGCCTCGATCTGACGAATGCGCTCGCGGGTGACGTTAAATTCTTTGCCAACTTCCTCCAGCGTGCGGGTATGGCCGTCGTCGATGCCGAAGCGCAGGCGCAGCACTTTTTCCTCGCGCGGGGTCAGAGTCTTGAGCACCTCGACAAGCTGCTCCTTCAGCAGCATAAAGGAGGCTGCTTCTGCGGGTTCCGGCGCGTCATCATCCGGGATGAAGTCGCCAAGATGGCTGTCCTCCTCCTCGCCGATCGGGGTCTCGAGAGAAACCGGCTCCTGCGCAATCTTGAGGATATCGCGCACACGGTCAACCGGCATGCTCATCTCGGCTGCAATTTCTTCCGGGGAAGGGTCGTGCCCCAGCTCCTGCAGCAGCTGGCGGGACACACGGATGACTTTGTTAATGGTTTCGACCATGTGCACCGGGATGCGGATGGTGCGCGCCTGGTCGGCAATGGCGCGGGTGATCGCTTGGCGAATCCACCAGGTCGCATAGGTCGAGAACTTGTAACCCTTGGTATAGTCAAATTTCTCCACCGCCTTGATGAGGCCGAGATTGCCCTCCTGGATCAGGTCAAGGAACAGCATGCCGCGGCCGACATAGCGTTTTGCGATGGAAACAACCAGACGCAGGTTGGCCTCTGCCAGACGCTTTTTAGCGCGGTCACCTGCCTTGATGGCCTTGTTCCATTCGACAATCTCGTCGGCGCGGACAGCCGACTTCTCGCCCACGTTCTCGTATTCGTTCATATTTTCGGCGGCGGCGACCCCTGCCATGATTTTCTTGGCCAGCTCAATCTCCTCCTCCGGGGAGAGCAGGTCAACCTTGCCGATTTCCTTCAAATACATGCGCACCGGGTCGTCAATGGCGAAGCCCTCGGCAAGCGCGGAGGTGTCCACCAGTTCCTCTTCCGAAACCTCTTCCACCTCAGACGCTTCAAAATCATCTTCTTCACTGCCCATCGGGGTCTCGAGCACATCGCCGCCCTCGATCTCGATGCCTTCGTGTTCCAGTGTTTCGTACAGCCTATCGATGTCCTCGGTTTCTAATTCAACAGCGCTCAGCGCATCCGCAATTTCCTTCAGCGTCAGTTTGCCATTCTTCTTGCCAAGGGCGAGAAGGTCACGGATTACCTGCATCTGCTGTTCTGCACTCTGTGTCATATTCTGTTACCTCCAATTATTTCTTTGCTTTGAGTTTTGCCTTGGCCAGAAGCGGGTCGATGTCGGGGGCGGCCTGCGGCGGTGTGCCGCGGCGCAGGGCTTCGCCCCGGATTTTCCGTATGTAATCGTCGAGGGCTCGCTCCCGTTCGGCCGGGACGGGCATGTCCGCAATGCGGGCGAGCAGCGACAGCTCGTTTGGTTCCAAATAGCCCTCGAAGGCCGCGACCGTAACCGGCCGGCCGCCGTCATACAGGCTGTTTGCGTGCGCAAAGATTTTGCGCAGCACAGGCGCGGTGAAATCCTGCGGCGTTATTTTGTCCGCTAGATAGGAAAGTAATGTATTTTCATTGAAAATCAGCGCTAAAATGCCCTCTTCCGCGCGCGCGGAGACGATATCCGGATAGTGCAGGGCGCGATCCTTGGGCTGCGCCGCCTGTGCGGGCGCGCGGATCTCACGGTGCTGGGCGGTTTTCTGCTGTTTGCGCCGGATGGCCAGCGCGCGCTTGACTTCGACGTCCATCGCGTCCCGGCTCACGTCCGCCATCTGTGCGGCGCGGCCCGTATAGATTTCCCGTTCGATTTCCGTGTCAATGGTCGCAAGCATGCGCGCCGCGTCGCGCAAAAACTCTATGCGCTGCTCGTCCTCTTCGAGGTCATACTTCGCGGCAATCGCTTCCAGACGGAAGGCGTTGTGGTTCTCGCTGCGCTCAATCAGGCGGCGGAACGCATCCGGCCCCTTTTCACGGATGAACTCGTCCGGATCCTTGGCGCCCGGGATTTTGAGCACCTTGACCGTGAGGTCGGCCTTTTTGAGAATGTCGATGGCGCGTTGGGACGCAGCCTGTCCGGCTCCATCCGCGTCGTAGGAAATCACGATGTTTTTGGTGTGCCGCGCAATGATGCGCGCCTGTTCGTCGGTGAGGGCTGTGCCGAGCGAGGCCACCGCCGAATCAAATCCGGCCTGATGCAGCGCAATGACGTCCATATAGCCCTCGGCCAGGATAAAGTAATCGTTTTTCGTCTTGCGGGCCAGGTTGAGCGCGAAAAGGTTCCGTCCCTTGTGGAAAATCGTGGTTTCCGGGGAGTTGAGGTACTTGGGCTTGGAGTCATCCATCACGCGCCCGCCAAACGCGATCACATTCCCGCGCTGGTCGAAGATGGGGAACATGACGCGGTTCCGGAATTTATCATACAGGTTGCCTTTTTCGCTTCGCGCGGCAAGGCCGCAGGCGAGCAGCTCGTCTTTGGTATAGCCCTTGGCCTGCATCGCGTCCATGGTTGCGAAAAAGGAATCGGGCGCATAGCCGAGGCCGAAATTGTTCATGGTTTTGCGCCGCAGCCCACGCTTTGCAAAATACTGCTGTACCTTCTCGTTCTCCGGCTTCCAAAGCTCGGCGTAGTAAAACCGTGCCGCGTCACGCATGAGGTTCAGCAGACGTTCGCGCCTGCGTCCAGCCTGTGGGTCGCGCTTGTCCTCCGGGATGGGGAGGTTGCACTGTTTCGCCAAAAACGCAACCGCATCCGGGAATTCCAGACCCTCGGCGCGCATGATAAAGGAAATCACGCCGCCGCCGGCATGGCAGCCAAAGCAGTAAAAAATCTGTTTGTCCGGAGAGACCGAAAACGATCCGGATTTCTCATTGTGGAAGGGGCAAAGCCCAAAATAATTTGCGCCGCTGCGCTTGAGCTGCACATAGTGGGAAACCACGTCCACAATATCGCTGCGCGCGGTCAGCTCGTCCAAAAAAGACTGGTCAAACGCCATTTTACCCCTCCTTCTGCGAAAAATACGTTACTCCTGAAGCTTATTCCAGCTTTTCGGAATAAACAGGCGTTTGTAAGTTGCAATCGAGTACCGGTCGGTCATGCAGGCGATGTAGTCGCACGCTACCCGCGCGCGGCTGTCGCCGTCGTCGATCAGGCGGCGGTAATCGGCCGGAAGCTCGTCGATATGGTCGAAAAAATAAAGATAAAGCGATTTAAGCATGCTGCGGGCGCGCTCTTCCTCGGTCTGGGCAGCCGTGCCCGTGTAGACATGGGAGAACATAAACTTCCGCAGCTCCAGCATGGCGTCCAGGATCTCCGCGTCCATGCCAATTTCCCGTTCCCGCTCCCCGTAATCGATCATCGCCGTTACAAGCGTATCGATACGCCGGCCATGGGTCTCGCCGAGCGTGCTGCGCAGCGGCTGGGGGATATCCTCCCGGCGCATCAGGCCGCCGCGAATCGCGTCGTCGATATCGTGGTTGATGTAGGCGATGCGGTCGGCAAAATGGATAATTCGCCCTTCCGGCGTCGCGGCCTGCGCACCGCCTGTGTGATGCACAATACCATCGCGCACCTCGGCGGTCAGGTCGAGCGGCTCGATGCGGTCGACCATGCGCAGGCTCTGTTCGTTGTGGCGGAAGCCCTCCGGGCAGACTTCGTTCAGTGCGGATTCGCCCGCGTGGCCAAAAGGCGTATGCCCGAGGTCGTGGCCGAGGGCAATGGCTTCGGTCAGGTCTTCGTTCAGGCGCAGGGCGCGCGCAATGGTACGCCCAATCTGCGCAACTTCGAGGGTATGGGTCAGGCGGGCGCGGTAGTGGTCGCCCTCCGGGGAGATGAATACCTGCGTCTTGTTGGACAGGCGGCGAAACGCCTTGGAATGGATGATGCGGTCGCGGTCACGCTGGAAACAGGTGCGGTTCGGGCAGGCGGCCAAGGGCCGCTCCCGTCCTCTGGAGGCGGCGGAGCGCGTCGCCCAGCCGCATAGCGTTTGCGTTTCCTGCGCTTCGATTCGTTCACGGATCGTCATATTAAGAATCCCTCCCCACCCAGGCGAAATCATCTTCTGATAACTAATACGCGGGAAATAGGGGAAAACCCTTCTTAATCCGCGCGACTTTTTCTGCAAAAAATACAATTTGTGAAAAGTGTGCGCCGAAAGGGGAGAAAAACAAACATATTTTGTATTCTTTGTCTGGCATGCCTTTCGGAAAAAGGATTCCCGTTGGCAAAACATCCGAAAGGTGCTATAATATTGCACAAAGAAATGATTTCGCCCTGTGGGCGCGACAGGTAAGGAGAGCAAAATGAAAAAAATATCCCTCATCCATGGCCCGAATATCAACCTGACCGGCAACCGTGAGCCGGGGATTTATGGCCGCGATTCACTGGCCGCCATCAATGAAGAAGTGGTGCGCAAGTGCGAAGCGTACGGCTGGCAGTGCGTGGTGTTCCAGTCCAACTCAGAGGGCGCGATCATCGACCGCATCCATGAGGCCATTGACAACTGCGACGGCATCATCATCAACGCGGGCGCATACACCCATTACAGCTACGCCATCCGCGACGCGCTGGCGGCGACCCGTCTGCCTTGCATTGAGGTGCACATGTCAAACGTCCACGCGCGCGAAGAGTTCCGCCATCATTCGACGATTTCCGCTGTGTGCGCGGGCGTGATCGCGGGCTTTGGCAAGAATAGCTACCTGCTCGCTGTGGACGCATTGAAGGGGATTTTAGCATGATTGCAAACATTCGCCGCGCCATGCGCGGCCTTGGCGCGGACGCCGTGCTGCTGACGGGGGAACGGAACCGGCGGTATGCGACCGGTTTCCATTCGACCGCGGGCGTGGCCTATATTTCGGAAAAACGCGCGGTATTTTTCACCGATTTCCGCTACATTGAAGCTGCACGGGCAACCATCCAGGGGTTTGACGTGCGGGAGCCGGCAAAGGGAGCGTCCTATGCGGCAGTGGTAAATGCGTTGATCGCAGATGACCATGCAAAAACCATTGCGCTGGAGGACGATACCCTGACCTTTGCGGAGTTTACGCGCTGGCAGGACAGCCTGACCGCGAAAACCGTGCCGATGAACGGCATGATGAACCGTCTGCGCATGGTGAAAACCGAAGCGGAATTGCAAAACATTGTGGCTGCGCAGCGCATCGCGGAGCGCGCATTCCTTGAGGTGCTCGGCGATATCCGCCCGGGCGCGACCGAAAAGCAGATTGCGGCCAAGCTGACCTATTTGATGCTGCTGTACGGCGCGGAAAATATGTCGTTTGATCCGATCGTCGTATCGGGCGCGAACTCGTCGAGGCCGCATGGCGTGCCCGGTGACAAGCCGGTTGCCGAAGGCGATTTTGTCACCATGGATTTTGGCTGCATCGTGAACGGTTACTGCTCGGATATGACGCGCACGGTTGCGGTCGGCTACGCGACCGACGAAATGGCGGCGGTGTATGACATTGTGCTGCGCGCCCAAAAGGCCGGTATTGCGGCGGCAAAGCCGGGCGTAACCGGGGCTGCGATTGACAAAGCCGGCCGCGACCTCATCGAAGGCGCGGGCTACGGGGACTGCTTCGGCCACGGTTTCGGCCATGGCGTGGGGCTGTTCATCCATGAGGAACCGACTGCGTCGCCGCGCTGGGACAGGCCGCTGGACGAGGGCGTGGTGCTCACAGCCGAGCCTGGGATCTATCTGCCGGGGAAATTCGGCGTGCGGATCGAGGACATGCTGTATCTGACCGGGGGTTCCTGCCGGAACCTTACCGAAGCGCCCAAGGAACTGATGATTCTTTAAAATGAGCAAACGAAGCCCCTTGACGGATAGAATTCCCGCCAAGGGGTCTTCTTTATGCAATGCCAAAGAGACGCTTGCCGTTTTCCGTGGTTTGCTCGATCACCTGCTCGAGCGGTACATCTTTGATCTGCGCAATGGCTTCCGCCATGCGGTAAACATAGAGCGAGGAATTGCGCTTGCCGCGGAACGGTTCGGGTGCCATATAGGGCGCGTCGGTCTCGATCATCAGACGGTCGAGCGGCGCCGCGCGCACGACCTCGGAGGCCTTTTTTGCATTTTTGTAGGTCAACACGCCCGTGAAGGACAGCAGATAGCCAAGCTCCAACAGGCGCATGGCAAAGTCCACCGAGCCGGAGTAGCAGTGGAACACGCCGCGCACGCCCGGATACTGCTCTGCGATTGTCAGGCTGTCCAGATGAGCTTCGCGGTCGTGGATGATGACCGGCAGTCCCAGACGCCCAGCCAGCCGCATCTGCGCGCGGAACACTTCCGCCTGAAAGCGGCGCTCCTCCGGTTCCTTGACCCAGTAATAGTCCAGACCGATTTCTCCGATGGCGCGCACGCGGGGCGAGGACTGCGCCAGCGCTTCAAGCACCGGCAGGTCGCGCTCCAAATCGACGCCTTCCATGTTTTCCGGGTGGATGCCCACCGCGGCATAAACGTGCGAAAAGCGCTCGGCGTAGCTGAGCGCCTTGCGGCTGGTTCCCAGATCACAGCCCGGGTTGAGGATCAGCCCAACGCCGTTCGCGGGCATGGACGCGAGCAGCCCGTCGCGGTCATGATCAAACCGGGCGTCGTCGTAGTGCGCATGCGTATCAAACAACATGGCGCTTACACCATGGTACCGTTTACGCCCCAGTTCAGAAACTCGGACAGGGTGATATACACATTCTTTTTGGAAATCCCGGCCTGCTCCATCACATCAAAAGCCGCTTCCATAAACGCTTTTTTATGCTCCGGGGCCGCGGCGCCGAAAATTTTGACATCCAGATAGGCGCCGTCGCATGCTTTGCCGCCATAATACAGCGAGCGGCCGTCTGCAATGTCGACCATCAGGCTCTTTTCCACCTTGCCTGGGATGACGCCGATCTTTTCGCCCAGCCCGGTTTTGATCGCTTCTTTTTCCTGTTCGTTCAGCACACGGCTGACATTGACTGCAATATACGGCATAGCTGCACCTCATTTTTGGAATTCGTGATACCATTATACATGCTGCGCTGCAAAAAAACAAGCCCGCCGGCGGCGGGCCTGCAAGTTACCGATGAATGATTGGGATTTTGGTGTCATCTTTTTTGTCGAGGTTGTTCAGATAATGCCTGGTATCCTTTGCAATCACACCCGAAAGCAGCAGGACAGCAACAAGGTTGGGGATTGCCATCAGTGCGTTGAGGATATCGGAAATTTTCCATACCAGGTCAAGCGACAGCACAGGACCGATTACAACAATGGCAATGAAAATGATTTTGTACGGCAGCATGCCCCTGGAACCGAACAGATACTCGCAACAGCGTTCGCCGTAGTACGACCAACCGAGGATGGTCGAATAGGCGAATGTAATGATGCCGATCACAAGAATGAAAGACCCAAGCAACGGAATCTGGCTGAATGCAGCGGTGGTCATCTGGCCGCCGTTTTCAATCTGATCCATATTGATCTGCGGATTTTTCATTATGGTGGTGACGAGCACAAGGCCGGTCATCAGGCAGACAACAACCGTGTCCCAGAAGGTGCCGGTCGAGGAGACGAGCGCCTGGCGCACCGGGTTGCGGGTCTGCGCGGCAGAGGCGACCAGCGGGGCCGAACCCATACCGGATTCATTGGAGAACAGGCCGCGCGCGATACCATACTGCATGGCCAGGCGGATGCCGCCGCCGGCCAGGCCGCCGGCCACCGCGCCGGGCTTGAATGCGAGTGTTACAATGGCGGACAGGGCGGGGAGGATGAAGTCGTAGTTGATAAACAGAATGATGATGCAGCCGATCACATAGAACACTGCCATGAACGGAACCAGCTTTTCACATACGGTAGCGATGGACTTAATGCCGCCGATGATGACAATCGCGGTAATAATGCCGAAGAATACGCCGATGGCGATGCGCGGGATGGCCAGCGGGACATTGTTTTCAATAATTTCGGCAATTGCATTGATCTGCGTGCCGCAGCCGATGCCGAACGAAGCGAGCAGGGCAAAGGCGGCGAAAATGACGCCCAGCCATTTCATGCCAAGGCCGCGTTCCAGTGCATACATGGCGCCGCCCTGCATGCGGCCGTCCCTCGTCTGCACGCGGTATTTGACTGCGATCAGGCTTTCGGAATACTTGGTGGCAATGCCGAACACACCCGTCAGCCAGCACCAGAGCACTGCCCCCGGACCGCCGAGAAAGACCGCGGTTCCGACGCCGACGATGTTGCCGGTGCCGATCGTCGAGGCCAGGGCAGTTGTCAGCGCCTGGAACTGGCTGACGTCGCCGGGCGAATCCGGGTCTTTGGTGAGCGACAGTTTGATCCCTGTGAAGGTTTTGCGCTGGATAAAGCCGGTGCGGACCGTCATAAACAAATGCGTACCGAACAGCAGGACAATCATCGGGATGCCCCAGATTGCATCGTCCAGCCACTTGACGAAGCCTACAAATGTTCCCATATGAATATGTGCCTTCCCTTCCATTTATTTTGTAAAGAAAAAGAGTGGGATCACTCCCACTCACAAAAGAAAAGAGCTTACCGGTCATCCTTGACCGGCAATCTAATTGGCTCTGTCCTTTTGCCTGAGAGATTCGCGCAAAAGCGCTTGCCCCTTCGGCCCCTGCTGCGCGCAGGCGTCTCCAGAGTGCCATTCGTCCGCTGTGTATCAGAGGATTTCATCTGGCGGTCCGATCGAGTTGTCCCAGGGACAAAACGAATAAGACATAATTATTATACAATAGTATTCATAAATGTGCAAGAAGTTTCAGAGAAAAAATGGAGGGGACGCACAACCTTAAGGCCCCAAAAGGCGCCGCGGCGGATTGCTGCGGCGCCGGATTTCGTACAATTTATAGGTTTTCAATGAAGTACGGCGTGGTTTGATAAACATAATAGTTGAGCCAGTTGGTATAAAGCAGATGTCCATGCGCGCGCCAAGTCATCACAGGCTCCCGCGTTGGGTCATTGTCGGGAAAATAATGGCGGGGAACAACAGGGTTTAGGCCGCGGCCTTTGTCGCGGATATATTCGGCCTTCAGCGTATCACGGTCATATTCAGAATGCCCGAGCACGAAAATCTGGCGGCCATATTTGGCTTCTACAATGTACACACCGGCTTCGTCGGAGGTGGAAAGTACGCGCAAAAGAGGATTTTTCCGGATATCTTCTTCCCGCACCTCAGTATGACGCGAATGCGGTGCGTTAAATATGTCATTAAAGCCGCGGAACAGGTTTTCTTTGGGCGCGAGCACATTGTGCGCAAAGACACCGCTCATTTTCTCGGGCAGTTCGTACTTCGGGACGCCGTAATGATAGTACAGGCCAGCCTGCGCGCCCCAGCAGATATGCAGGGTGGAATGCACATGGGTCTTGGTCCATTCCATGATTTCGCAGACTTCCTGCCAATAATCCACATCCTCAAACTCCATCAGCTCAACGGGTGCGCCGGTGATGATGAAGCCGTCATACTTTTTGTCACGGATTTCGTCAAAGGTGCGGTAAAAGGTCAGAAGATGATCCTCCGGCGTGTGGGTAGACTGATAGGTTTCGGTTTGGAGGAGGTCGATTTCAATCTGAAGCGGTGTATTGGACAGGCACCGCAGGATTTGGGTTTCGGTCACAATTTTGAGCGGCATGAGGTTGAGCAGGCCAATGCGCAGCGGGCGGATGTCCTGTGTCAGCGCGCGATGCTCGGTCATGACAAATATATTTTCGCTTTCCAGCACAGCGCGCGCCGGAAGGCTGTCGGCAATTTTGATAGGCATAAGCGGGCTCCTTATATTTTTCTACCCTTTATTATAGCAAACGGCGTACGGCGCGACAAGAGGCAATCCGGCGCTGGCTGCTCCTTGTAAAATTTCAGAACTGCCCACCCGGATACAGGTGAATATCCGTCTTTTATGCTATAATAAAACCAAATGAATTTGGAAAGCAGGCGAAAAGAAAATGTGGCTTTTGTTGGCGGTCTTGTCGGCCGTGTTCGCGGCGCTGACCTCTGTTCTGGCTAAAGTTGGAATCCATGGCGTGAATTCCAACCTTGCGACCGCGATTCGTACTGTGGTTGTGGTTGTGATGGCGTGGGGAGTGGTGTTCTTGACAAATGCACAGGGCGGAGTGTTTGCCATCAGCCGGCGAAGCTGGCTGTTTTTAATCCTGTCCGGCCTTGCGACCGGTGCGTCATGGCTGTGTTATTACAAAGCGTTGCAGCTTGGTGACGTTTCCAAGGTTGTCCCGGTGGACAAACTCAGCATTGTGGTTACGCTGGTACTGGCTGCCGTGTTCCTGCATGAGCAGCTTACCGCAAAGACCATTGTTGGCGCGCTCTGCATCACAGGAGGTACCGTTCTCATGCTTATGTAATCCGAAAAAAACAGCGCAGACGGGTTTCCCGCCTGCGCCGTTTTTTACTCGCCCTTAAATGCGTCCTTGACCTTATCCCAGAAGCTCTTGCGTTGCTGCTGGTTTTCATCGGTCGTGGAGTTTTCGAATTCGCGCAGCAGTTCCTTCTGCCTGCCGGTGAGGTTTTTGGGAACCTCAATATTGATACGGACATACTGGTCGCCGCGCCCGCGGCCATTCACATTCTGGATGCCTTTACCGCGCATGCGGAACACCGTGCCCGGCTGGGTGCCTTCCGGCATGGTATATTCGATCTTGCCGTCAATAGTCGGCACTTGCAGGGTGTCGCCAAGCGCCGCTTGGGCAAAGGATACCGGCATCTCGCAGATGACGTCCGAACCTTCCCGGGTGAAGAGCGGATGCGGACGGATGGAGATGGTTACAATGACATCGCCCGCCGGGCCGCCGTTTGCGCCCGCGCCGCCCTGGCCGCGCAGCTGAATGGATTGCCCGTCGTCGATACCGGCCGGGATGCTGACCTTAAGCGTGCGGGACTTCTGCACGCGGCCTGCGCCGCCGCATGTTGCGCACGGCGTCCTGATGATTTTGCCGGTGCCGCGGCAGTTTGGACAGGCCGTCTGGGTTTGGAACATGCCGAGCGGGGTGCGCTGGGTCTGGGTCACGCTGCCGGTGCCGCGGCAGTTTGAACAGGTTTCCGCGGACGTGCCTTTGGCGGCGCCCGTGCCGCCGCATTCGTCACACGTCTCGGTACGTTCTATGGTGATCTCCTTGTCGCAGCCGAAGGCCGCTTCCTCGAAGGACAGCATCACGCGCTTTTGAATGGTCTGGCCGCGCTGCGGTGCATTGCGGCGCGAACGGCCAGACGAACCAAAGCCGCCGCCAAAGAACGAGCCGAAGATATCGCCCAGGTCGCCCATGTCAAAGCCGCCAAAGCCGCCGCCGTAGCCGCCCTGACCGCCGCCATAGCTCGGATCGACACCGGCGAAGCCGAACTGGTCATACTTTGCGCGCTTGTCTTTATCGGAAAGTACCTCATACGCTTCGTTGACCTCTTTGAATTTTTCCTCGGCCTCCGGATTGTCTTTGTTTAAATCGGGATGGTACTTTTTTGCAAGTTTGCGGTGCGCCTTCTTGATTTCATCGTCGGACGCGCCTTTCTGTACGCCAAGCACCTCATAATAGTCTCTTTTGTCTGCCATAGCTTACTCAACCTCTTTGAAAAGGGGGATGTTGTGGATAACACTCGCGTAGGGCGCGACGCCGCCGCGGCGTTATGCCGGGAGCGTCCCGCCCTACGGGAGTGCAATCAATTACTTCTTGTCGTCTTCCTTGACTTCGGTAAAGTCTGCGTCTACGAAGTCGCCCTGCGGGCCGGACTGCTGCGCGCCGCCCTGGAAGCCCTGCTGGCCGCCCATGTTCGGATCGCCCTGCGGCGCCTGCTGCGCGTAGACCTTCTGCGCAATTTCGCCGAACTTCTTGGACAGGCCGTCGGCAGCCATCTTGATCATTTCGGTGTCGGTGCCCTTCAGCGCTTCCTTGACCTTATTGATCTCTGCCTCGACCGCGCCCTTTTCATCGGCGGAAACCTTGTCGCCCAGATCAGCGAGCGCCTTTTCGGACTGGAAGACCAGCTGCTCGGCGTTGTTGCGGGCCTCGACTTCTTCCTTGCGCTTTTTGTCTTCGGCCGCGAACTGCTCGGCCTCGTGCATGGCCTTGTCGATTTCGTCCTGGCTCAGATTGGTGGATGCGGTGATGGTAATCTTCTGCTCCTTGCCGGTGCCGAGATCCTTTGCAGAAACGTTGACAATGCCGTTTGCATCAATGTCGAAAGTGACCTCAATCTGCGGAACGCCGCGCGGAGCCGGAGCGATGCCGTCGAGGTTGAAGCGGCCGAGGGTCTTGTTGCCCGCCGCCATCTCGCGCTCGCCCTGAAGGACGTGGATCTCAACCGAAGGCTGGTTGTCGGCCGCGGTGGAGAAAATCTGGCTCTTCTTGGTCGGAATGGTGGTGTTGCGCTCGATCAGCTTGGTGCAGACGCCGCCAAGGGTCTCAATGCCGAGGGACAGCGGGGTAACGTCCAGCAGCAGAACGTCCTTGACTTCGCCGCCGAGGACGCCGCCCTGAATGGCTGCGCCGATGGCAACACATTCGTCCGGGTTGATGCCCTTGAAGCCATCCTTGCCGGTGATATTCTTGACCGCTTCCTGAACGGCCGGGATACGGGAGGAACCGCCGACGAGCAGAACCTTGGCCAAATCGCCCGGCTGCAGGCCGGCGTCGCTCATGGCCTGACGGACCGGCCCCATCGTAGCCTCGACGAGGTCGGCGGTCAGTTCGTTGAACTTTGCGCGGGTCAGGGTCAGTTCAAGGTGCTTCGGGCCGGTGGCGTCCGCCGTGATGTACGGCTGGTTGATCGAGGTCGAGGTCATGCCGGACAGCTCAATCTTGGCCTTTTCAGCCGCTTCCTTCAGGCGCTGCATCGCCATCTTATCGCCCGAAAGGTCGATGCCTTCCGTGTTCTTAAACTCCTTGACCATCCAGTCCATGACACGCTGGTCAAAATCGTCGCCGCCGAGGTGGTTGTTGCCCGCGGTGGCCAGAACTTCCAAAACGCCGTCGCCAATGTCGAGGATGGAAACGTCGAAAGTGCCGCCGCCAAGGTCGTAAACCATGACCTTCTGCTCGGTCTCCTTGTCAACGCCGTAAGCCAGGGCGGCCGCGGTCGGCTCGTTGATGATGCGCAGCACGTCGAGGCCCGCGATCTTGCCCGCGTCCTTGGTCGCCTGACGCTGGGAGTCGGTGAAGTAAGCCGGGACGGTGATGACCGCCTGGGTGACGGTGGAGCCGATGTACGCCTCTGCGTCGGCCTTCAGCTTTTGAAGGATCATCGCGGAAACTTCCTGCGGGGAAAACTTCTTGTCATCAATCGCGACGCGGTAATCCGAACCCATCTTACGCTTGATGGAAATGATTGTGCGGTCTGCGTTGGTCACAGCCTGGCGCTTTGCAACCTGGCCGACCATGCGTTCGCCGTTCTTGGAAAATGCAACGACAGACGGGGTGGTGCGTGCGCCTTCTGCGTTTGCGATAACGACTGCCTCGCCGCCTTCCATAACAGCGACACAGCTATTGGTTGTACCTAAGTCGATACCAATGATCTTGCCCATGATAATAAACTCCTTTATATACTATGATTTGTTGGCTTAATTGGCGACCTGGACCATCGCGTGGCGGATGACCTTGTCACCGATCTGGAAGCCCTGCTGGAAAACCTCCGCGATCACGTTTTCGCCCAGTTCTTCGTTTTCGATGTGCATGACCGCATTCATGAGGTTGGGGTCAAAGGCCGTGCCAGGTTCGGCGGCAATCTTTTCCACGCCGATGCCCTTAAGGCTTTCCACCAGCTGGGTCATGGTCAGTTCCACGCCTTTTTTGTATTCGGCGTCCGCGGTTTCCGCTTTCAACGCACGCTCCAGATTGTCGTAGGTCGGGAGCAGCGCTTTCACCGTATAGGCAACTGCTTCGGCGTGTATGGCTTCTCGCTCGCGCTGGCTGCGCTTGCGGAAGTTGTCGTATTCAGCGGCCATGCGAAGATGTTTGTCATTGAGCGCATCCAGTTTCGCCTGCAAATCGGCGATTGCGTCGCTGGCTTCGGAAACGGTTTCGGTTTCTGCCGCGGTTTCTTCCACCGCTTCGGCCTCCGGCTGCTTTACTTCCGTCTCTTCCGTGGGGGTTTTGTTCTGTTCCATACTCTATCATCCTTAATTATTTGTTTTCATCCAGGAAAGTATCCGCAATCAGCTTGTTCAGCCCTTTGGCAAACCGGCTGAGCCGTGCGGAAAGGTGCTTATAGTCCATGCGGGTCGGCCCGACAATGCCGATCATGCCTTGGCCGATGGCGCCGATATCATATTTGGCGTAGATCATCGAAGCGTCCGAAAGGGGGTTTTCCCCGTTTTCCGGGCCAATAAAAAATTCAATGCCATCAATATTTCGTCGCACAGGAACCAGATGCTTGTCATCGGTGATGTAATCGAGCAGCGCCTGCGCCTTGCGGGTGTCGTGATATTCCGGAAAGCGCAGCAGCTTGCTTGCCCCTTCCAGATACACTTTCTGGCTGCCCAGTTCTTCAATCAGTTCCGCAATGTATTCGGCAACCGGTGCGAGCAGGGCGGTCAGCCCGGCGGCGCGGCGCACGACGTCAAAGCGTTCCGCAGTGATCTGGTCGAGCGAAAGGCCGGTGAGCGTTTGATTAAGCACATAGGTCAGCAGCTCCGATTCTTCTTTGGAAACCTCGGCCGCGGTGTGCACCAGCTTGCTTTTGACCACGCCCGCGTCAGTGACCACCACGATGACGAAAGTTACGTGATCCACCGAGACAATTTCGAATTGCTTGAGCACCGTATGGTTCATATACGGGGTCACGGCGACCGACGCATAATCGGTCAGCGTGGATACCAAGCGGCCGGCTTCCTGCACCAAACGATCCAGTTCGCGCACCTTGCCGCGCATTTGCTCGAGCGCAGTTTCGTCGCTTCCTTCGGTGGGTTCGTCCGTGCCCATCAGCTCGTCGACATACAGCCGGTATCCGGCAGGGGAAGGGATGCGCCCGGCTGAGGTATGCGGTTTTTCCAGATAACCCATATCCTCCAGTTCGCTCATCTCATTGCGGATGGTGGCGGAGGAAAATCGAAGTTCCGGCCGTGCCGCCAGCGTCTTGGAGCCGACCGGTTCGGCGGTGCGGATGTAGTCGCCGATGATGGCTTTCAGGATCTGTTTTTTGCGTTCTGAAAGCTCCATGTTGGAGCACTCCTTTCGTTTAGCACTCTTCCTCTCTGAGTGCTAAGCATAATTTACCACCATGGAGCCGAGAAGTCAAGGGGCGTATGTGAATATTTTGTGAATCCTTCCCGTAAAATTATGGACAGGGTGTAAAAACCACGAAAACAAAAAAGAGGAAGCCGAAATGGCTTCCTCTGAGGCTGGACTCCTGTTTTTTACTCCATCCGGCGCCCGCATTTGGGGCAGAAGGTAAAGCTTGAATCATAAGAAATAAACCCGCAGGCCGGGCAGTGGCGCGTCGTATTCCGTGGGCCGGAAAGCGGCGTGAGATCATCCGGGGTGAGAGTCACGCTGGAGGGATTCCGCTCAATCTCCCGGCCTTTTTCCGGGGAAAGGGCGTAAACCGCCCCGCAGCAGCCCATGTGCGCACGATATTGCCGGCCCCAGCGCCACACTGGAAGGAAGAACAAACTCAGACAGGAACAGGTGCGGGATACCTCCAACCGGCCGAGCCGACCGCAGGCCGGACATATGGCGGTCTGGGTAAATTCCAGCTGCTTTTCCTCGGGGTAGATGCCCATCAAAAAGAACATTGCCGGTTCTCCTTATATGCATGCCGGTCGGCCTGCGTGATAGCACGGAGCACCCGGCAGGGGTTTCCTGCCGCCACGACCCCGGCTGGAATATCCCGCGTGACAATGCTGCCCGCGCCGATGACCGTGCCGTCGCCAATAGTTACGCCGGGCATGACCTGCACGCCTGCGCCAAACCACACGTTGTCCCCGACCGTGATGGGATGGGCGTATTCCAGCCCCTGGTTGCGGCGTTCCGCATCCAGCGGATGCCCGGCTGTATAAAAGCCGCAGTTTGGGGCAATGAACACATGGTCGCCGAAGGTGACCCTGGCGCCGTCCAGAATCACGCAGTTATGGTTGGCGAAAAAATCCTCGCCAATTTCGATATTGCTGCCATAGTCGCACCAGAACGGCGCGAGGATGGAAAAACGCTCGCCGGTCCGGCCCAGCAGACGGCGCATCAATGCCTGCTGCTCGGCTTCCTGCGCGGGACGCAGCCGGTTAAAATCATAGCAAAGCTCTTTGCAGCGGATGCGCGCCTGCAAAAGCTGCGCGTTGTAATTGGCGTCATACAGCAGGCCGGCCTGCATTTTTTCGGTTTCCGTCATAGTGCTTGCTCCTTAAATGAAAGATTCGGAAGAGGCGTGCCATTCAGCACAGCGCCTGTCAGCGTTTCGCCTTTGTAGACCAGTTTCAGTGAGAAGAAAGGGACGTTTTCCTCGAGCAGACGGAAAAACAGCTTGTCGCCCGCCCAGACGGGCAGGGATGGGATGCGGGCTTTGTCCACCCAGACCAGTTCCCCCTCGTCGCAGGCGGCCATTTCGCCCGTCCAGCCGTCGGCGGTGAACAGGTGCATGTATTCGGCCGGCCAGCGGTCCGATACGAACGTCACCAGCCCGCGGTAGCGGTAGTCGGTCAGGGTGAGGCCGGTTTCCTCGCGCACCTCGCGCAGCACGCAGTCCTCCGGGCTTTCCCCGTCCTCGAACTTGCCGCCCACGCCAATCCATTTGTCTTTGTTTGCATCATGCGCTTTTTTGACGCGGTGGAGCATCAAATATTGCCCGTCCCGCTCGAGATAGCACAGTGTGGTGTTCTGCATTATTTGTAGAGGATCAGCGCCAGAAGCCGCATCGTGGAAGGGCCGTCGTTGCGCACGTCATGGGCGTCGCCGTCGCCGGTGTAGAGCAGGTCGCCGGCTTTTAAAACGGCTTCTGCGCCGTTGTCATGCGCGGTGGCTTCGCCTTCAAGAATATAGAAGATTTCGGCCTCGCCCTCGTGCATATGGCTGCCGATGGAACAGCCGGGTTCGAGTGTAATGATGCTGAACAGGCGGCCTTTGCCCATCATTTCCGATGCGTCCAGCAGGTCGGTCATCACCGCCTTGCCCGCGCCGCCCTTCATTTCCGGGCGGTCATAGGATTTCATTTCTTCTTTTCTGCGAATCATGTTCAAATCCTCCTTGAAAATCGTTAGTCTTATGGTAAGGCTTTCGGTAACAAAATGCAAGAGAAAATGGGATTGCACCGCTCAGGAGTGTGTGCTACACTGAAAACAGGCGGCAAGTCCACGATGGAAAAAAGAAGAAAGGCAGATGTGGAGAATGCAAAAACAAAAAAGCCTGACAGTCGGATTGCTGGCGGCGTATCTGATTGTTCTGACTTGGATCATTGTATTTAAGATGCAGCTCGATTTTTCCGAATTTGCGCACTACCGGCATGTGAACCTGATTCCCTTCGGCGGCGCGCTGGTCGTGAATGGGCGGATCGATGTATCGGAAATGCTGCTGAACGTGGCGGTTTTCGTACCGTTTGGCGTGTACCTTTGTATGTTGGGCGGACAAGGGGACTGGCTGAAAAAAGCCGTGCCGGTTTTGGGCGTAAGCCTCGCCTATGAGGCTGCGCAGTATATTCTGGCAGTCGGCGGCAGCGACGTTACCGACCTGCTGCTGAACACAGCCGGCGGGATTTTGGGGTTTGCCCTGTTTGGGGTGCTGCAAAAGCTGCTGAAGGGCAGGACAGTGCCTGTTTTGAACCTCCTGGCTCTGGTGGGGACGATTTTCGTGCTTGCGTTTTTGGGGCTGCTCGTTGGCGCGAATATGGCATAAAAAGCGGAAAGTTTTCGCTTGCCGCCTTGACAAATTCCGTTCATAATGATACGATACTCCGTGCAAGGGAGCTTCCACCGGGAGGCTGAGAGGAGGGGCGTATCCCCTCGACCTTACCTGATTTGGATAATGCCAACGTAGGGAAGCGACCGGTTTCAAGATCCCGCGCGCATGCGCGGAGCGCCAGGAATTTCAGGACATCCCGAACGGGATGTCCTTTTTGCGTTGCAGCAAAAAAGGAGGAAATGATGATCAAAAAAGTACTTACCATCGCGGGTTCGGACTGTTCGGGCGGCGCGGGCGTACAGGCCGACCTGAAAACCATGTCGGCGCACGGCGTATTCGGCATGAGCGTTATCGTGTCGGTTGTGGCCGAAAACACCGCGCGCGTCATCGATATTCAGGACATCCGCCCGGAAATGATTGAAAAGCAGATCGACGCGGTATTCGAGGACATTGTCCCGGACGCGGTTAAGATCGGCATGCTGTCCACCCCCGCCTGCATGCAGGCGGTTGCGGGCAAGCTGCGGCAGTACCAGCCGCGCCACGTCGTCATCGATCCGGTGATGTACGCAAAGAACGGCTGCCCGCTCATGAAGCCCGACGCGGTCGGCGCGCTGATCGAGCATGTGCTGCCGCTTGCGGATGTGCTCACCCCGAATATCCCGGAGGCCGAATGCATCACGGGGATCAAGATCGAATGCGCGGAGGACATGGAGGAGGCCGCGCGCAAAATCTGCGCAATGGGCTGCAAAGGGGCGCTTGTCAAGGGTGGCCACGCCATCGGCAACGCGCTCGATATCCTTTACGACGGGGAGCGGTTCTACCGCTTTGAGACCAAACGTATCCACACGAAGAATACACACGGAACCGGCTGCACGCTGTCGTCCGCCATTGCATCCAACCTGGCGCTCGGCTGCGACATCCCGGAGGCTGTCAGGCGCGCCAAGGCGTATGTGACCGACGCGATTGAGCATTCGCTCGCCATCGGCAACGGCTGCGGCCCGCTCAATCATTTTTGCCGCATTTTCCCGGAGGCTTGACATGAAAGGTAAATCTACCCGCAAGCTGACGATGGCGGGCGTGCTGGTCGCGGTGGCTGTGGCCGGCAGCCTGTTTTCTATCCCGGTGCTCGGTGCAAAATGTTCGCCGGTGCAGCATATGGTGAACGTCGTGGCGGGCGTGCTGCTCGGCCCCGGCTATGCGCTGGGAATCGGCTTTGCAGCCGCGCTCATCCGGAATCTGCTGGGTCTCGGCAGCCTGCTGGCGTTTCCGGGCTCCATGATCGGCGCGCTGCTGTGCGGCCTGGCTTATAAGGTATGTCCGCGCCTGCCCGCCGCTTATGCGGGCGAGGTATTCGGCACCGGCGTTCTGGGGGCCATGGCTTCCTATCCGGTTGCGGCGTTCCTGCTGAACAACCGTGCGGCCGCGCTGTTCACCTTTGTGCCGTCCTTCCTCGTTTCGACCGCGGTCGGCGCGGCGGTTTCGGTAACGGTGCTGGCGGCTTTGGGGCGCACGGGCGCGCTTGGCCGGCTGGAGGGTTCGCTGCGGTGATTGAGATTCTGAAGCAAATCGTGGCGCGTACCCGCGAGGTGCGGCCGCTCATTCACACGATCACGAACAATGTAACCGTCAACGACTGCGCGAACATCATTCTGGCCGCTTACGGCGCGCCGACCATGGCGCAGGACGAGCGGGAGGTTGAGGAGATCACGGCGCTGAGCCAGGCGCTTGTGCTCAATCTCGGCGCGCTGCGCGCACAGGAAGCCATGTTGCTGGCCGGGAAAAAGGCCAATGCGCTCGGCCATCCAGTCGTGATGGATCCGGTCGCGGCGGGCGCGTCTTTTCTGCGCGGCGAGACCAGCCGCCGCCTGCTGCACGAAGTGCAGATGGCGGTCATCCGCGGCAATGCGTCCGAAATCCGGGCGCTCGCCGTGGGCAGCGAGACGACGCAGGGCGTGGAGGTCAACGCGATCGACAAAGTAACCGAGGAAAACCTTGATTCCGCCGTTTCCATGGTGCGCGCGTTTAGCCGCAGGACGGGTGCGGCCGTGGTTCTGACCGGGGAAATCGACCTCATTTCAGACGGCCGCCGCACGGCAGTGGTGCGCGGCGGCTGCGAGATGATGAGCCGCATCACGGGCGCAGGGTGCATGCTCACCGCCCTGACAGCGGCCTATTGCGGTGCAAATCCGGAGCGGATTTTCGAGTCTGCGGTCGCGGCGGCCGGCGTGATGGACGTCTGCGGGGAACTGGCGTATCGGCGGGTGCGTGAAGCGATGGAGGGCACCGCCTCCTTCCGCACCCGGCTGATTGATGCGGTCAGCCTGTTGACGGACGATGCGCTGGACGCGCTGAACGTCCAAATTCTTTAAATAATGCTGTCGGCCTGTGGCCGTCAGCGCCGGAACATTCATTGGGGGTACCACCTTGAAAAACAATGCAGTAGTAACCCGGCGCATGCTGGAAGCCGCGAAGGATATCTGGGAAGGCTATGTGAAGCATCCCTTTGTCCTTGGTCTGGCTGACGGCAGTCTTGCTGTGGAAAAATTCAGATTCTATCTGTTGCAGGACTATCTGTACCTGTTCGACTACGCCAAAGTGTTCGCGCAGGGCGTGGTCAAAGCCCGCGAACCGGACTCCATGCGCGCGTTCGCGTCCTATGTGGACAGCATCCTGAACGGCGAGATGGACATTCATAAGGGCTATATGGCGCGGCTCGGCATTTCCAGGGAGCAGGCCGAACGCGTCCGGCCTTCGCTGAAAAACCAGTCCTATACCGCGTATATGCGCGCGGTCGCGGCCGAGGAAGGCCCGGCCGAGATTATGGCCGCCGTGCTGTCGTGCGCGATCAGCTATGAGCATATCGCAAAATGGATCGTGGCACACTATCCCGACGCGGAAAAGCACGATTTTTACGGCGAATGGGTGCGCGGGTATGCCGCCGAGGGCTATGCCGCCGCGAACGATGCGCTCATCGAGTGGATGGAGCGCTTTGCAGAGGGTTATCCGGAAGCAAAGATCGCGCGTCTGGTCGAGATTTTTGTGGACTGCTCACGGTTTGAGAGCCTGTTCTGGGATATGGCGTGGGGGATGGAGATGTAAGCATGCTGGAGTTTCAAAACGTCTCCTTTCAGTATGACGCCGAGGATTTTGACATTGTGGATGGGCTTTCCTTCCGCGTGGAGCCGGGCGAGTTCGTGTCCATCATCGGGCCGTCCGGGTGCGGCAAATCGACCATCTTCCGGCTGGTCAACCAGCTGCTGCCGCGCAAAGCGGGCAATATTCTCGTAAACGGCCATAGTATTGACAAACGCCGCGGCTACTGCGGCTACATGCCGCAGCGCGATCTGCTGTTCCCTTGGCGTACGGTCGCGGACAACCTGCGGCTTCCGATGGAGATCCAGGGCGGCGTTTCGAAGGGCGAGATGGACAAACGCATCGCGGGCACGCTTGACGTTGTCGGCCTGGCCGGCTGGGGAGACAAGCGGCCTGCCGAGCTTTCCGGCGGTATGCGCCAGCGCGCGGCCTTTGCACGCACGCTGCTGACCGGCTCCGACCTGCTGCTGCTCGACGAGCCGTTTTCCGCCCTCGATTTTCTGACCCGTATCTCCATGCAGGAATGGCTGCTCGACCAGTGGGAGGGCGACCACAAGACCGTGCTGTTCATTACGCACGACGTCGAGGAAGCTATCTTCCTGTCCGGCCGAGTGCTGGTTGTGGAGGATACGCCGATCAAAAAGCTGGTCTCGTTTGAGGTGCCGGCGGGCTATCCGCGCACGCGCGCCTGCCTGACCGATCCGAGCATGCTCAGCCTGAGGGAGCAGCTCATAAGCATGCTCAGACGGGAGGCGCAGCTATGAAAAAGAACGCCAATCTCCCGGCGCTGATCCTGACGTTTGCCCTGTTGATGGCCTGGCAGCTCGGCGCGATGGGGATGGACGCGGCGTATATCCTGCCGTCCCCGGTGCAGGTGCTCCAGCGCCTGTGGGAGCTTCGCGGCCCGCTGCTGACCGCCCACCTGCCCGCGACGCTGCTGTGCACCGGCATTGGCCTTGCCATTTCGATCGCGCTGGGCGTGCTGCTGGCCGTGCTCATGGACGCTTTCCCGACCGCTGAGAAGATGCTGTACCCGATCATCGTCGCCTCCCAGACCATCCCGACCACCGCGCTGGCGCCGCTGTTTGTGCTGTGGTTCGGCTATACCATCTGGAGCAAGGTGCTCGTGACGGTGCTCATCACCTTTTTTCCGATTGCGATTACCGTGTTCGACGGGTTTCGCTCGGCGAAAACGGATATGATCGACCTGCTGCGCACCTTCGGCGCAGGCAAAAAGGAAATCTTCCTGCGGCTTAAGCTGCCCGCCAGCCTGCCGTACTTCTTTTCAGCCATTAAAATGGCCATCCCGCTGTCCATTATTGGCGCGGCCATTGGGGAATGGCTGGGCGCACAGGCCGGTCTTGGCTATTTCAGCCGCCGCATGATGACCCAGCTGGACGGCGCGGGCGTGTTCGCGCCCATCGTATTGCTGAGTGCCGTGGCGATGCTGGCGGTCTGGATTGTGGCGCTCATCGAAAAAAAGGCTGTCACCTGGCGCGGGGACCTGTAAAGATAGAATTGAATTTTCTACAAAAAGGAGGAAACCATGAAAAAGAGAATTTTTGCAATGCTGGCAGCGGGCGCGCTGCTGCTGACCGGCTGCGGGGCAGACAATGCAGCCCGGTCCGCCGCTTCTTTGGACGAAGGCAAGCAACTGCGCGAGCTGACTGTGGTGCTCGACTGGTATCCGAACGCGCTGCATGCATTCCTGTACGAGGCCGAGGAAAAGGGCTATTTTGCAGATGAGGGGCTGACGGTGAATATCCAGTCCCCGGCGGGCGTCAACGACGCGATGAGCATGGTGGCGGCCGGCAAGGCCGACATTGGCCTATACTACCAGCAGGACGTCATCCAGGCGCGCGTGGAGCAGAATGTGCCGGTGAAGTCGGTCGGCGCGGTTGTGCAGGCGCCGCTGAACATCATCCTGTCCCTCAAAGACAAGAACATCACGAGGCCGGAGGACCTGGCCGGCAAGACCATCGGTTACGCGGGCACCGAACTGTCCGAGGCGCTTGTCCGCAGCATTATGAAGTCAAGCGGCGCGGATGCGTCCGATGTGAAAATGGTCGATGTAGGCTTTGAGCTGATGGCCGCCATGACCACCGGCAATGTGGACGCGACCATCGGCTGTCTGGTCAACCATGAGGTGCCGCAGATGGAGAAGGAAGGCTTCGAGGTCAATTATTTCTTCCCGGATGATTTCGGTGTACCGCAGTATTATGAAGGGATTTTCCTCGCCGGCGACAAAATGATTGAGGAAGAACCCGAGGTAATTGCGGCTTTCCTGCGCGGCTGCCAGAAGGGCTTTGCCGATTTTAAGGCTGAGCCCGACGCAGTGCTTCAGGTACTGCTGGACAATCAGGATGCTTCGAACTTCCCGTTGGATCCGGATGTGGAAAAGAAGTCCGTGGAGACCCTGCTCCCGCTGATGGAAACCTCAGACGCACCTTTCCTCAGCCAGACGGAGGAGTGCTGGCAGGAGAACATTGACTGGATGTACGACGAGGGCCTGATTTCCACAAAGCCCGCAGTCACCGAAGTCATGGCAACCATTGATTTTTAAGCCCCCACGGCTGAAATATGAACGCGGCGACAGCCCCCTGCAACCGTGCAGGGGGCTATTTTATCGGGAAAGAAAAGCGCAGGCGGGTATCTTTGTTGACGAAAACGGAAGAATTTGATACGATATAGGAAAAGATCCATGCGAGAAGGAGAACAAGAATGGGAGTAACCCTGAAAGAAATCGCGGCGCTCGCCGGGGTGCACCGTTCGACGGTCGACAAGGTGCTGCACAAGCGGCCGGGCGTGAGCGACGAGGTGCGCCGGCGGGTGCAGGCAGTGATTGACGAAACCGGCTATCGGCCCAACCCGGTCGGCCGTGCGCTGCAAAAGCAGTCGGCCGTGATCCGGCTCGCGGCTATTTTGCTCGAGGTTGACGCCCGGCCATTCATGGAGCGCGGCATCCGCAAAGCGGTGGACGCGCTGCATATGTACAACATTCAGGTCGATTATCATGCCTGCGCGTATGGCGATGTAGAAACCCAGCTGGAACAGATTGAATGCGCGATCCGGGGGCAGGTGGACGGCATCATCCTCAGCCCGTTGTCCGCAGACTCCGTCCGCGAGGCGGTCAACCGCGCGGTCGCGGCCGGAATTCCGGTCGTGTGTACCAACACCGATATTGAAGGCACCGGGCGGCTGTGCTATGTCGGCGAGGACGCGGCCAAGGCCAGCCGGATTGCCGGACGTATCCTGGGCGAATTTCTCGGCGGCGCGGGTGAAATCGCGGTGATCACCAGCACCTCAGCCATGCGCACGGGCACATATTTCCTGAAAGTGCGTGAGACAGGCTTTCAGGGGTATATGGCGGAGAATTTTCCGGGCATTCACATTGTGGAGAGCGTACCCAGTCTGGAAGACCCTGCCATGACCTACCAGATGACGCTGGAACTGCTCCGGCGGCAGCCGGAGCTGCGCGGCGTGTATGTGGTGGGCGGCGGTGTGCGCGAGGTCGGGCGCGCTATTCGGGAAACCGGCTGCGGCGGCAGGCTCAAAGTGGTCTGCTTTGAAGATTATCCGGAAATTCTGGAGCTGCTGCGGGAAAATATTGTCACCTGTACGATTAACAGCGACACTGTGCGGCAGGGCGAGCTGCCGGTGCGCATTCTGATCGACTATCTGATGCAGGATGAACGTCCGGCTGAAAACGTTTATATCCCGGGCCAGATTCTGGTACGGGAATGCCTGTAAAAGAAGGCTCCATCCGTTTTGAAGCACACTCCATCCGTCAGACAGTAT
>URFQ01000018.1 GCA_900547195.1 uncultured Butyricicoccus sp.
TATAGTAAGCAGGTAAAACAAAGCAGGGCAAGTATGCCCTCACCCGCCGCAGCCGCAACCGGGTTAACATATGCAGCATAAGGCTTCCCTTGTGCGCATTTTGTGTGAACGGACGGCGCGGCTGTCCGCTTTTTTTGTCCCTTGGGCGCTTTGCCCGGGGCATCCATCCCGTGAATACCGTTTAGGAGGTGCTTTCGCATTAGCAGCATGGAACATCAGATCAACGAAGAAATCCGCGATAAGGAAGTCCGTCTGATTGCCGACAACGGCGACCAGCTTGGCATCGTGTCGTCCAGGGAGGCGCTCGAAATCGCAATTCAGAAGGGCATGGATCTGGTTAAGATCGCCCCGCAGGCGCAGCCGCCGGTCTGCCGTATCATGGATTACGGCAAGTTCCGTTTTGAGCAGGCCAAGCGTGAGAAAGAGGCGCGGAAAAACCAGCGTGTCGTGGAGATCAAGGAAATTCGCCTGACCCCAGGCATCGACGTGGGCGACCTGAACACCAAGGTCAAGAACGCATGCAAGTTTTTGAAGGGCGGCGATAAGGTCAAGGTTTCGGTCCGCTTCCGCGGCCGCGAGGTGACCCATTCCTCCCTCGGTCTGGAATTGCTCCAGCGCTTTGCGGAACTGTGCACCGAGGTCGGCTCTGTGGAGAAGGCCCCCAAGCTGGAAGGCCGCCAGATGCATATGTTCCTGGCGCCGAAAAAAGATAAGTAAATCATTTCCGCCCGCTTTCTCGGGCCAAGCAAACGAGAGGAGTCAAAAACATGCCTAAGATTAAAACGCACAGCGGTGCAAAGAAAAGATTTTCCGTTACGAAAAACGGCAAGTTCAAGCGCGCCCATGTCGGCAAGCGCCACCTGCTCACCGGCCACGGCAAGACGACCAAGCTCAAGCGCCACCTCCGCAAGGAAGGCTTCGCGGATCCGACCAACGTCGCGCAGCTCAAGCGTCTGCTGCCGTACAAGTAAGTAAAACATATCTTTCATATAGGAGGCTTTTAAATGGCTAGAGTTAAGGGCGCAATGATGACGCGCAAAAGAAGAAAGAAGATCCTGAAGCGTGCAAAGGGCTACTTTGGTGCAAAATCCACCCACTTCAGAACTGCCAACCAGGCGGTCATGAAGTCCCTGAAGTACGCTTATATCGGCCGTAAGCACAAGAAGCGCGATTTCCGCCGCCTGTGGATCACCCGTATTTCCGCAGCCTGCAAGCTTAACGGCATGAACTACAGCCGCTTCATGAACGGCCTGAAGAAGGCTGGCATCGAGATTAACCGCAAGATGCTGGCTGATCTGGCAGTGAGCGACGCTGCTGCTTTCACCGCCCTGACGGAGAAGGCGAAGGCTGCGCTCTAAGTTTTTGCGAACAGCAAAGCGCACGGTAATTTGCCGTGCGCTTTTTGTTTGTTTGGTGTAGATCCGGATAAAATGATTGTAATTGCCCGGCATTGGTGCTATAATAGCCGTTGTACGGCTGATTTTTTGCCGAAAACATGAAATCCTCACGCCCTGCGGGCAATTTTACAGTGACTGGTTGGGAGAATGATTATGAAAAATTACGTAAAACGCATCGCTGCAACGGCGGTAATGACCGCGGTATGCCTGGGCGCTACCATGCAGCTTGGCCTGCCTTCGGTGGCCTATGCGGTCAAGGAAGCGGCGGACGCCCCGGTGATGATGACTGTCAATGGGCAGGACGTCCGTAAGGGGGAATACGCCCAGTTTTTCAGCTATACCAAGACGCAGATGGAAAGTATGTACGGCGTGGGCCCGTATCTCTGGTCGATGCAGGAGGGCGCGGAGCAGGCGCTGGTAGCCAGCGCCGATCAGGCTTGCATGGTGGCCCGCATCGCCAAGGAGCAGTTTGACAAGCTCGGTCTGCGCTTAGGCACGGATAAGGCTTGGGAATATAAGAACTTCCAGAAGCAGATTGGTAAAGTGGCGGCCGCGCAGGGCACCGATTTCAAGGGATATCTGGAAATGCTTGGCCTGACTGAGGGCGGGTTCCGCAACCTGATTGCGCGCGACTACTATATGGAGGCGCTCCAGGATTATTATTTTGGCGAAGGCGGCGAGAAGGCGCCGGCGGAGGACGAGATCCGCGATACCTTCAACGACAGCTATTTCCGCGTCAAGCACATCCTCATCAAGAATACGGATGAGAACGGCGACAAGCTGACCGGAGATGCCCTGGCGGCGAAGGAAGCGACGCTGAAGGAAGTACAGGACAAGCTGGCAGCCGGCGAGGACTTCGACGCGCTGATGGAGCAGTATGGCGAGGATCCGGGCATGAAGTCCAGCCCGGAGGGTTACCTGATCGATCAGGACGGCGCGACGCTCGACGGCAGTTACATGGTATCGGAGTTCACAGAGGGTGCGACCGCGTTGGCGATTGATGAGGTCAGCGCGCCGGTTGAGAGCAGCTTTGGCTGGCATATCATTAAGCGCGTCCCGGCGACCGAGGAGGACTACCAGAACGCACGCCTCGCAGTCATCTATGCGATGACCGGTGAAAGCATCAACGGCCTGCTCAATCAGTGGGTCGATGAGGCGGAGGTCTCCTATCCGGATGGGCACGAGGATCTGACCATTGTCGACATCCTTGGCGAGGATGCGGCGGCCCCGTCGCTGAGCGACTTGATGGGCGGCGCATCGTCGTCCACAGAGGAATAAAAGCAAAAGGGCTGGCGCAGGCCAGCCCTTTTGCGCGCATCATGGGAAGGGGGGAGACGCGCGTGCAGGATCGCTGTGAAGCATGTATGTACGGCGAGTACGACGAAGAATATGATGAATTTACCTGCGCCATGCTGTGGGAAGAGGACGTCGCGGCGCGGTATTTGGAAGGTCATTACAAAAGCTGTCCGTATTTCCGGCCGGGCGATGATTATTCCATCGTGCGGCGCCAAAACTGACTCCATAAAATATTCTTGCGGAATATGCTGGTATTTTGCATGCAAAAAAGCGGCCCGGGAACGAATGGGCCGCTTTTTTTAGAGGAGGTGAGTAAAACAGAGAAAGATGACGGGGCGTCTCAAAGGCTGTTGGCCTCCCGCACAGAGACCACCCTGACAACATATATGTTAGCATAGGCTAACACGCTTGTCAATATATCATACCAAAAAAATTGGATTTTTTTGCGGCGCCATGGGAGGCCGGATTTTACGAAACGCTGCCTATGCTGTTTGCGCAGATGCGGTGGATGCATATTTCCCAACCAGCGCGCGCGCCATTGCGAGCGGGGTTTCCCCGGGTTTGAGGCGAAGGGAAATATAGGGTTCGCTGCCTGCATTGAGCAGCAAGCGGCCTTTGTAATCCGGGTCGCCGCACAGGATGCTCAGCCGCTGGAAATCCGCATGGTGGAAAGTCAGCAGAAGGCGGCCGTTGTCCTGCTTGATTTCGGTCACGCCCGCCGCCGAGGCTTCGGCGCGCAGCAGGGCGATATCCAGCAATGCAACCGCCTCCTTCGGCGGTTCGCCGTAACGGTCGATCAGTTCGTCGAGAAGGTCGCTGCGGCTGTCCTCCGACCGGATCGCCGCAATACGGCGGTATAGATCCACGCGCTGGCCGGGATCGGACACATAAGCCGACGGCAGGTTGGCCGACAGCGTAAGGTCGGCCGCGCACTCGACACGCTGGGGCGGGGTCTCGCCCTTTTCCTCCATGACCGCTTCTTCGAGCAGTTTGAGGTAGAGGTCATAGCCGACGCTCATCATATGGCCCGACTGCTCGGGGCCTAATACGTTGCCCGCGCCGCGGATTTCCAGGTCGCGCATGGCAATTTTAAAGCCGGAACCGAACTCGGCAAATTCACGCACCGCGCTGAGACGTTTTTGTGCAATTTCGCTGAGCACGCGGCCGCGGCGGTAGGTCAGATAGGCGAACGCGCGGCGGGACGAGCGCCCGACGCGGCCGCGAATCTGGTGAAGCTGGGCAAGGCCCATGGTATCCGCGTTTTCGATAATCAGCGTATTCGCGTTTGGGATGTCGATGCCGGTTTCGATGATGGTCGTACACACAAGGATGTCGATTTCACCGTCCGCCATTTGGGTCATCGCGTTTGTCAATTCGCGCTGGGCCATTTTGCCGTGCGCGACCCCGATGCGCGCGTCGGGCAGTTCCTTTTGCAGCCGCGCCGCCGTGTGGTCGATGGATTCGACAATGTTGTGCAGATAGTAAACCTGCCCGCCGCGCGCAAGCTCCCGCCGGATGGCGTCGATCACGAGCGGTTCGTTGTATTCCAGCACATAGGTCTGCACCGGGTGGCGGTCGTGCGGCGGCTCTTCGATGGCCGACATGTCGCGGATGCCGGACAGCGCCATGTTGAGCGTGCGTGGAATGGGCGTTGCGGACAGCGTGAGCACGTCCACCTGCTTGCTCATTTCCTTGAGCGTTTCCTTGTGGCTGACGCCAAAACGCTGCTCTTCGTCGATGACGAGAAGGCCGAGGTCATGAAACGCAATCTTCTTGTTAAACAGTTTGTGCGTGCCGATAATCAAATCGATCATGCCTGTTTTGAGCTGCTCGAGGATTTTTTTCTGCTCAGAGCCGGTTTTGTAGCGGCTGAGCAGCTCAATTTTGAGCGGATACCCCCCAAAGCGGCTCTTGGCGGTCAGATAGTGCTGGCGCGCCAGAACGGTGGTCGGCACCAGGATCGCCGCCTGCTTGCCGGCAAGGACGCATTTCATCACCGCGCGCAAGGCCACTTCGGTCTTGCCGAAGCCGACGTCGCCGCACAGCAGGCGGTCCATCGGCCGGTCGGATTCCATGTCTGCCTTGATTTCCGCCACGCAGCGCAGCTGGTCATCGGTCTCGTCGTAGGGGAAAGACTCTTCAAATTCCTGCTGCCATGCGTCGTCTGCCGGGAAGGCGAAGCCCTTGCGCTTGGCGCGCTCGGCATATAGCTTTAAAAGCCCTTCGGCCAGCTGTTTGGCGGCCGCCTTGGCGCGGGTGCGCGCCTTGGCCCAGTCCGTGCCGCCGAGCTTATTCAGGCGGGTCTTTTCCGGATCGCTGCCGCCGCCAATGTATTTGGAAATCAGGTCGAGATTTGTGGCCGGGACATAGAGAAAATCGGTGCCTGCGAACGCAATTTTTACAAAATCACGCACCGAGCCATCCACTGTAATGCTTTCCATGCCCACAAAGCGCCCGATTCCATGGTGCTCGTGCACGACAAGATCCCCAGGAGTCAGGTCGGTATAGCTTTTGACGCGATCCCGGTTTGATTTTTTGGGTTTGGTTTTGCTGCGCGCCTGCCGCGCAAGGATCTGGCCTTCGGTAATCACCGTCAGGCCGAGGGAGGGGAATTCAAACCCCGCGCTTAGGCTTCCCTCCATGATGTGCACCCGGCCTGTGGGCGGCAGCTTGGGGCTGAGCCGGGCCGGGACACCGTGCAGGTCGAGCGCTTCGTACATGCCGCGGCAGCGCATCTCGGACGCACACAGCACCGCCACCGCGCGGCCTTGCTGGATATAAGCGGCGATATCGGCGGCGGCCATGTCCAAGCTGCCGCCATATGCGTTCATCTGCGTGACTGTGAAATTCACGAGCGTCTGCGGCGCGAGTTCGGGCACGGAATTGAGGAAGGTATCCATACGCACGGCAGCGAATGCGCGCAGCTTTTCCACAAGCTGTGCAAAAGTGAGCGCGTATCCCTCGGATGGCGGCAGCTCGCCGCGTTCGGTGAGCGCCTCAATGTCGCCCGCAATGCGCATTGCAAAGCCTTTGGAGGCTTCCCGCAGGCGTGGGGTATCGTCGATCAGAATCAGCGTGTCCGATGGTAGGTAATCGAATGCGGTCGCCCCCTCCGGATAGATCAGCGGCAAATACTTGTCCGCCGCCGGGAGCGCGCCGGTTTCGCGCAGGCGCTCCACATCGCGCCCAATATTCTGTTCGAGGTCGGGATGCTTTTTGCGGCGGGTTTTCAGCGTGGCGAGCAGCTGCCGGCATAGCCCTTCCACGCCGTCTTTTGCCATGCCCGGCAGGGTTTCCATGCAGGGCAGGCAGGTGAGCGCTTCCACGCGCGCGCCGCGCCGCTGGGATCCGACATCAAAATACGCCATGGAGTCGATGTCATCCCCCCAGAACTCCACGCGCACAGGCGCGGCCTCTTGCGGCGGGAACAGGTCGAGAATGCCGCCGCGCACCGAAAACTGACCCGGGCCTTCCACCTGTACGCAGCGCTGGTAGCCCGCAGCGGCGAGCGCGGAAATGATGTCCGCGAGCGGCTTGTTCTCCCCCTCAGAGAGGGAAAAGGAAGCTGCCTTCAATGTTTGCGGCGGAATACACGCCTGGCTGAGCGCGGCGGCCGACCCGGCCGCGAGCGGTACGCCGTCCAGCAGCTGCCAGAGCGCTGCGATGCGCGCCTGCTCATACTGGCGCGAGGAAGATTCCACGCCGAGCATGACAAAATCGCGCTCGGGCACGCGCAGTACGTTTTTCCCGGCAAAAACCGCGATATCCTCGGCCAAACGGCGCGCTGCGCCCTCATCATCGGTCAGCAGCAGCACCGGGCGTCCGGTTTCGAGATGGAGCGCCGCCGCAAGCTGCGCCTTGACCACGGGTGGCAGGCCGACCGCCATCGCGGGCGTCAGGCCGGCGCGCAGGCCGTCGTAAAGCTGCCGGTATTCGCTGGTTTGAGTGATGCTAAATGTTATATCTTGCATGATTACTCCGTTTCGTCATACACAAATACCAAAAGGGCAGATTTTTCAATCTGCCCTAATCCTATGCGTTTTTGAGAAGATTAATGCTCGCCGTGGCAATGCGCACAGTCCATGCTGCATCCCAGAATCGGGCCGGGATCTTTGCCCATCTTACGGTAATAGTCCGCAATCGCGCTGCGAAGCGCTTCTTCCGCCAGCACCGAGCAGTGCATCTTGACCGGCGGCAGGCCGTCGAGCGCCTCGGCCACAGCCTTATTGGTCAGCTTGAGCGCATCCTCGATCGACTTGCCCTTGACCATCTCGGTTGCCATCGAAGAGGTGGCAATGGCTGCGCCGCAGCCGAAGGTTTTAAACTTGACGTCCTCAATGATGCCGTCGTCGGACACCTTGAGGTAAATCTTCATAATATCGCCGCACTTGGCGTTGCCGACCTCGCCGACGCCGTCCGCGTCCGGGATCTCGCCCACGTTGCGGGGATTGGTGAAATGGTCATAGACCTTTTCGCTGTATTCCATAGCCATGACAGTAGTTCCTTTCTATCGATAAATCCTCAAAAGAGACAGCCGTTCGTAGAGGGGGCAAAACCCGCTTCCCGGTCTTCGAACCTCTGTGTTTATGCGTGCAGATCGTGCGCGGCGGCCAGGTTCGGCTTGCCGTTTTCCCAGACAGGGCTCATGGCGCGCAGGCCGGAAACCACTTCGACGACCTTTTCAATCAGGTAATCCACATCGTCCTCGGTGTTCTGCTCGCCGAGGGTGAGGCGCAGGGAACCGTGCGCGATTTCGTGCGGCAGGCCGATGGCCATGAGCACGTGCGACGGGTCAAGCGAACCGGTGGAGCAGGCCGAGCCGGTCGAGCCGCAGATACCGGCGTTGTCCAGGCGGAGGATCAGGCCCTCGCCCTCGACCGCCTCAAAGACAAAGGACGCCGTGCCGGGCAGGCGGTTCACCGGGTCGCCGGTGTAATGGGTGTAAGGGACGTTCTCCATCACGCCCTTGACCAGCTTATCGGTGAGCTTTTTGACATAGCTCATCTTTTGGCTGAGGTTGTCGCCCGTCGCGTCCTCAATTGCCTGGCCAAGGCCGACCATGCCGGCAACGTTCTCGGTACCCGAGCACAGGCCGCGCTCCTGACCGCCGCCATAAACAAGCGGCTTGAGGGCAATACCTTTTTTGACATAGAGCGCGCCGACGCCCTTCGGGCCGCGGAACTTGTGGCCGGACAGGCTGAGCATGTCGATGCCCATGGCCTGCACGTCGAGCGGCATGTGGCCGACCGCCTGCACTGCGTCGGTGTGGAACACCGCGCCGTGCGCGTGTGCGATGGCGGAGATGGCCGCAAGATCCTGGATGGTGCCGATTTCGTTGTTCGCCGCCATAATGGTGACCAGAGCGGTGTCGTCGGAAATGGCGTTTTTGAGCTGCTCCAGATCGACGTGGCCCTGCTTGTCCACGTCGAGGTAGGTGACCGTAAAGCCCTCGTCCTCCAGCGCTTCGCAGGTGTAGAGCACCGCGTGATGTTCGATGCGCGAGGTGATGATGTGCTTGCGGCCCTTTGCCGAAGCGCCCTTCACAAAGCCGCGGATTGCAAGGTTATCGGCCTGCGAGCCGCCGCCGGTGAACACGATTTCGGATGGGGCGGCGGCGTTCAGCGCCTTTGCGATCTTGGCGCGTGCATCCTGCATGGCGCGGCGCGCCTGGTTACCGATGCGGTAAAGCGAGGATGGGTTGCCGTAAAACTCGGTGAGCCACGGCTTCATAGCGTTATATACGGATTCGGACATGGGCGTGGTCGCCGCATTGTCCGCATAGACAAATCTGCTCATCGTCAGATGTTCGCCTCCTTATGGCGTTTCTTTGTGTATAATATACACCGAAATGGTATGAAATATCAAGCGAAATAATGCACGAAAGAAGGGCCGGGAAACGATACGAAATTGGGCCAAATCGCGCAGGTTCTGTCATATACGTCATACAATGATTAGTTTACTATAATTTTGTCCAAAAAGCAATCGGAAAAACCACATTTTCGGATGGTTTTCGGACGATCTGCCGAGCGGCAAAGCCGACCGGAAGAAAAGCAAAACCAGCAGGGCGCAGCGCTGCAAAAAACACAGGCCCCCGGAAACCAGAGGCCTGCTTTGGAAAGAGTGGTAAAAAAAGAAGAGGGCGGAGCGAATGGCCTTATTGCCGTGCAGCCGCCGCAGCGAGGAACGCGCGGAACAGTGGGTGGGCACGGTTGGGGCGGGATTTGAACTCCGGATGGAACTGCACGCCGAGATAGAACGGATGGCCGGGCAACTCCACGGTCTCGACCAGTTCGCCGGAGGGGGAAGTGCCGGAAACCAGCAGCCCGGCCTGCTCCAGCTGGTCGCGATAGGCGTTGTTGAACTCATAGCGGTGGCGATGGCGCTCGGTGATCGTGTCCCGTTGGTAAGCCTCCGCCATGATGGTGCCCGGTGTGATCTTGCAGGGATACGCGCCCAGACGCATGGTGCCGCCTTTTTTGGAGACGCCCTGCTGGCTTGCCATCAGGTCAATCACCGGATAGGGGGTTTCGGGGTCAAACTCCGAGGAACTTGCGTCCTGCCAGCCCAGCACACTGCGCGCATAAGCCATGACTGCGATCTGCATGCCGAGGCAAATGCCGAAATAGGGGATGCCGCGCACGCGCGCATAGTTTGCCGCGCAGATCATGCCTTCCACGCCGCGCGAACCAAAGCCCCCCGGCAGGATGATGCCGTCCATGCCGGAAAGCAGCTTGTCCGCGGTCGCGTCGCTGATTTCCTCGGAATCGACCCACTCGATATCCACAAAGCGGCCGATTTCGTAGCCGGCGTGGCGCAGTGCCTCGGCAACGGACAGATAAGCGTCATGCAGCCTGACGTATTTGCCGACAAGCGCGATTTTGACATGCCCCTCGCGCGCATCGATGCGCGCCAGCATGTCCATCCATTCGGACAGGTTGGGTTCGGCCGCATCCATCGACAGCTCGCGGCAGACGATCTCGGACAGATGGCACTCCTCGAGCATGAGCGGCGCGCGATATAGCACCGGGACGGTGCGGTTTTCGATGACGCAGTCCGGGCGGACGTTACAGAAGAGCGAAATCTTGGCTTTCACATCCTCGTCCAGCGGACGGTCCACGCGGCACACGATGATATCCGGCTGAATGCCCATGCCGCGCAGCTCTTTGACCGAATGCTGCGTGGGTTTGGACTTTGGTTCGTCCGAGCCCGAGATATAAGGCACCAGCGTCACGTGGAGAAATAGGCAGTTGCGGCGGCCCACCTCGGCGGCCACCTGGCGGATGGCTTCGAGGAAGGGCTGGGATTCGATGTCGCCGGTAGTGCCGCCGATTTCCGTGATCACCACATCGGCGGCGGTCTTTTTGCCGACCGAATAGATAAAGGACTTGATTTCGCCCGTGATATGCGGGATAACCTGCACCGTTTCGCCCAGATATTCCCCGGCGCGCTCTTTGTTAAGGACATTCCAGTATACTTTGCCGGTGGTCAGATTGGAGTATTTGTTCAGGTCTTCGTCGATAAAGCGCTCGTAATGGCCGAGGTCAAGGTCGGTTTCCGCGCCGTCCTCGGTGACGAAGACCTCACCGTGCTGGAACGGGCTCATGGTGCCCGGATCGACATTGATATAGGGATCAAGCTTCTGCGCCGCGACTTTCAGCCCGCGGCTTTTGAGCAGGCGGCCGAGCGAAGCGGCTGTAATCCCTTTGCCAAGGCCGGAGACCACGCCGCCGGTCACGAAAATATATTTGGTCATTTGGGTTCCTTTCCGGGCAGTTTCCCTCACAAACGCCGCGGGGCGGCGCTTCTGGAAAACGCAGACCTGCGGCGTCCGGGCGCGTGCCCGCGTGATTTATAAATCGTTTTCATGGAGCTGAAGCAGCTCGCGCGCCACGTCGCGTTTGGACTGCCGGGTGTCCATCGCGCGCTTTTCGATATAGGCGTGCGCGTCGGGTTCGGTCATGCCGCATTCAATCAGCACGCACTTGGCGCGGCTGACCAGGCGGAGGTCTTCGATGCGTGTTTGCAGCTTGCGGTTTTCCCGCACAAGCGCCTCGACGCGCTTGTGCAGCGCCTGCGCGAGGCGGACGCCCTGCCCCATCAGGGCGTGGCTGAGCGGTTTGGACAGCACCAGCACGCCGTCGCGTTCCACTTTGGCGGCGACGTCGTCCGCGATTTCGGCTTTCACCAGCAGCAGGACGCCTGCGCTGGTCTGCCCGGCCGCGTACTGGCTGAACTCCACGCCGAATTCGTCGGGCAGGGGCGCGTTGATGAAGATCAGGTCAAATTCGGATGAAGCAATGCGGCGGCGCGCCTCCACCCCGGTGGGCACAATCGCCGTCTGGCAGCGTACGCCGCAGTCTGCCAGGAAGCGGGCCAGCATAACGCCGCTTTTCTCGGTCGCGGAGACAATCAGGATACGCTCCATAAGCACTTCCCCCTCTCATGGATGTCGTGATAGCCTGCCGCAGCGTCAATAGCGCTCAAAATAGAGCTTGTATGCCGCGGAATGAGCGTCGCGATATTGGGAATATTGCGCGCATTCCTGCTGCTTTGCGGCAAGGTAGCTGTCATAGGTGCGGGGCGGGAGAACCGAGCGCACAAAGGCGCTGTCCAGCGTCGCCTGAATGGCCTCCCCGAGCGAGCCGGGCAGGGCTTCGTAGCGCGCAAGCTCATCGTCGCTCGCGGCAAAGAGGTTGAGGTTGCAGGGCGCGGGCAGCGCAAGTTCTTTCTCAATGCCTTCCAAACCGGCGCGGATGAGCAGGGTAAAGGCCAGGTAGGGGTTGAGGGAGCCGTCCGACGCGCGGTATTCCATGCGGCGGTGCGGGCCGTGCGCGAGCGGGATGCGGATGAGCGGGGAGCGGTTCTGGTGCGACCAGGTGACGTACCGCGGCGCCTCGAACTCGCCCAGGCGCTCATAGGAATTGACGAGCGGGTTGAAAAACAGGTTCATTTCGCGCGCGTGGGCCAGAACGCCCGCAATAAAGGATTCCGCGGTCTTGGAATGCGCCACGTGCGGGTCGCGGAAAATGTTTTCGCCGTCGCGGAACAGGGACAGGTTGATATGCAGGCCGCTGCCCGGCTCGCCCGGGAGCGGCTTAGGCAGGAAGGACGCAAACAGGCCGCTCGAGCCGGCCATGGTCTTGACCACCCATTTGAAGGTGATCATGTTGTCGGCCGCCTGGAGGGCGTTGGAGTATTTGAAGTCGATCTCGTTCTGGCCCGGGCCCTGCTCATGATGGGAGGCCTCGGGCTGGATGCCCATTTCCTCGAGCGTCAGGCAGATCTGGCGGCGCACATTTTCGGCGTGGTCGAGCGGCGCCACGTCAAAATACGATGCATGGTCGTGCGGGATGCGGGTGGGCTGGCCGTTCTCGTCCTGCATGAAAAGATAGAACTCGCATTCGGTGCCGAGCATACAGCTCAGCCCCTTTTCCCGGGCCGCTGCAACCGCCTCGCGCAGCAGATGGCGGCCGTCCCCTTCGAAGGGCGCGCCGTCCGGATAACGGATGTCGCAGAAAAAGCGCACCACGCGCCCGGTCGACGGCCGCCAGGGCAGGACAGACAGGGTCGTGGGGTCGGGGAAGAGCAGCAGATCGGAAGACTCCACGTTCATGAAGCCGGTCAGGGCGGATGCGTCAAAGGAGATGCCTTCGGAAAACGCGCGCATCAGTTCGCCCGGCATAATGGAAATGTTTTTCTGGTGACCGAAAATATCGCAAAATGCAAGGCGGATAAATTTGACGTCGTTGTCCTCCATGAATTCGAGAACGTCACTGATCGAAGTGCTCATAATTACCTCCAACGAAATTTATTCAAATGTATATAATTGTTTATACCCCGCCTCCGGGTTCGCCGTCAATACGTAAAAGCGCTCGTTCAGGATTTCTTCCGCATTTCCACCAAAAAATTTACAATAGTCCTCCACCTGCGGACGGATTTCCGCCCGGTCGTCCTCGTTCATGGCGCGCACGAGCACCTGCCGGGGCAGGCCGGCCGGCGCCTCGTCGCAGCGCAGCACGATCTTGCCGCCGTGCATGCCGGTGCCGCAGAAAAAGCTGACCGGATACGCGCCGTTTGCGCCCCTGCCGAGCACGAGGATCAGGCCGCCGGCCTGGTATTCGCCGAGAAAGGAACCGGCCTTGCCGCCGACGACGAGAACCGGGCTTTTGTCCATGTAGGCCTTCATATGGATGCCGGCGCGGTAGCCGATATCGCCCTCAATGAAGATGCGCCCGCCGCGCATGCCGTATCCGCATGCATCGCCGCAGTTGCCGTGGATGATGATATCGCCGTGGTTCATGGTGTCGCCAACCGCCTCCTGGCAGTTGCCAAACACCTCGATGGTCGAGCCGTTGTTGTATTGCCCGAGGCCGTTGCCCGGCGTGCCGTAGAGCTTGAGCGTCTTGCCGGACGTGCCGCAGCCGAGGTAGCGCTGGCCGTAGATTTCCCGGATGGTGATCTCGGCGTCCCCGCTTGCGCGGATCTGCTCGTTGAGCTGCTTATAGTATGTCGTATTTGCCGTGATTACCATACGTGGACACCTCCCAGTTTTTTGGCGCGCTCGGTCTGTGAGAAGGCCATGAGCTGCGGCTTTTCGCGGATCAGGTCAAAATCGATGGACGAAAGCGGGGTGCGCTCGCGGATGAGCGAGGTATAGATGCCCGCGCGCTCCACATCGCCCAGCAGGATGAAGCCGGCCAGATGGTCGTCCCTCGTGACGAGCAGCTTGTAGCTGTCCGCGGTTTCCTCAAGGTACTGTTCGCCGTCGTAGGAGCCTGCCGTGATCATGTGCAGGCCCATGAAGCTGGAGGCGTTCATGGGGATGGACTTGTCAAACACGCGGTCGCCGCCCGCCATGTTCATGCCTGCGGTTTCGCCCTGCATGTAGGCGTTGGGCAGGATGGCAAGGATGCGGTCCGTATCGCAGGAAATGTCGTGGGAAACCGTGCAGTCGCCGGCCGCGTAGATGTCCGGCACAGTGGTCTGCATGTGGCCGTCGAGCAGGATGCCGCGGTTGACCTCGCAGCCCGCCATTTGGGCAAGGCCGGTGTTCGGGCGCACGCCGACCGCAACGACCAGAACATCAAACTCCACTTGCTCGCCGCTCTGGAGGGTGGCGCTTGCAGGCGAAGTAAACTTAGCGACCGAGTCGTTCAGGCGGAAGGAAACGCCCTGCTTTTCGATGTGTTTCTGGATGATCGCGCCCGGATGCTCGAGCATGACGTTCGGCAGGATGCGCGGCGCCATGTCGACGACCAGGATGGACTTCGCGCGGTTTATGATGCCCTCGGCGCACTTGAGGCCGATGAGGCCCGCGCCGATGATGAGCACACGCTTGCTCCCGTCCTCGCCGAGCATGGCGTCCAGCTTCTTGGCGTCGTCCAGCGTCATGAAGCTGGTCTGGTTTGCGACCTGGTCAAGCCCTTCCATCGGAGGGACGAACGGGCGCGAGCCGGTGGCGATGCACAGCTTGTCATAGGGAACCAACGTGCCGTCGTCCACCGCGACCGTCTTGGCCGCGGGGTCGACCGCGGTGGCCGTCTTGCCGAGCAGAGGGGTCACGCCATTTTTCTCGTAGAAGTCTTCCTGGCGGTAGCGGAGCATCTTTTCCTCGGTGGTTTTGCCGAGCAGCAGATAGGAAATCAGCGGGCGGCCGTAGACCGGGTACGGTTCCGAGGAGATCAGGGTGATGGGGCCGTCCTTATCGACCACACGGATGCCCTCGATCGCGCCGGTGGCGGCGGTGCCGTTGCCAATGATGACGTAATTCATATGGTTCACCTCTCCTCGTAGACGATGGCCTTGTTCGGGCAGCCCTGTACGCACATCGGCTGGCCGAACTCATTTTTCTGGCAAAGCTCGCACTTCTGGATGGCGCCCTGCTCGGAATGGCTCAGCGCGCCATAGGGGCAGGACAGGATGCAGGTGCAGCAGCCCACGCACTTGTCGGAATCGATGTGTACCGCGCCGTCCACAATGGTCAGCGCGCCCGAGATGCAGCCCTTGACGCACAGCGGATCTTCACAGTGGCGGCAGGAAACCGCGAAGGAAATGTTGTTGCGCTCCTCGATCTTGATGCGCGGCGCAATTTTATGGTCTTTGAGCGCCTTAACCATCGAGGACTTGCCAGAGTTCGCGAAAGCGCAGTAATATTCGCAGAGATGGCACCCGAGGCACCATTTTTCGTTGACGTAAACACGTTTCATGATATCGTTCCTCCGTTATTCGCCCGCGTGCTTGATGCCGAGGATCTGAAGCTCCTTTTCGTTCAGGCCAAGGCCGCGCAGCATCAGGCGGTTGCCGCGCAGGGCTTCGATGGAGTTGATGCCCATGCCGCCCATCATTTCTTTCAGCTCGTGATCCCATGCGGTGACCAGGTTCACCAGACGCTTATAGCCGATGTCCGGGTTCAGGCGCTTGACAAGGTCGGGGCGTTGGGTGGCGATGCCCCAGTTGCACTTGCCGGCCTGGCAGGTGCGGCACAGGTGGCAGCCGAGCGCGAGCAGGGCGGAGGTGGCGATGTAGCAGGCGTCCGCGCCGAGCGCAATGGCTTTCAGCAGGTCGCCCGCGTTGCGGATCGAGCCGCCGACCACAATGGAAACCTGATCGCGGATGCCCTCGTCGCGCAGGCGCTGGTCAACCGCCGCGAGCGCAAGCTCGATCGGGATGCCGACGCTGTCGCGGATGCGGGTCGGCGCCGCGCCCGTGCCGCCGCGGTAGCCGTCGATGCAGATCACGTCCGCGCCCGAGCGGGCGACGCCGGAAGCAATGGCGGCGACGTTGTGCACCGCTGCAATCTTGACCATGACCGGCTTCCTGTATTCGGTCGCTTCCTTCAGGGAGAAGACGAGCTGGCGCAGGTCTTCGATGGAATAAATATCGTGGTGCGGTGCCGGGGAGATGGCGTCCGTGCCCTCCGGGATCATACGGGTCCTCGAGATGTCCGGGCCGACCTTCAGGCCGGGCAGGTGGCCGCCAATGCCCGGCTTTGCGCCCTGGCCCATCTTGATCTCGATGGCAGCGCCCGCCTCGAGGTAGTCTTTATGTACGCCGAAGCGGCCGGACGCGACCTGTACGATGGTGTGCGGGCCGTACTGGTAAAAGTCCTGGTGCAGGCCGCCCTCGCCGGTGTTGTAGTAGGTGCCCAGCTCGACCGCCGCGCGGGCGAGGGAAGCGTGGGCGTTGTAGGAGATGGAGCCGTAGCTCATGGCCGAGAACATGACCGGCACGTTCAGCTCAAGCTGCGGGCCCAGATTGTTGATCAGGTTGCCGTCCGCGTCGCGCTCGATCCTGCCCGGCTTCTTGCCGAGAAAGGTCTTGGTTTCCATCGGCTCGCGCAGCGGGTCGATGGATGGGTTGGTCACCTGCGAAGCGTTGATGAGGATCTTGTCCCAGTAGATGGGGTACGGTTCCGGGTTGCCCATGGAGGACAGGAGCACGCCGCCCGAACCGGCCTGCCGGTAGACCTCGGAGATGGCCTTGCCCGTCCAGTTTGCGTTTTCCTTGAAAGTATGGTCGGTCTTGACGATCTTGAGCGCGCGGGTCGGGCAGAGCGATACGCAGCGATGGCAGTTGACGCACCTGCTTTCGTCGCTCGTCATATAGCCGAAATCAACGTCATATTTATGGACTTCGTTCGCGCACTGGCGTTCGCAGGCGCGGCAGGTGATGCAGCGATCCATGTTACGCACCACTTCATATTGTGGATACAAAAAATCAATAGCCATTACTGCTTACCTCCCTGATTCAAAGTCACGATGACCGGTTCGCCGCCGCGGGGCGCGCGGATGGAGTCGAGATTGGGCTCGACAATGCGGATTGCGCATTCCTCGGAGGCGATGTATACGGTTTCGTCCTTCTCGCCAACAACCATCGAGCGCAGCTTCAGACGGTCATTCAGCGCCATCAGGCCGCCTTCGAAGCCGACCAGGATGGAGAACGGGCCGGTGACCATCAGGGACGCAAAGGCGTTGCGCAGATAGGTCAGGCGCTCGCGCTCCTGCGGTTCCTTCCGGGCGATGGTGGACCAGAACGGCGCCGCGATGACGTTCGCGATTTCGGGGTAGGTCAGGCCGAGCTTGCGGCCCAGGTAATCGATGATATAGGTAATGACCTCGGTGTCGGTCAGCAGGTCGCACGAATAGCCGAACATTTCAATGAAGCGGCGGTTGGCGTCATAGGACGAGATCTCGCCGTTGTGGACGACCGTGGTGTCGAGCAGGGCGAACGGGTGCGCGCCGCCCCACCAGCCCGGGGTGTTCGTCGGGTAGCGGCCGTGGCACGTCCAGGAGTACGCCTCATAGTTTTCCAGCATATAGTATTCTCCGACGTCTTCCGGGAAACCGTTGGCCTTGAATACGCCCACGTTTTTGCCGGAAGAGAAGATATATGCGCCCTGGATGTTCCTGTTTGCGTAGATGACGCGGCGGGCGACAAACTCGCGCTCGTCGAGCTGGGAAAACTCCAGGACGGTCTGGAGCGGCTGGAGGAAATAGCGGAAGATCATCGGCTCGTCGGTGATGCGGGGATGGCGGCGGGTCGGGATCTTGGCCATGGAAATGATTTCAAAGTTTTTCTTCAGGAATGCCTCGCATTCATCTTTGGCGCGTTCGTCGTCATAGAATAAATGGAATGCGTAGAAATCCCTGTACTCCGGGTAAATGCCGTAGGCGGCAAAACCGCCGCCGAGACCGTTGGAACGGTCGTGCATGGTGGTAATGGATTTGATGATGTTTTCGCCGTTTTCACGCTTGCCATCTTTGTGAAAAATCCCGGAGATGGCGCAGCCGGCAGGGATCCGAACCTGACCTTCTTTCAGAAGCATATATTTTTCCTCCTCATGAAATCACAGCGGCAGCTCATATCGAAAAGCGGGACGGGCTGCCGGAGCCGGGCGCGCGACGCGTCCGCCATGGAACCGGCGTCTTCGCGGGTTCCGTGAAATAAAAAAAGGCGTTCACTCTATGGACAATGCCGGTAAGCCCCGACTTTGTCGATACAGTGAACGCCTTTGTTCATACTGTATTTTATCCTATCTATGCGCCACGGTCAAGCAAAAATGATGAATTTTGCAGGTTCGAAAATGATTTCTTGCAAATTATATAAAAATGGGCACGTCTGCCGGCCGTCTGCTTGTAAATTGCGGCGAAGATTTGCAAAACAAAAAATTTCGGTGGAAAAACCCCTTGACAAACCTGCGAGATGCGCCTATAATTTGCGACATGAACAGCAAAGGCGCTGCGGTCATGAAACATGGCCTGCGGCGCCTTTTTCTTTTGCCTGCACCGTGCAGGCGGCCCCGAAACATAAGAGCGGATGCAAAATCATATCTATTTCATCAGGAGGCAGAAACATGAGTAAAGTACCTGAAATGTTCGGCAGCATGGTATTCAACGAGGCTGTCATGAAGGAACGTCTTCCGAAGGACGTCTTTAAGGCGCTCAAGAGAACCATCACCCAGGGCACCGCGCTCGATCCCGAGATTGCAAACGTGGTTGCAAACGCCATGAAGGACTGGGCAATTTCCAAGGGCGCGACCCATTTCACCCACTGGTTCCAGCCGATGACCGGCATCACCGCCGAGAAGCACGACTCGTTCATCTCCCCCTGTGCGGACGGCACGGTCATCATGGAGTTCTCGGGCAAGGAGCTCATCAAGGGCGAGCCGGACGCATCGTCCTTCCCCTCCGGCGGCCTGCGCGCGACCTTCGAGGCGCGCGGCTACACCGCATGGGACCCGACTTCCTACGCGTTTATTAAGGATGACACGCTGTGCATCCCGACCGCGTTTTGCTCCTATACCGGCGAAATCCTCGACAAAAAGACCCCGCTGCTGCGCTCTATGGACGCCATCAGCAAGCAGGCCTGCCGCGTCCTGAAACTGTTCGGCAAGGATGTGCGCCGCGTCACCACAACCGTCGGCCCCGAGCAGGAATACTTCCTCATCGATAAGAAGGATTACGCGAAACGCCCCGACCTCATCCTCACCGGCCGCACCCTGTTCGGCGCCATGGCTCCGAAGGGGCAGGAAATGGAGGATCACTACTTTGGTTCCATCCGCCCGCGCGTCAAGGCGTATATGGAAGAGCTGGATGAAGAGCTGTGGAAGCTCGGCATCTATTCCAAGACCGAGCACAACGAGGTCGCCCCCTGCCAGCACGAAATGGCGCCGATTTTCTCCACGACCAACATTGCCACCGACCACAACCAGCTGACCATGGAGGTCATGAAAAAGGTGGCCGACCGCCACGGCTTTGTCTGCCTGCTGCATGAAAAGCCGTTCGAGGGCGTGAACGGCTCGGGCAAGCACAACAACTGGTCGATTTCCACCGACAAGGGCGAGAACCTCCTCGAGCCGGGCAAGACCCCGTCCTCCAATGCGCAGTTCCTGCTGTTCCTGACCGCGGTGGTCAAGGCGGTGGATGAATATCAGGATCTGCTCCGCATCTCGGTTGCCAACGCGGGTAACGACCACCGTCTGGGCGCGAACGAGGCGCCCCCGGCAATCGTTTCCATGTTTGTCGGCGAAGAGCTGGAAGCCATCCTGGATTCCATTGTGTCCGGCACCGGCTACACCGACGTCACCAAGACCATGATGAGCATTGGCGCGTCCGTCCTGCCGGCCATCCCGAAGGACACCACCGACCGCAACCGAACCTCTCCCTTTGCCTTTACGGGCAATAAGTTTGAATTCCGCATGCTCGGTTCTACCTTTAATATCGCCTGCCCGAACATCATGCTGAACACGGCGGTTGCCGAGGAGCTCCGCAAGTTTGCCGATGAACTGGAGGCGGCTTCCGACTTCGACGCGGCGCTGGCTGCGCTGATCCAGCGGGAAATCAAAGCGCATCAGCGCATTATCTTCAATGGCAACGGATACGGCGACGAATGGCCGGCGGAGGCCGAAAAGCGCGGCCTGCTGAACCTGAAGTCCACCCCGGACGCGCTGCCGCACTATACCGACGAGAAGAACGTCAAGCTGTTCCAGACCCACGGCGTGTATACCGCGGTGGAGATGAAGTCCCGTCAGGAGATCCTGCTGGAGGAGTATGCAAAGACCATCCATATCGAAGCGCTGACCGCGGCCGATATGCTCGGCAAGCAGATTATCCCGGCGGTCATCGAGTATTCGGGCAAGCTCGCGAAAACGGTTGCCGCCAAGAAGGCCATTGGCGTGGACGCCCCGGCGGAAGCGGCAATGGTGAAGAACCTGACCGAAAAAACGGCTGCGCTGGTAGAAAAGTGCGCTGCTTTGGAAGCGGCGATTGCAGGCGTGCCGGACGGCGTCGAGGGCGCTGCGCGTTACTATCATGACGCCGTCATTGCGGCAATGGAAGCGGCGCGCGCGATTGCGGATGAACTGGAAATGCTGGTTGGCAAAAAGTACTGGCCGTTCCCGACCTACGGCGATATGCTGTTCTACGTATAACCGGCGTTCCCGCTCTTCACAGCTTACTTCGTGTGTAAAAATATTTATCATACACAATGGCGTGTATTCCTGTCCGGCATTTGCCGGAAGGGGATACACGCCATCCATTTTTAAGGGGGTTCTATAATGGATATCAACAACCTTGCGGCGTCGGTTGACGTCGGCTGGACGCTGGTCGCTGCGGCGCTCGTCTTTTTTATGCAGGCGGGCTTTGCAATGGTCGAGACCGGCTTCACCCGTGCGAAAAATGCAGGCAATATCATCATGAAAAACCTGATGGACTTTTCGCTCGGCACGCCGATTTTCTGGATTCTCGGGTTTGGCATCATGTTTGGGGCGGCAAGCCCGTTCTTCGGCGGATTTGATTTCTTCGCCGATGGCGTGGTCGGCGAGGGCTATGACTGGACGACGCTGATCTTCCAGACCGTATTCTGCGCAACTGCCGCTACAATCGTTTCCGGTTCCATGGCGGAGCGCACCAAGTTCTCTGCATATTGCATCTATTCCATGGTCATTTCGGCGGTGATTTATCCGGTATCCGGCCACTGGATTTGGGGAGGCGGCTGGCTGAGCCAGCTCGGGTTCCATGATTTTGCGGGCTCCACAGCTGTCCATATGGTCGGCGGTGTCGCCGCGTTTGTCGGCGCGGCAATCCTCGGCCCGCGTATCGGCAAGTACACCAAGGACGGCAAAGCGCGCGCCATTCCCGGCCACTCGCTGACCCTCGGCGCGCTCGGCTGCTTCATCCTGTGGTTCTGCTGGTTCGGTTTCAACGGCGGCTCGACGGTTGCCCTGTCCGGCGGCGGCGCGGAGGTTGCATCCCGCGTTTTTGTCACCACAAACCTCGCGGCCGCGGTCGCAACGGTCACCGTCATGTGCATCACCTGGATCCGCTATAAAAAGCCGGACGTTTCCATGACGCTGAACGGCTCCCTGGCCGGCCTGGTCGCGATCACCGCGGGCTGCGATATGGTGACGCCCATGGGCGCCGCGATTATCGGCATCTGCGCCGGTTTTGCCGTGGTTTTTGGCATCGAATTTGTGGATCAGAAGCTCAAGATTGACGACCCGGTTGGCGCGGTTGGCGTGCACGGCGTCAACGGCGCGCTGGGCACCATCCTCACCGGGCTGTTCGCGTATTACAATGGCACGGACGTGGATCCGGCCGGCGCATTCTACGGCGGCGGCTTCCGTTTCTTTGGCATTCAGGTGCTCGGCGTTGTTGCCGTCATCGCCTGGGTTGCCGTCACCATGACCATTGTATTCCAGGTGATCAAGCATACCATTGGCCTGCGCGTTTCCAGGGAAGAGGAAATCATGGGGCTCGACAAGCCCGAGCATGGCCTGGCTTCCGCTTATGCAGACTTTATGTCCATCCCGCAGGTACTGGGTACCAAGGCTGGCGAGAAGGCCGCCAAGGTTGCCGTGCCCGCGCCGGTCGGCGATGCTGTGCCGGTCACCAAGATTTCCACAGAGGGCAGCAAGTCCGGCATCCACAAAGTTGTAATCGTTGCGAAGCAGTCCAAGATTGAAGCGCTCAAGGACGCAATGAACGCCATCGGCGTTACCGGCATGACGGTCACCAATGTCGTTGGTTTTGGCCAGCAGAAGGGCGCGGCGGAATATTACCGCGGTGCGGAGGTCGACGTTACGCTGCTGCCGAAGATCAAGGTTGAGATCATTGTAACAGCGATCCCGGTTGAGACGGTGGTAAACGAAGCGAAGAAGGTTCTGTACACCGGGCATATCGGCGACGGCAAGATTTTTATCTACGACGTGGTCGACGTCGTCAAGGTTCGTACCGGCGAGGTCGGATACGAAGCCCTGCAGGACTGATTGATTCCGCGAATCGTGCGGGACAGGGTGGAGTACCGCCCGGTCCGGCAGCGATCATATATCTTTCCTTTACTCATCTTTCAGGCGATCCCCCGGAGCCATCCGGGGGATTTGTCTGTGTGGGGACGAAAAAAACCTCTTTCGCGCGGCGCGGGACGCTCCGGCGGAAGAGGTTTTCGCGTTTGGTCAAAAAAAGAAGCGCCCTTTTGGCGCAATTTATGAAAAATTATCCTTGACTTCGACCCTGAAAAAATGGTATAATTAATCGCTTATCGAAATTAAGCTGCTTTTCCCGATAACTACCATTATAATAGCATGATTTCATCGGAAAAGCAAGCGTTACATTCGGAATTTTACCACGCCACCCGGCGTATCAACATTGCGGAACATTGAAAAGGAGTGATGGGTTCAACATGATGGTGAAAGACGTACAGCACGGCAAAACCACACGTAAGAGCTTCGCGCGCATCGACGAGATCCTCGAGATGCCGAACCTGATCGAGGTGCAGAAGAAGTCGTACCAGTGGTTCCTCACCGACGGACTGCGCGAGGTGTTTGAGGACGTGTCCTCGATCACCGACTATACCGGCAACCTCGAACTGTCCTTCCTCGATTATACCCTTGAGGACGAGCCGAAGTACAGCGTGGAGGAGTGCAAGGCGCGCGACGCCACGTATGCCTGCCCGCTCAAGGTGCGCATGCGCCTGCACCACAAGGAGACCGGCGAAATCAAGGAGCAGGAGATCTTCATGGGCGATTTCCCGCGCATGACCGATTCCGGCACCTTTATCATCAACGGCGCCGAGCGTGCGATTGTATCCCAGATCGTCCGTTCCCCGGGCGTCTACTACGGCCGTGAGCTCGACAAGACCGATAAAGCCATCCTGTCGGCAACCGTCATCCCGTACCGCGGCGCATGGCTCGAGTACGAGACCGATATGAACGACGTATTTTACGTCCGTATCGATAAAAACCGGAAGATCCCGATCACTTCGTTCATCCGTGCCATCGGCGTCAAGACCGACGCTGAGATCCTCGAGATGTTCGGCGAAGACGAGCGCATCCTGGCAACCCTTGACCGCGACCCGTCCAAGACGGTGGAGGAAGCCCTCATCGAGATTTATAAGAAGATGCGCCCGGGCGAGCCGCCCTCTGTCGAGTCGGCGACGAGCCTGATGAACGCTATGTTCTTCGACATGCGCCGCTACGACATTTCCGCGGTTGGCCGTTACAAGTACAACAAGAAACTGAACATTGCCCGCCGCATTGTGGGCCGCAAGCTGCTCGAAACCGTTACCGACCCGATGACCGGCGAAGTGCTGGCCGAGGAAGGCGAACTGCTCAGCCGCGACAAGGCGCGCGAGATTGCATGCCGCGGCGTACACGGCGTCGCCATCGAGTCGAACGAAGGCAAGGTAGTCAAGGTGTTCGGCAACGGCATGGTCGATATCGACGACTTTAAGGACTACACGGGCTTCACCGCGGAAGAGCTTGGCGTAAAGGAAAAGGTTCGCTTTGTTATCCTCAAGGAGATTATCGAGTCCGGCGTGACCGGTGCGGAACTCAAGCAGGCCGTCCATGACCGCATGCTCGACCTCGTGCCCAAGACGATCATTGTAGACGACATGCTGGCTTCGATTTGCTACCTTCTTAACATCGGCAACGGCATCGGCACCACCGATGACATTGACCATCTGGGCAACCGCCGCCTGCGCTGCGTGGGCGAGCTGCTCCAGAACCAGTTCCGCATCGGTTTCAGCCGCATGGAGCGCGTCATCCGCGAGCGCATGACCATTCAGGATCTGGACATCGTCACCCCGCAGTCGCTCATTAATATCCGCCCGGTGACGGCCGCGATCAAGGAGTTCTTCGGCTCCTCGCCGCTTTCCCAGTTTATGGACCAGAACAACCCGCTGGCCGAGCTGACCCATAAGCGCCGCCTGTCCGCCCTCGGCCCCGGCGGCCTGTCCCGCGACCGCGCATCCATGGAGGTGCGCGATGTGCACTATTCGCATTACGGCCGTATGTGCCCGATCGAGACCCCTGAAGGCCCGAACATCGGCCTGATTTCCTATCTTGCCACCTATGCCCGCATCAATGATTTTGGATTCATCGAAGCGCCGTACCGCGTCATCGACAAGGCGACCGGCCGCGTGACCGACGAAGTGCAGTATATGACTGCGGACATTGAGGACGAGTATATCACCTGCCAGGCGACCGAGCCGCTCGACGAAAATGGTTACCTCGTCAACGACCGTATCACCTGCCGCATGCGCGACGAATTCGTCGAGGTTGACCGCAAGGACGTCGACCTGATGGACGTTTCCCCGCGTATGATGGTTTCTGTTGCGACCGCATTCATTCCCTTCCTTGAGCACGACGACGCAAACCGTGCGCTGATGGGCGCAAACATGCAGCGCCAGGCCGTGCCGCTTCTGAAGACCGAGGCGCCGATCGTCGCCACCGGCATGGAGTACAAGGCGGCCGTGGACTCGGGCACCATCCCGCTGGCCGAGACCGACGGCGTGGTCACCCGCTCCACCGCGCGCGAGGTTACAGTACTGTACGACAACGGCGCCGAAAGGACCTACCATCTGACCAAGTTCCTGCGCTCCAACCAGTCCACCTGCATCAACATGCGCCCGATTGTCAACCTTGGCGAGCGGGTCAAGAAGGGCGACGTGCTGGCCGACGGCCCTTCGACCGATAAGGGCGAGATCGCGCTCGGCAAGAACGCGCTGATCGGCTTCATGACCTGGGAAGGCTACAACTACGAGGACGCCGTCCTGCTTAACGAGCGCCTCGTGCGCGACGACGTGTACACCTCCATCCACATCGAGGAGTACGAATCCGAGTCCCGTGACACCAAGCTCGGGCCCGAAGAAATCACCCGCGACGTGCCGAACGTCGGTGAGGACGCGCTGCGCGACCTCGACGAGCGCGGCATCATCCGCGTGGGCGCCGAAGTGCACGCCGGCGACATCCTGGTCGGCAAGGTCACCCCGAAGGGCGAAACCGAGCTGACCGCCGAAGAGCGCCTGCTGCGCGCAATCTTCGGTGAGAAGGCGCGCGAGGTGCGCGACACCTCCCTGCGCGCGCCGCACGGCGAATCCGGTATCGTGGTGGACGTCAAGGTATTCACCCGCGAGAACGGCGACGAGCTGTCCCCTGGCGTCAACATGGTTGTCCGTGTCTATATCGCCCAGAAGCGCAAGATTTCGGTCGGCGATAAGATGGCGGGCCGCCACGGCAACAAGGGTGTCGTTTCGCGCATCCTGCCGCAGGAGGATATGCCCTTCCTGTCCGACGGCACGCCGCTTGACATTGTCCTGAACCCCCTTGGCGTACCGTCCCGTATGAACATCGGGCAGGTGCTCGAGGTGCATCTGGGCTTCGCGGCCAAGAAGCTCGGCTGGAAGATCGAGACCCCGGTTTTCGACGGCGCAACCCTCGACGATATCAAGGAGACCCTGGTGGCAGCCGGCGTTTCCCCGGATGGCAAGTCCATCCTGCATGATGGGCGTACCGGCGAGAAGTTTGATAACCCGGTCACTGTCGGCTATATGTATTACCTCAAGCTGCACCATCTGGTTGACGATAAAATCCACGCCCGTTCCACCGGCCCGTACTCGCTCGTCACCCAGCAGCCTCTGGGCGGCAAGGCGCAGTTCGGCGGCCAGCGTTTTGGCGAGATGGAAGTCTGGGCCCTCGAGGCTTACGGCGCCGCCTACACCCTGCAGGAGATCCTGACCGTCAAGTCGGACGATATCACCGGCCGCGTCAAAACTTACGAGGCCATTGTCAAGGGGCATAATGTGCCGCAGCCGGGCGTACCGGAATCGTTCAAGGTTCTGGTCAAGGAGCTGCAGTCGCTGTGCCTTGACATCAAGGTGCTCGATGAGAACATGGAGGTCATTGAGCTGGAGGACGACGAGGACGATGAGGAGACCGGCCGCCCGATGGCGGAGGCCCCGGCAGTCGGCAGCGACGATGAATTCGCCGCCGCGGGCTTCGGCATCAACGACGCCGAGGACGGCGACCTCGACCTCTCCGCGTTCGACAGCGAGTCCGGCGAGGGGGAGGAAGAGCCCCTCTCCGACGAGGAGAATTATGACGACGGCGACTTTGACATGTAACGGGAAGGAGTAACGTTTCGTTTATGGGATATAACACGTTTAACGCGATTAAAATCGGTCTGGCTTCGCCCGAACTCATCCGCGAATGGTCGTATGGTGAGGTCAAGAAGCCGGAAACCATCAACTACCGCACGCTCAAACCGGAGAAGGACGGGCTTTTCTGCGAGCGTATCTTCGGGCCGACCAAGGACTGGGAATGCCATTGCGGTAAATATAAAAAGGTGCGCTACAAGGGCAAGGTCTGCGACAAGTGCGGCGTTGAAGTGACGCGCGCAAAGGTCCGCCGCGAGCGTATGGGCCATATCGAGCTGGCGGCCCCGGTATCTCACATCTGGTACTTTAAGGGCATCCCGTCCCGCATGGGCCTGATTCTGGACATTTCCCCGCGCGTCCTCGAGAAGGTGCTGTACTTTGCGGCATATATTGTCACCGAACCCGGCGACACGCCGCTGATGAAAAAGCAGATCCTCACCGAGCTCGAGTACCGCGATATGCGCGAAAAGTATGAGGAGGATTTCGAGGCGAGCATGGGCGCGGAGGCCATCCAGGCGCTGCTCAAGGAAATCGACCTCGACAAGCTCTCGCAGGAGCTGCGCGCAGAGCTGAAGGACGCTTCCGGCCAGAAGCGCATGCGCATCATCAAGCGCCTCGAGGTCGTCGAGTCCTTCCGCGTGTCGGGCAATAAGCCCGAGTGGATGATCATGGACGTTGTGCCGGTCATCCCGCCGGAAATCCGCCCGATGGTACAGCTCGACGGCGGCCGCTTCGCAACGAGCGACCTCAACGACCTGTACCGCCGCGTCATCAACCGCAACAACCGCCTCAAGCGCCTCTTGGAGCTGGGCGCGCCGGATATCATTGTCCGCAACGAGAAGCGCATGCTGCAGGAAGCGGTGGACGCCCTGATCGATAACGGCCGCCGCGGCCGCCCGGTCACCGGCCCGAACAACCGCGCGCTGAAGTCGCTCTCCGACATGCTCAAGGGCAAGCAGGGCCGCTTCCGTCAGAACCTGCTCGGTAAGCGCGTCGACTACTCCGGCCGTTCGGTTATCGTCGTCGGCCCGGATCTCAAGATCTACCAGTGCGGCCTGCCGAAGGAAATGGCTTTGGAGCTCTTTAAGCCGTTCGTCATGAAGCGTCTGGTCGAGGACGGACTGGCTTCCAACATCAAGTCCGCGAAAAAGATGGTTGAGCGCGCCAAAACCGAGGTTTGGGACGTGCTCGAGGACATCATCAAGGGCCATCCGGTGATGCTGAACCGTGCGCCGACCTTGCACCGCCTGGGCATCCAGGCATTCGAGCCTGTTCTCGTCGAGGGGCGCGCCATCCGCCTGCATCCGCTGGTATGTACGGCGTTTAACGCCGACTTCGACGGCGACCAGATGGCGGTGCACGTGCCGCTGTCGGCTGAGGCGCAGGCCGAGGCCCGCCTGCTGATGCTGTCTGCGAACAACCTGCTCAAGCCGCAGGACGGCAAGCCGGTCACTGTACCGTCGCAGGATATGGTTCTTGGTTCCTACTATCTGACCATTGACCGCGATACCGAGCCGGGCACCGGCAAGGTATTTGCCTCCCCGGACGAGGCGCTGATGGCATATGACCAGGGCATTGTCGGCATCCATGCGCCGATCAAGGTGCGCATGACGAAGACGGTTGCGGGCAAGACCCTGACCGGCATTGTCGATGCAACCCCGGGCCGTCTGATCTTCAACGAGCGCATCCCGCAGGATCTGGGCTTTGTCGACCGTTCGGATCCGTCCAAGCAGCTCGACCTCGAGATCATGTTCACCTGCGGCAAGAAGGAACTGGGTAAGATCATCGACAAGTGCATCCGTGTGCACGACTTTAACAAGACCGCCGAGGTGCTTGACTCAATCAAGGCCATGGGCTATAAATATTCCACCAAGGGCGCGCTGACCGTAGCCGTTGCCGATATGCTCGTGCCGGATGAAAAGCAGACCCTGGTGCAGGAGTCCGAGAAGAAGGTCGCGCAGATCGACAAGAAGTATAAGCGCGGTTTCATCACGGACGACGAGCGCTACCGTCTGGTCGTTGCCGAGTGGGAATCCACCACCAAAAAGGTAACCGGCAAGCTGCAAGAGAACATGAAGGCGCAGCGCTACAACCCGATCCACATGATGGCCGATTCGGGCGCGCGTGGTTCGATCAACCAGATCCGTCAGCTGGCCGGCATGCGCGGCCTGATGGCGTCCACCTCCGGTAAGACCATCGAAATCCCGATCAAGTCCAACTTCCGTGAGGGCCTGTCGGTGCTCGAGTACTTTATTTCTGCGCGCGGCGCCCGTAAGGGCCTGGCCGATACCGCGCTGCGTACCGCAGACTCCGGTTACCTCACCCGCCGTCTGGTTGACGTTTCGCAGGATGTCATCATCCGTGAAGAGGACTGCGGCGCGGTCAAGGGCATCTGGATCGAGGACATCAAGGAAGGCAACCAGATCATTGAGGGCTTCCGCGAGCGCCTGCTCGGCCGTTACCCGGTGGACGATGTCCTGCATCCGGAAACCGGCGAGCTGCTCGTTTCCAGAAACACCATGATGAAGGACGCGGAAGCCGATCTCATTGTGAACTCGGGCATTACGCGCCTGCAGATCCGTTCGGTGCTGGAGTGCCGCGCGCGCAAGGGCGTTTGCTCGCACTGCTACGGCATGAACCTGGCAGTCGGCGCGCCCTGCGGAATGGGCGAAGCGGTTGGCATCATCGCGGCGCAGTCCATCGGCGAGCCGGGCACCCAGCTGACCATGCGTACCTTCCATACCGGCGGCGTTGCGGGTTCGGATATTACGCAGGGCCTTCCGCGCGTTGAGGAGCTGTTCGAGGCGCGCAAGCCCAAGAAAGTGGCAACCCTGGCTGAGATTCCGGGCGTTGTCTCCATTGAGGAGTCCAAGCGCACCACGCTCAAGACCGTCAACATCACAAACCCCGAAAATGGCGATATCCGCACCTATCAGCTGGCGTCTTCGTCCGGCATCCGCGTAGAGGATGGCCAGACGGTCAAGCAGGGCGAGCAGCTCAACGAAGGCTCGCTCAGCCCGCATGATATCCTGCGCATCCTTGACCCGCGTGCGGTACACGATTACGAGATCAAGGAAGTCCAGAAGGTTTACCGTCAGCAGGGCGTAGATATCAACGACAAGCATATTGAGGTCATCGTGCGCCAGATGATGCGCAAGGTCAAGGTGGAGGACGCGGGCGACGCGGCCGTCCTGCCCGGCTCTGTCATCGATCTGCTGGAGTTCGAGGATTACAACCATGAGGTGCAGAAACGCATCGACGCGGGCGAGACCGAACTCAGGCTTGCAACGTGCAGCCCGACGCTCATGGGCATCACCAAGGCTTCGCTGGCGACGGAATCCTTCTTGTCCGCGGCTTCCTTCCAGGAGACCACCCGCGTGCTGACCGACGCGGCGATCAAGGGCAAGGTCGACCCGCTGCTCGGCCTGAAGGAGAATGTCATCATCGGTAAACTCATCCCCGCGGGTTCCGGCATGCAGGAATACCGCAGCGGCCATTACGAGCAGACCGTAAACCTGGACTAATCGGTTCACGGCAGGGCATTTTGCAGGGGCGGCACCGCAAGGGGGCCCCTGCCTCCCGCTGTCATCCGCACGGATGGAAATTGACGAAAAAAAGAATGTATAAACCGGAAAAATCCGGTTATTCTAAGAGGGACGCCGCGAAAAGGGTGTCCCTCTTTTGCGCTTTAGCGCGACATGTAAAAAAGTGCACAGTTTCTCTCGCACCATGCGGAAAATTCTCGATAAAATGGAGAAACGCGAAAAAAAGCTTGACCGGACGGGGGGAAGCCGTTATACTATTATCGTATGCGGTATAGGAGGAAAAACCATGCTTTCTCAATTAACGGCGGCGGCAAAGGTCGTTGGCGTCAAGCAGTCCAGAAAGGCCATCCGCGACGGCAAAGCGGCGCGCGTTTATATTGCGCTGGACGCCGAGCAGCGTGTGCTGCGCCCCATCTGCGACCTGTGCCGTGATATGGATGTTCCGGTGGAAGAAGTCGCCACCATGGCCGAGCTCGGTGATGCCTGTATGATCGACGTCGGCGCGGCGGTTGTCACCATTCTCGCGGAATAATCATCTGCTGATAACCGGAAACCCCGGTTTATCATAAAAATTCAAATTTTGAAAGAAGGAGGAAAAAGAATGCCTACTTTTAATCAGCTCGTACGCAAGGGACGTGAGGTCTCCAAGGCGAAGTCCACCGCTCCGGCTCTTCAGGTTGGCTACAACTCTCAGAAGAAGAAGCAGACCGAGCAGTCTGCGCCCCAGAAGCGCGGCGTGTGCACCACCGTCAAGACCATGACCCCGAAGAAGCCGAACTCTGCACTCCGTAAGATCGCCCGTGTCCGCCTGACCAACGGTATGGAAGTTTCCGCTTACATCCCGGGTATCGGCCACAACCTGCAGGAGCACTCCGTAGTAATGGTTCGCGGCGGCCGTGTAAAGGACCTTCCTGGCGTACGTTACCACATCATCCGCGGCACTCTGGATACCCAGGGCGTTGCAAACCGCAAGCAGGCCCGCTCCAAGTACGGCGCGAAGCGCCCGAAGGCCGGCAAGTAATTGGCGCGCTTTTTCGCAATGCTTCGTTGTGCAGCCCGCCCCGTACCTGAGTACGCGGCCTTGCTTCACGCCTTGTCTTGCGAACACTGCCTGATTCCTTCGCAAGTTTGCGAAAAGACTTTGATTTGAACTTATCACAGTTTCAGCAAAGCAACCGGCCATAGGCCGGCCCACCGCTTTGTCTGAGTGTTTTACAATAGATTTTATTGGGAAACCCTCGGACAGGCGCCACACAGTGAGACACTTTCACTGAGTACCTATGAAATCATAATATTAATGAAGGAGGGAAGTAAAGTGCCAAGAAGAGGAAATGTTCCCAAGAGAGACGTTCTGCCCGATCCGCTCTACAATTCCAAGCTGGTTACCAAGCTGGTCAATTCGATCATGCTGGACGGCAAGAAGGGCGTTGCGCAGAAGGTCGTTTATGGTGCTTTTGACATTGTTCGAGACAAAACCGGTCGTGAACCCCTGGAGGTTTTCACTGAGGCTATGGAGAACATCATGCCGAGCCTGGAGGTAAAGGCACGCCGTGTCGGCGGCGCCACCTACCAGGTGCCGATGGAAGTTCGTCCGGAGCGCCGTCAGACTCTGGGCCTGCGCTGGATCACCAAGTATTCCCGCGCCCGCTCCGAGAAGACCATGCGCGCACGCCTGGCTGGCGAGATCCTCGATGCAGCTAACAATCTGGGCGGCTCTGTCAAGAAGCGTGAGGACACGCACAAGATGGCAGAGGCGAATAAGGCATTCGCTCACTACCGTTATTAATGAACGGGCAGTTCTGAAAGGAGAGCAAATATGCCTAGAGAATATTCTCTGGAGAGAACCAGAAATATCGGCATCATGGCGCACATCGATGCCGGCAAGACCACGACTACCGAGCGTATTCTGTATTACACCGGTGTAAACTACAAGATCGGCGACACCCATGACGGCACCGCCACCATGGACTGGATGGCGCAGGAGCAGGAGCGTGGTATCACCATCACCTCCGCGGCGACCACCTGCCACTGGTCCGGTTCCCGTCAGCAGTACCCGGAACATCGTATCAACATCATCGACACCCCGGGCCACGTGGACTTCACCATTGAGGTTCAGCGCTCCCTGCGTGTCCTTGATGGTTCGGTGACCGTATTCTGCGCAAAGGGCGGCGTAGAGCCGCAGTCTGAGACCGTTTGGCATCAGGCGGACGACTATCATGTCCCGCGTATGGCGTTCGTCAACAAGATGGACATCATGGGCGCGGATTTCTTCAATGTTATCCAGATGATGAAGGATCGCCTCAAGTGCAATGCAGTCCCGATCCAGCTGCCGATCGGCGCTGAGGATACCTTCAAGGGTATCATCGACCTGATGACCATGCGCGCCGAGGTTTACTACGACGATCTGGGCAAGGACGTCCGCGATGAGGACATTCCGGCGGATATGATGGATCAGGCGCAGGAGTACCACGACGCAATGGTCGAGTCCATTGCCGAGCTGGACGAGGAGCTTATGATGAAGTACCTCGAGGGCGAGGAGATCACGGTCGACGAACTGAAGGCCGCCCTGCGTAAGGGCGTCTGCAACGTTGAGATCATCCCGGTTCTGTGCGGCACTGCTTACCGCAACAAGGGCGTACAGCCCCTGCTGGACGCAGTCGTTGACTACATGCCGGCCCCGACCGACGTGCCGTCCATCAAGGGCGTGAACCCGGACACCGAGGAAGAGGACGTACGTCATTCTTCCGATGAGGAGCCGTTCGCAGCTCTGGCATTTAAGATCATGACCGACCCGTATGTAGGCCGTCTGACCTTCTTCCGCGTATATTCCGGCACCCTGACCGCGGGCTCTTCTGTACTGAACGCAACCAAGGGCAACCGCGAGCGTATGGGCCGTATCCTGCAAATGCATGCAAATGCACGTAAGGATATTGAAATCGTTTACTCAGGCGATATCGCTGCCGCGGTAGGCCTGAAGAATACCACCACTGGCGACACCCTGTGCGATGAAAAGCACCCGATCATCCTGGAGTCCATGAATTTCCCGGATCCGGTTATCCGTGTTGCGATTGAGCCGAAGACCAAGGCTGGTCAGGAGAAGATGGGCATTGCGCTGGCAAAGCTGGCGGAAGAAGACCCGACCTTCCGCACCTGGACCGACGAGGAAACCGGCCAGACCATCATCGCCGGTATGGGCGAGCTGCATCTGGAAATTATTGTTGACCGTCTGCTCCGCGAATTCAAGGTTGAGGCAAACGTTGGCGAACCCCAGGTTGCATATAAGGAAACCATCCGCCGCAGCGCTGATGTGGACATGAAATATGCACGTCAGTCCGGTGGTAAGGGCCAGTACGGCCATGTTAAGATCATTGTTGAGCCGAACGAGTCCGGTAAGGGCTACGAGTTCATCAACAAGGTTGTCGGCGGCGCGATCCCGAAGGAATACATTGAGCCTGTCAATCAGGGTATCCAGGGCGCAATGCAGGCTGGCGTACTTGCCGGTTATCCGGTTGTTGACGTAAAGGTTACTCTGTACGATGGTTCGTTCCACGAAGTCGACTCTTCCGAAATGGCATTCAAAATCGCCGGTTCCATGGCGTTTAAGGAAGCGATGAAGAAGGCTGACCCGGTTCTGATGGAGCCCATCATGCAGGTTGACGTTATGGTTCCGGAAGACTACATGGGCGACGTGATCGGCGGCCTCAATGCACGCCGTGGCCAGATCCAGGGCATGGAGCCGCGCGGCGGCGTCCAGGCAATCGGCGCAGCAGTACCGCTGTCCGAAATGTTTGGCTACGCGACCGCTCTGCGTTCTAGCACCCAGGGCCGTGGCCAGTACACCATGCAGCCGAGCCACTACACCGAGGTTCCGAAGTCGGTACAGGAAAAAATTATCGACGCGCGTACCAAAAATCACGACTAAAGAGTTGCTTTTTTCAGTGGTTTGATTTAGAATAATCTTACCAGTGACTATAATGGACTAATTCACTAAGGAGGCTATCCAAAATGGCAAAGGAAAAATTTGACCGCTCCCTGCCGCACGTAAACATTGGCACCATCGGCCACGTTGACCACGGCAAGACCACCCTGACCGCTGCAATCACCAAGGTTCTGGCTCTCGAGGGCGACGCTGAGTATCAAGCATACGACTCCATCGACAAGGCGCCGGAGGAGAAGGAGCGCGGCATTACGATCAACACCGCACACGTTGAGTATCATACCGCAAACCGTCACTACGCGCACGTCGACTGCCCGGGCCATGCTGACTACGTTAAGAACATGATCACCGGTGCTGCTCAGATGGACGGCGCGATCCTGGTTGTATCCGCTGCTGACGGCCCGATGCCGCAGACCCGCGAGCACATCCTGCTGTCCCGTCAGGTAGGCGTTCCCTACATCGTTGTTTTCATGAACAAGGCTGACCAGGTTGACGACGAGGAGCTGCTTGATCTCGTAGAGATGGAGATCCGCGAGCTGCTGTCTTCTTATGACTTCCCGGGCGACGACATCCCGGTAATCCGTGGTTCCGCTCTGAATGTTCTGACCTGCGAGTCCACTGACACGAACGCTCCGGAGTACGCTTGCATCCATGAGCTGATGGATGCGGTTGATTCTTATATCCCGACCCCGGACCGTGCTGCTGACAAGCCGTTCATCATGCCGGTCGAGGACGTATTCTCGATCACCGGCCGTGGTACCGTTGCTACCGGCCGTGTAGAGCGTGGCGTTCTGAAGATGGGCGAGGAAGTTGAAATCGTAGGCCTGATGGACGCTCCGCGTAAGACCGTTGTAACCGGCATCGAGATGTTCCGCAAGCTGCTGGACTACGCTGAGGCTGGCGACAACATCGGCGCTCTGCTCCGCGGCATCCAGAAGACCGACATTGAGCGCGGCCAGGTTCTGGCTAAGCCGGGTTCGATCCATCCGCACACCAAGTTCAAGGGTCAGGTTTATGTTCTGAAGAAGGAAGAGGGCGGCCGTCACACTCCGTTCTTCAACAACTATCGCCCGCAGTTCTATTTCCGCACTACGGACGTGACCGGTGTCATCACGCTGCCGGAAGGCACCGAGATGTGCATGCCCGGCGACAACGTCTCCATGGACGTTGAGCTGATCACCCCGATCGCTATCGAGGAAGGTCTCCGTTTCGCTATCCGTGAAGGCGGCCGTACCGTTGGCTCCGGCGTTGTTACGAAGATCAACGAGTAATTATCTCTGAAAAAAGCGCCTGCTGAGAAGCGGGCGCTTTTTTATTGTAGAAAAACCACCGGGGAGTTTTTATTTCAGCGGCTTGCTTTTTCAATGAAAAAGTGATATATTTATCACTGAAAGGTACAAATATATCACTTTTAGGGGGAAGTTGAAATGAAAAAGGCACACCGCAATTTTCAAGTCAAGCCCTGGATGGGCTGCATGGGTTTTTTGGGCTTCCTCGGCTTCTTGCCGAAGCACGGGGGCGGACGGAATTATTTGTTTTTTGTTTTCTTCGCATTTTTTGCCTGGTTTTTCTGGGGATTGCTGTATAAAGAGCCGGCAGATGAGCGCCTTGTGGAAAATGAAACGCGCGCTATGCGTATTGTGGGAGGCCTGTTTGCACTGCTCAGTTTTTTGCTTCTGTTTTTGCTGGACAGGCAGGGGATTGGCCGGGATACGGTGCTTTTGTTCGGGGCTTTGGGGTATTCGGTGTGCTCTGTGGCGGCTCCAGCTCTTACTTATTACCTGGACAGGAAGGCGTGAACCGTGGACGGCTTTGTTTGTAATTTGAAAAAGTACCGCCAGCTTGCGGGAATGACGCAAGAGGAGTTGGCATTCCGTGTGCATGTCAGGAGAGAAACGATCATTCGTCTGGAAGCCGGAAAGTACAATCCATCTCTGAAGTTGGCTATTGAGATCTCGCGTGCCGTGCGTGCGCCCATTGAATCGCTTTTTGAGTTTGAATGACGGATGAAGCTGCGTGAGATTTGGTAAAATAACTAGGAATCCGGTGGGAAACGCGGTTATTTTCTGCACGCAATTTCATGCCTGATGTGCTATACTAAGAAAAAACATTGTACAGAGTGGGAAGAATTTTGGGGGAGGAATTTATGTCCGAATCAGTGATCGTCGTCGATTTTGGCGGCCAGTACAATCAGTTGATCGCGCGGCGCGTGCGCGAGTGCCATGTGTACAGCGAAATCGTTCCTTATACGAAAGCGTTGGATGTTATAAAAGCGAAGCGACCGCGGGGAATTATCTTTACAGGCGGACCCAACAGCGCCTATGAAGATGGGGCTCCTGCCATCAGCACAGAGGTGTTTGATTTGGGCATCCCTGTACTGGGTATCTGCTACGGCGCCCAGCTTATGATGCATCTGTTGGGCGGCCATGTGTGTAAAGCACCTGTGCGTGAATACGGCAAAACAGAGGTGTTTGTCGATCCTGCGTCCAAGCTCTTCGCGGATATTTCATCCAGCACAGTATGCTGGATGAGCCACACGGATTATATCGAATCGGTTGCTCCGGGCTTTGTTATCTCTGCACACAGTGCAAATTGCCCGGCCGCGGCGATGGAGCAGCCGGAAAAGCGTCTGTATGCGCTGCAGTTTCATCCCGAGGTCCTGCACACGCAGGAGGGTACAAAGATGCTCTCGAATTTCATTTATAATGTGTGCGGCTGTACGGGCGATTGGAAAATGGATTCTTTCGTGGAACAGTCCATTCGCATGTTGCGGGAAAAAATCGGAGACGGGCGCGTGCTGTGTGCACTTTCGGGCGGCGTGGATTCTTCTGTTGCGGCCGTCATGCTGGCAAAAGCTGTGGGCAAGCAGCTTACCTGTGTGTTCGTGGATCACGGCCTCATGAGAAAAAATGAAAGTGAGGAAGTGTGCGCGGTGTTCGGCCCGGAGGGACCGTACGATTTGAACTTTGTGTGTGTAAACGCGCGGCAGCGTTTTTATGACAAGCTGGCGGGCGTGGAGGAACCGGAGCAAAAACGAAAGATCATCGGCGAAGAGTTCATCCGCGTATTTGAAGAGGAAGCGAAAAAAATCGGAACAGTGGATTTTCTGGTACAGGGAACAATCTACCCGGATGTGGTGGAAAGCGGCCTGGGCGGTGAATCCACGGTCATCAAGAGCCACCATAACGTAGGCGGTCTGCCGGACTATG
>URFQ01000019.1 GCA_900547195.1 uncultured Butyricicoccus sp.
TAGAGCTTTTTTGTGCTTTCGGGTCCTATTTTTTCATTTTTACTTTACAGTGCCCATTTTTACGCCTCTGCCCACCGGAATGAACGAATACACGCCAATCACAGGCGCAAGCGGCAGGCTCGCATGACAGGCAGTCACCATCATGGCAAGCGCATTTTCGTCAACTTTGGCGCTGTCATGCATGACAATAGCATCCGATTCGCCCCTGCGCGTTTTCACACGCACGCGCTGCCCTTTTTTCAAGTCAACAGGCGTTTCAAAAAGATAATTACCGAATCCATAGTCGGCTTCAGGCCTTACAAGTACAACGTTCGTCATAATCTCAAATCTCCTTTTCTTTACACTTCACAAATTCGCAATGCCCATCGAGCGGGCAGTTGTTGCAAATCAAAACTTCATCCGGGCACGGGCCTTCCACGCAATATTCCAGCAGCGGATAGCTTAAATCGCTGCGTAAGGAACACATGCCATTTTCTGCATCACGATATTTACAAATCATGTCTGCTCCTCCTCTGCTGGCTGCTGGAGCCATTGCAATATCAAATCCGGACATCCATAAAAATCATCATTAAGTTTAGTCGAAAGAAACTCCGCCAGTTCATTATCATCCATTTCCCGGATGTGGTCGGCGTTGGTGATAATCTCCGGGTCGGTTTCAACACCGTATGTACTTCTTAAAGCAGCACAACCCGAACCACGATACGTCACGGTGCATTTCGCAAACGCCGGGCAGTTCTTACAGCCTTTCACGTGTTTTCCTCCTTCGGCTTTGAACGGTAAGCAATCCATGTTTTTCCGTATTCATCGCCTCTCCCCGCAATTAACCGAGACAAATTATATGCATCCCTCCATCGTGAAGTGTAATCAATTGGAATTGTAGGTTTAAAATCCACATACAATGGTTTAATATCATTTGGATGTCCTTTTTTTATATGTTCCTTTACTTCCTCTAGCGTCAGCGGCTGCGGGTTCTCGCGCTCCGCCTTGTATCGGTCGCGCTCTGCGGCCACCGTGGCAAGTTCGCCTATGAGATTCGTGTTGTCGATTTTTTCGTTGGTTAATTCGGCGCGCAATTGTTCAATGCGGTCTGCCGCTTCCGCTGTAATGCCTCCATGATTTTGGTATTGAGCGGAGTATGCGTTTAACCGCTCCACAAGCTCTTTATCTGTCATGGTCTGCCTCCATTTCCTTCAGCGCGGCCTCTTCTCCAATTTCCCACCGCAGTTTCATCTGCGCCGGGCACAAATCCACTTCCGGGCGTCTTTTACCCGTCCAACGCAGCCCGCCAGTTTTTCCCACACATTTCCAGCCCGCAGCACGCAGGCTTGTGCCCGGCTCGGTGTCGAGTATGTAGGTAATCAGCTTATGATACCCCATGGCGCGCGCAGCCCGCCACGCCGCCGCGTAAAGCATAGAACAGGCATTGCGGGTTCCATCGGTACAAAGACGATTTACTTCCAGCGTCCACCCATCGTCAAGGTGCCTCGACACCGGACGGCCAACAATGGCAACGCCGACTATTTTCTCTCCGTCTGTGCAGGCGATGGAGAACTTATGGCCAACCGTGGGCCTGTGATGGCGGTGATGCTCTGCGACAAAAGCGTTTGCTTCTTTCAATGTCACCGGGCATACTTCAAGCATTGTTTTCGCCCCCCATCGCATCCAGCGCGGCCTCGGCGGCTTCGCGGGTCAGAAATACGGTTTTGCCGACGTTGTTCAATTTATATCGAGCCTTCGTGCCACAATTACCTCCAGCAAGAATCAGGCCCCACCCTAAATCTTTTTTTCGAGTGGCTTTCCAGTTAATTTCACTGACTGTTTTTAATCGTACATACGGCTTGTATTCATGTTCGTAATCGCCAGGGTCAATTACATACACCGTATCCTCCACATCGCACGGCAGCACCACAAGCCGCCCCTTTTTCTTCGCCTGCGCCAGCTCCTCCGGCTCCAGCCCTGTTTCCTCGTATGCGGAGAGGCGGTCAACCCAGTCTCCACTGTATTCTGTATCGCCAATTTTAAGCCGCCATTTCCCACCGTCAAAGTATGTATATCTTTCCATGTAAATCCTCCTACCATCTGCGACCATCAACAGGTTCAAAGCGATTCTGGTCGAGCCAATTTTGCAAAACGGATTTTCGCCGCGTCCGCATCAATCAGCCTTGCCATTATCAGCCCTCCGGTTCCATGCTTCGATTGCTTCTTGCACATACGGTTCAAACATTTCCGTTTCTTTTTTGCATCGTTCCGATTTTTCGAAAAAACAGTTTCCCCATTTGCTAATGTATGGATTTGGATTCACAAGGCCGGGCGTTATAATCGGCTTGCCACGACTTCGACATTTATTGCAGATTATTTGCACACGGTACATCACTTTTTTGTCGCCAATTCCGTTATATCCGATAAAGCGATAATCCTTGAATGATATTTTTGCATTTCTACCACAGAACGGGCACGGCTTCAAGTCAGTCATTGTCTTCTCCTTTCAGCGGTCTGCCGCACATGGGGCAGAACTTTGGCTCATAAATACCGACAGTGTGCCACTGATTGCCGCTCAATTCCTCAAACATAATAGCCATAGGCTTTCCGTTACCTGACCTGATCATAATGCGTTTTTGCTGTTCAGATTCCCCAACGTCATGATACGAAAGGTCGCATCCTTCAAGGTCTGGTTCAAGCGTAGCATCAAAACAGAATCGGCATCCCTTGCTCCGTTCCTCACGCTCTTGGAGGGCGGAGATAGCAACATCACATGCTTCCTTTGCTTCGGTCCCCACCATCATCTTCAAGCCCGTGAATATGGCAATCGCTTTTTGGTCAGTCATTGTCTTTCCCTCCGTCTTTATCTGCCTCTTTCCAAACTTGGTATAAAGCGTAGGCCATTGGATTTCTTACAAATTCAAGATTTTTTGTTCTTTCGTATTCTTTCTGAATTTTATTTATGGCTGTCTCAATTTTCATCGTCATTCCCTCCATTCATCTTGGCGCCGCAGTTGGGGCAGAAGTTGTGTCTAACTGCTGTACCTTTCCTGCATACGCTTCACCTAAAAAACTTTTTTGGAATCCATCTTGGTTCTCCGTACTCATCATTTCCGTTATATGAACTTGTTTCGTATCCTATCCACTCACTATGCACCACCGGTGCGGCGTCAACGGCCGGGGCGTCCTCTATGTCTCCGACATCTACCACTTGCACATATCCGCACTGTGTATCTGCTTCCCATGCTTTTTCCAGCAGCGCCTTTCGGCTTATCAAATCAGCCATTGTTTTTCTCTCCAATCACATCGGCTCTACACCCATCTTTTCATATGCAACCGCTATAGCGTGCCGCATCTCATCTGTAAACGTATCTCTTCCGCCCTGTGCAAGAATCTCCAGCAGCTCCGTGCGCATCCGCGTATAAAATGCTCCGACCTCTCGCTCATCAAGCTCAAGCTCTATTGCTGCGTTGTAGTGCGCCAGCGCCATGGCTTCGCACACAGCGTCGATTCCTTCACGGATCCCGTTGTTTTTCACACGGGCAAGCGTAAGCGCAAGATTTTTGCTCATTCGGCCCACATCCTTGTTACAGTGATTTCTGTTCTCGGGTCAACTTTGTCCACATGGCCATACACAACAAGTGCGATATGAGAAAAATCATCGTCCTTTATTACACCAGCTTTTGTAAGACCGTCCAGAAGTAGTTTTCCGCAATAGTTGTCCGCATCGTGCCTGCGCTTGTCAGGGAAAAAATAGTCTATGCGGACAACGGCTCTTTCTGGCGGTTCCTTCACACCCGCGGCCTTGCACGCCCACTGCACTGTCTCTGTCCACTGTTTTTTGGACCTTCGATATTCCCAGCTGTTTAGCCGTCCTGCAAACCGATTTAAACTCGGTGGCACGCCTTTCAAAACAATTTTCATTCGCTCCTCCTTGTCTCAATCACGGAAAAATGCTGCTTTTCCCGGTCATACCACAACGGAATAGCTCCACACTTTCCGGTTTTGTTTTTCGCCACAATCGCCGTGTATTCCTCTTTTTCTTCATCGTTGTGCAAAAGGACTATTACGTCCGCATCCTGTTCAATCTGCCCGCTTTCCCGTAAATGCTCCATTTTAGGTACTTCTGTACCTCCGCGATTTAACTGGCATAACGCAATTACAAGCAAATTGTTTTTCTGTGCTATACGATGCAAGGCCATCGACATCTTTGTAACACGCTCATACAAGCTATTTGTTCTTTCTCCCGGGTCCATTAAACCCAGATAATCAATAACGATCGCATCGTATCCATGAGCCACCGCAAGCGCTTCCATTACCGCAGGCGAATATACCGTATCAACTACATCCACCTTGTATCTGGATAAAATATCTATCGCTTTCGCCTCTCGCTGTGTATCCCATGAGATTTCATTGTCCATTACATCCACAAGCCTGTATCCTCCGGCGCAAGCTACAATACGTTCTGAAATCCCTTCGTAGTTCGTTTCAAGGCTAAAGTACAACACTTTCTTTCCAGCGCGTGCAATGTTTAAAGCCATTTGCAGCGAATATGCTGTTTTACCAACGCTTGGCCGTGCGCCTATCACGAAAAAGTTTCCCGGCTTCACACGCACAAAATCTTCAAGCCCAAGCCCTGTTTTTATGTATTCAGGCTTTTCTCCTTTTCGATGCGTTTTCAGAAAGTCTACAAGCATCTCCGGCATCGTACGTATCTTTACGCGCCCCCCGCCTATGGTAAGGCGCGCAATATCTCCGGCACGCTCTGCAATTTCCTGTGTGGACAGTTTCCCGGTTGCAATTTCAAGCGCGATTGTAGCCGCTTTCATCTGCACCGCTTTTTCCTTTACGTGTGCTATATAGATTTCACAGCCGGATAAACTCGGCACTGTGTCGGCGCAGGATACCAGCAGCTCCGCGTGTGGCAGTCTCGACACTGTGACCGCATCCGCACGACCGTACTTTTTCCATACCTCACGAAGCTCACGAAAAGCATCCCCTAAATCCAAATCCGTGAAATCGTCTTCAGAAAGCCGCGTTAAAACCAGGGCAGCGCATTTATCATCACGTACCGCACACCCAAGCACGGCCCGTTCATCGTTTGTACTTGTCGTAATACTTGATGCCGTCATTCTTCTGTTTCACCTCCATCTCGTCCTCCCATCTGCGCTGATTCAGCCATGTAGATGGATGCGGGATATATTGGCCATTGTCCCGCTGCCATTGCTCCGACTTCTTTTGCACCTCGATGGCTTTGACCATGGTATCAATAAGCGCTTCGTCCGGCTCCAGCTTTTTGAACGCTTTAACTGCATTTGCCTTTGCCGTATGTCTCGGGTATGCATTCCAAAACCGTTCGAAATCCCCTTTAGGGGATATAGGGGTATTACTCTTCTCTCCTTTACTTTGTTTTGAAATGTCAGCATTTTTTTCGAAAATGTTTACATTTTTTCGCTTTATGTCAACATCCTTGCAAATTTGGGTAACGTTAACTAAGAGTATGCTTTCATCGACTTCGAGAACTTTACGGCGGCTGACGGCCTCGAAATACCTTTTCTGTATCCCTCGCGAGGTCAATACATGGTATTTGTCATATTTCTCTTTGTCGAACATACCCCGTCTGACAGAAGCCTCAATAATTTCGGAAACGACGCCCCCACCCAGCCCGACCTTTCGGGCGAACAAAAGCGCAACCTCCTCTGTCCATTCAATGTAGTAACCCGCCTTGCCGTATATCTCTTGCAGCAAGTGAACGACTACACCAAATCCTGTCAAGCCAAACTCTGCTTCTATCAGTTCCATTTTGGCATCCATGCTGACATCAAGCGGAAAGTAATCTATCCCGCTTTTTATCATCTTCTGCCCTCACTTTAAAATGGCAAATCTTCTGAATCGTCAATCACCGCAAAATCATCCTGCTGCACATCTGCTGCAGCGGCATTTGTTTTAAACGGATCTCGTCGCTGTGCGTCTACCTTCGGTGCTTCTCGCGCTGTGCTGGCAAAATGAACGCCTCCTGCGACCACCTCAAAGGCCGTGCGCTTGTTCCCGTTTTTGTCCTCATAATTACGGGTCTGGATGGAACCGTTCACGGCGATCATGCTGCCTTTATGAAAATACTTGCATACAAACTCCGCTGTCTGCCGCCATGTTACAATGTCGATAAAATCGGCCTTTCGTTCTCCATCCTTGGAATAGCTGCGGTCTACCGCGATGCGGAACGTGCATGTCGCAACCCCGCTCGGTGTGTGGCGCAGTTCGGGTTCAGCCACAAGGCGCCCCAGCAAAGCTACTACGTTCAATCCCATATCAAACGTCCTTTCAAAACTCAACTTAAAACTTAACTTGAAACTGTACTTTACAAATCACAGATAGTTTTTGTAAAATTCGCGGATAAAATCTTCTTTGCCCCATCCGTATTCCTGCATCGCCGCTTTCTGTGCTGCCTGCTGGCAATACGTCCTTGATTCTCTATTGCTGTGTACCGCATTCGGCCCGTATTCATGGCACCGGTTATGGCACAGCGGAACCCAAAGCCCAAGGCGTTTGCTCTTTTCGCGCATCGCTCCGCCAAAGCATTCATGCCTGTCAAGCTTTTCGTCCTGTCCTCCGCACAAAAAGCAGCAGTCTGTGTCAAACGTCACAATGCTGGGTGCGTATCCGTTTTTATCGAGATTCTTCACCGTGGCTCCTCCTTGATGCGTGCCAGTTCTTCCGGTGTCATCGTCTCTATTCCAAGGTCTTTGCACTCGCTTACAATGCCGTCTATCAGGACACTCATTTCCTTGGTGGTGTATGTAGAGCTGCCAAGGTATACGCGGTAATATTGCGCCCGTTCTTCCGGAGCAAGTGTTTCATGTTGTTCGCAGTATTTGTACTGACGCTTGAACATCTCAACGCTTTTATTTGGCACCTTTACCACAAATTGCTGGCCGTATCTTTTCAGCATCTCAAGATATACGCTGTCCTTGTCTGTGTGCAGCAAATCGGCCATCTGGCCCATAAGCTCCCACGCATACGCATTTGCGTCTTTGCTGCGGGCCTTTGTTTTACGCTTGATTTCTGCCACCATATCCACGGTCTTATCTTTCAGCTCATACGCAATCTGTGCGGCCTGCGCGCGGTTTTTCACGCGCAGGCGCAGCCAGCATTCAAGCCCCATTTCAACGCGGCATGCATCAAACTCAATCCGCATCGTTTGTGCCAAATCTCAATTCACCCCCATCGGGCTCCTTTTTCATTGCCGCTTTCTGGCAATCCGGGCAAAGCGTGCGTTTAAAACGCCTTCTGCTGTATTCTGCAATTTTTTCAGGCGGCCAGTCTGGGCGGCCTTCAATCTGTTTTTTGCATTCCTCGCAAAATACCGGGTCGGGTGGGACATCCGGCAAATCCTCTCCGGCATAGATATACAACCCAAGTCCATGCCTTGCACACGCCTTTGTAAGGCTGCGCTGAATGGCTTTGTTCACGTCCATACTCGTGACGTTCTCAAAAGCAATGCTCTTGTTCCTGAGATCCATAACAGGCAACATTTCAATATGCTCTATGCCATTCAGCGTAACGCCTGTTTTCACCCAGCATGTGCGACCGTCGGTAAAGTAATTGCATCCTTCCGGCGTTTCGTAAATCGTATAAATCGCATCAGGATGTCGCTTTTTGATTTCAGCCCACGCCCATGCCCATGACAGATATGTAAGCCCATTCTTCTTTTCGGTGTGCTCATTGACATTTACGGCATAAAGCTCCGCAAAATAGTTCTCGTTCATGTTTCCTCCTTATCCGGCCATATAGCCTACGGTACACCAGTCCCATTCTCCGGGGCCTGCAATATATTCTCCCGTTTCAGCATCTACCAATGTTCCATCGTCGAGCCTGTCGCAGCATCCGTCGCATCCCAATGTGCCGAACCGGTCAAAGAACATGATATTTCCCCAGCTAAGACGGTCATTACACTTACTGCAAGCAGGATTGTCGCCATCGTCGGTTGGGTCAAACGCCGCCGATATTCCGATGTAATGTAGTTCAGGCATTTGACAAATCCTCCCCGGTGGTGTATTTTTTAGATGTAGATTTTTGGTCTGCGCCTCTGTTGGTGGTAGTGACACCAGCGGGGGCTTTTTTGCTGTATATGACGCCTTCAACACCCGTGAAAGGGTCACGGCGTTTTCCAACCTGGAATATGTATCCCGCACGGTCAAGTTCGTTCAAGCGCGGCCTTACTCGGTTTGGGTCGCTATATCCCATACGCCGCATAATTTCCAGCGCCGTGCCATCGCCACGCTCAAGCTCTGCCAAGATAGCCGCCTTTCGCCCGCTTGGGTCAAGCTGCGCAAGGCTTTCCCGCCGCGTCTCATGCGTTATTTTCATGGCCCGTCCTCCTCTCTTACAGCTATGTACCCGCCAATCCCGGCCAACACCAGCACCAACCCAAACGCCAGCGTTACAAGCCCCGGCAGCATGTCCGAGTTGCCCCGGCCTATCGCCTGCAAGCCGTCCAGCACGGGCAGTATAGCTGCGATCAGTACCACCTTATAGATAAGGCTTGTCCATCCGCGCAGGCCGCGCGGGAGACGCAGGCAGAACGGGTTAGGCTTGTACGGTTCGTTGCGCCTGGCTACGCTGCCGGGTCCTCTTTCCGTACTGCTTTGCATTTAAACGTCACTCCTTCCCTCTCCCCCAAAATCTTTGCAATCATGTTCACGATCTTTTCAGCAAGTTCGGGGTTTCCGTTTCTTTTTTCTTCCATGGGGCCGCTCCTTTCTGTCCGTTTTATGGTACATATTTCCTGCTATTCTGATTGTGCGGACTTCTCTGCGATTAGCTCATCGAGCGCGGCGCGGAATGTCTGTTCGGCATTTGGTGGATTACGTTCTCCGCTCAGAATCATAGAAACATACGTTTTCGTGATTCCAAGTTTTTGCGCGAGATCGTTATTTGTGATTCGGATTTTAAATTTTCGTCGACATGTACTCCGACGCTTTTCAAAATCAGGAACCCAGTCCTTAGTCAATCCATACCCCTCCTTTTTTCAAATTTGTCGTTTAAAGTGTTGAAAAAGTTCACAAGCTGTGTTATTATGTTGTTGTCGGACAATATAATAAAAAGCAAAAGGCCTTTCACGTAGAAGTGTGAACTTTTTTCAACCCTGTGATGCAATTATACCGTAAACACTCTCTACTTTCAAGGCTTAAGTGTGAACTTTTTTCATCTTTGTAAAAACATCCAAAAAGTGAGGGCGTTTATTGTGTTTTATGATAACTTTTTACGCTTATGCAACAAAAAAGGAATTTCGCCTACAGCCGCAGTCGTTGAAATGGGATTTCAGAAATCCGTAGCTAGTCGTTGGAAACAATCAATTCCGACTGATGCTAATAAATTGAAAATTGCGGAATACTTCGGGGTCACTGTTGAAGAACTAATGGCTTCCAACGAAGAAAAGCCCGCCCCGAAGAACCGGAACGGGCTTAGTATTAAAGAACAAAAAGATATAGCCAAAAAGGTTGACGCCTTTATGGCTAGCCTCGAGAATGAAAAGGATTTAATGTTTGACGGTGATCCCGCCAGCGATGAAGCCTTGGAGGACTTGCGGCGTGCTATCACTGTTGGATATGAAATGGCGAGAATCAAAAACAGAGAAAAATACAATCCATACAAGAACAAAAAGTGAGAGGGTTGCGCTGTGAAGATTTTGAAGCGTGCGCAAAATCTAGTAGCTCAATATGGCACATCCGATGCAGCGACGATTATGGCTAGTATCGGAATCGAAATAGCGTATATCCCAATGTCGAATCTTCGTGGTATATACAATTGCATTGAGAAAATGCCGTTTGTTGCAATAAATTCCAATCTCACCGATTGTGAGCGCAAGTTTGTAGAGGCCCATGAGCTTGCGCACTACATATTACATAGAGGTGTAAACCGGGTGTTCTTGAACCGAACGACTTATCTAAAAACGGACCACTATGAACGCGAGGCGGATTTATTTGCTGCATGTATGCGTGCACCGTGGCCCAACGACGTTTTGTTCGAAGGTGAGCCAGTGGATAATTTGGCAGCCAGGCTCGGCGTTCGCCGTGAAGTTGCGGAAATGTATTTGAATGAAGCATGGGGTAAATAAAAGCCTGCATCGTAGTCAAAGCCGTTGGCTGGATGCAATTGGGCATAAATTTTAATGGAGGAACTGTTATGGAAAGACCTAGATTGAATGAAACTCCGCTTCCTGTTCTTACTAAAATTTATTGCATTACTCTTGCCATTGGTCTTTTTTCTGGGCTTTCAAACCTGATAAGTACATTTAACGCATCGGGTTCATTTATAGGCACCACTGTTGAATGGGTTTTATGGTTTGAAATTAGCACGTCCATTGCGGTTTTGATAACCGGGACATGGATTTTAATTGATATCTTAAATCGCAAATGGCGTTTTCTATATGTTTTATATGCTTTTATTTGTATCCGTATTTTTTATATGATAGTTGCTTTTACGCTGGATACTAACTTTGGGTATCAAGCCCTTGGCGCAACTTTGATCCCTGTTGCATGGGCAATTTATTTCAATAAATCCGTGAAACTAAGGCTTGCATTTCCAATTAAAGATAATATTTCCGCACCGCAAGAACCCGAATTGTCGGAAATTGAGGACGAAGCATATAACGAGCAGGAAAATATAGAGGATGATTCTGTATTGAATGACGCTTCGGAAGCCGTACAAGCTGATCAGGAGCAGCCTCCATCCGAAAACATACAAATCAGCATAAAATCTGTCTATGAACTGGAGCAACAAAGGTCTGTCAAAAAATTGTTCTGTAAAAACTGCGGTACGGAGTGCGGTACAAATGACACAAAATGCCCGAATTGTGGAAAAAGAGTTCGTTATATTCCCACAAAAATCAATTACAAAATTTTATGCATCGCTTTTTCACTTTTATCTGTTGGGCTTTGCATTGCTCTGATCGTACAAAGTCAACAGCATAACGCAGAAATTTTGAATTTAAAAACCGAAATAAAAAATGTGGTTTATGAACCGATTCCTGCAAACGATAGAAGTGCAACTCCTACTCTTTACGCTAAATGGCATGTTGCATGCATTACTGAAACCGGAGACAGGTATCATGAACCAGGATGCGGATCGTTAAGCAGAAGCAATGCGATTTACATAGTATCTGTTTCCGGAGCAGAAAGACTGGGTTATACTCCATGCTCTCAGTGTCACGAACCATCCGCGATAAGATACATTGAAGAAAATCAAAAAAAATACAATTAGTCCTAGCATTGCGGGATGTGTTCTATACAATGGCATCTCTCTTTACGGCAGCGTGTTTGTTATTCCCGAAAATGTTTGCTACCATCAATATTCGTGCGTCACAATTCAAAATAATATAAATGAAGTATATTATATTGAAAATAAAGACAGCGCAATTGCTGCAGGCTATCGAGTTTGCCCACAGTGTATAAAATAAAAACGCCCCGGTGCTACCAACACCGAAGCGTTTATATAGAACAGCTTACCCTTGGAGGATAATCCGCCCGACAATCGGATTATACCACCTCCGGAGTAGGCTTGTCAAAGTATACTCTATGGAGGTTTTTTTATGTCTTCTTTCTTTTCAACATGTACACGAACCACAACTCCTTCTCGATTCCCCACAATTCTGGCTAATACCGTAAATATCTTTTCCGCCTGTTCTATTTCCATGGTATCACCCCGTTTACTCAAGCGTATGCTTAAAGCGGGTGGCACAGAACGAAAGGAGGCCATTGTATGCAGGTGATTCGTGGAGCAGGATATATCCGTGTATCCACCACGGAACAGGCAACGCGCGGCCTTTCTCTGGAGGCACAGGAGGCTGAAATCCGGCGTTACGCAAAAGAAAGAGGTATCGTGCTTGTCCAAATTTACGTAGACCGTGGTATCACAGCGCGTAAAAAACTTCATCGGCGCGAGGCGTTTGCACAAATGATGCGTGACGTGGATGCCGGGCTGATCGACCGTATTATTGTAATGCGGCTTGACCGTTGGTTCCGCAACGTCTACGATTATCATAAAATGATGAATGAACATTTGATTCCGCATAATGTGGATTGGTGTGCCGTCAAGGAGGACTATGATACCACAACCACCAACGGACGCCTGATGATAAACCTCCGGCTCGCCATCGCAGAGCAGGAATGCGACACAGACGGCGACCGGATAAGGGATGTTCAGGAAAACATGATACAGAAAGGATGCTGGCCGTTCGGGCAGGCCCCTCTCGGTTATCGAATCGTAAACAAGCATTTAGAGAAAGATCCTGAACAGGAAGAATGCATCCGGTATTTTTTCGAGCACATGTTGTTAAACGGCTCACTCCGCGCTGCCCTCTTTGCAACAAATGAACGCTACGGAACGACCTACGAATATAAGCGTGCACAGCATCTGTCGCGCGCCAGCGTTTATTATGGTGAGTATGGAACGAATAAGTCATTTTGCCCAGCTTATATCACTCGTGAGGAACACGAGCGTATCCGATACCTTGCAAGCAAGAACATCCGCGTCCGGAAAAGTCCGGACAAAGTAGCACACTTATTTTCCGGACTTCTTATTTGTTCTGATTGCGGGCGCCGATTAAGCGGGCAAACCATCAGGAGGCCGAGCGGTGTGTATGTAACCTATCGTTGTGCACATGCTTACGATAATAACGGATGCCCTAATACCAAATCTTTTTCAGAGCGTATCGTAGAGAATTATTTGCTTCACTACATGGAAAGTGAACTGGAGGAATTTATATTCACTGTAGAAGCAGAAAGTAAAACCATTTCGCTCCCAATTGATAACACAGAGCAAATCAGAGCCAAGCAGGAAAAAGTAAAAGAACTGTTTATAAATGATTTGATAGACCTTTCAGAATACAAAAAACGTATTGATGAGCTAGAATCAAAGATTATTGTAACTGCTCCGAAACCAAGGGCGAATACCGAGAGGCTGAAAAAACTTCTTGAGACTAATGCGCTTTCGTTTTACCAAACATTTACGCGTGATGAAAAGCGCGCATTCTGGCGTGGAATCATAAAAGAACTGCACATCTATCGTGGCACCGTTCAAGGTCCGCCTATTTTTTTATAATTAAGTCGCAGTAACTATCATGGATAGAACTCACTGGTATAGTAACTACTACTAAACTTAATCCCATTCTGAAATAAGAACAACCCCCGGCGTAGGAAAGCACACCTAGCCGGGGGTATCTGTTCATCCGTTTAACAGGTCATACAACTGCATCGCCTGATACTGGCTGTATCCGGCATCTACGAGGGCGGCAATTTTATTTTTCTTCGCGCTGCCGCTTATAGTCCTGTCCGTACCGGGGACTTTATCCCCGGTCACATCCTTGATAATTGCATGCGCAAGCAGGATTTCCGCCCAGTTTGCATACTGGGTTCCATCCAGCGCGCTTGCCTCCTCCATACGTTTTTCCGTGGTCCTGCTTAAATCCGCGCCGAACAGCTCATTTTCAGCAACATCCTTTGCCATAGAATACGCATTATCCAGTACCGATACTTTTTGCTCATCCGTCAAGTTATCAAACTTGGGCACCAGATATTCCGCAATATTATAGGACATCTGCCCCATTTCCCGTTGATAGTCGCTGTATTCCCTGTTGGTAAGGCTTTTGCTTTCGCCGTCCACCGTAACGCTCCATCCGGCTTTGCGGGGAAATACCTTGTTATTCCCGGTATCCTGAAACAGCTCCAGAATCACATTGTCGATAGGAGATTCATTTGCATTCCCCAACGTTCCGGGGCTTACGAATTGTGCAAACGCCGCTTCACCTGTGCTGTTCTGCCGCGTGATCGGTCTGCCCCAAGTGTCATATGCCGCAGGTAGAGATTTTGATGCGCCGGGAATTTTTGCCTGCATTCCTCCAAACAGAGTGCCGAGCCAGTCTCCTTTGCTGTATGTTTGGCGCTGTACAGGGTCCACAGTGCGGGCCGTTGCCCCAACTGTAGATGGAATAAAACTTCCCGGAATTTCCTGCACCAGTTCCGAAACACCGCCGGGCAGCCCCTCATAGCTCGAAAACAAATCTTCGATGGATTTAACAGGCGATGCTTCTATCCAAGTATTCAACGCAGTTTTTCCAGCTGCAACCGAAGCGTCGGCAAAGCTGGCGTCAGGGTTCTTCTCCAGTTCGGCCATGATCGCTGCCCCCATCATCAGGCTGCTGGCTGCGGGCTGTGCCCAATCCACCGTGTAGTATTTGTCTCCAACATGTACAGCATTCGGCTTAAACCCTTGCGTCCGCATAAATGCGGCCTCGTCCTTATCGTCGCTTTCAGGCCCTGTAAGAATCCCGGCTTTGAAAAGCTGTGCGCCTAACACCATCAGCCCTGTTCCGGTAAGACCCTTTGAAATGTCGTCAATGAACTGCGCGGCATCCGTCTGGCCTTTCACGTGTTTTGCGGCGGCGGAAATCAATCCCGCAGGGCTGTAATCCGCAATGCGCATTGCAATGTTGGCCGGGGTTTTTGTAAACGTAAGCAGAAAGTTTCCCATCCCGCCCACGCGGTTTGTTGAACGTTTTATAGACGAAAGCATTTCCGTCAACGCATTGTCATCTTTAAACGTTGCCTTCATTGCTTCGTCCAGCGCTGTTGTAATGGCCTCCGGGGGGACGTCGTTCACGCTTTTTATCCCACGTGCTTCAATGTAGCTTGCAAGGCGGTCTCTGAAAAACTTGTCCACAAAACCCGCGTCGCCAAGCTCAAGCAAACCATAAGTAAGCTGCCGTGTATTTTCCAGTATTCCCTTTTCGCTCGTCATGCCGGAAAACAAGTCCTGTTGCGCCGTTTTTTGAGATACTTTGTTCAGCTCATATGCTGTTTTGTCTACGAGCTGCGAAAGCCAATCGCTTTTAATTTCCCCCTTGAATATTGTTTTGTCCCGAGCGTATTGGTTCAGGTCGTTCAATGCGTTTTGCCCTTTTGCGCCCGCACCCTGTCCCTGAAATTCATAATATTTTGTATCACCCGAAAGCACACTCCGCATATTGTCGGCAACCTGAGATGCCAGCGTTTTGCTTTCCTTGGATACATGCAGCGCCTGCGTGGGTGTAAAATCAGGGTTTATCCGATGAGTGATGTCCTGAATCAGCGCGGATACTTTCCCGGAGGCTCCCTGTACAGGCATCATCGCGGCGTTCGCCAATGTATTTCGCACCATTGTGCGCGGATTCAACAGCATCCCAATACGGCGCAGTTCCAGCAACTTTTCATATACCGTAGCGGGATATTCCTTACTGATACGCTTGCCGACATTCTCCATTGCGGTTTCCACCGCCTGCGTGTCGCCGGGGTCAATGTTCTTGAATGCGTCTATCTCCGCATCCGTCAGTTCAAAGTCGTTCCACTTCCTGCCAAACTTCTTTGCACCAGCGGCGTTCATCGTGTCTACCTGCCGTTGGATATACTGCAACGCGGTCATGGGGTCCGCCTTTGTCAGCGCGATCACCGCCGCCTGCGAAAACTGGCCGCTGCGGGTAAGCGCAGCAGACATATCCCGCAGAACATTCACCGCTCCGGCCCGGTCTCCCTTGGCGATAAGGTCATCAGCAATCATCTTTCCGAGCGGAACCGCCGCCGGATCTGCGGTTTTCAGCATATCGCTGAAAGCGTTCCTTGCCTCTGTTTCACCGCGTGCGAATATTTCTTCTGCGCGCGCCACAGTCGTTTCATTGGAGAGCGACTTGTACAATTCCGGGTTGTCTATGAACTCCTGCTTCACTTCGGCGGGCAGGTCGCTTTTGGTCCGCAGGCTCTCGGCAAAACCGCGCTCTTTCATGCCTGACGGGATTTCTGGCGCGTTCTGCGTTTGTGCCCCAGCATTGGGTTGAACCCTTGTGCTTACAGCGGATGCCGCACTGTCTACACGTTCAGCCAAAGGTTTTGCACTCTGTTCCAGTAGGCTGTCACGGTAAGCCAGCGCCGCATCATAGTCCATTTCAGGCAGGGCGGCAAGTTCTTCATCAGTGAACATGTGGAAACCGCCCTCGGTTTCACTAAGCCCCAGTTTTGCCTCAATCTGTGCCGCGTCCAAGCCGTCTTGCAACTTCATCACATACACATCTTTAGGGCCATAGTTCCACCCCTCTGGTGCGTATTCTGGATTCCACTTCACTTTCGCCACGGGCTCAAAACCCATCTTGCTATAGTTTTTCACCAGAGCTTCCCCGTAACAATCCAACTTTACACCGCCATTGTCCACCGCCGTGATGACCATCTGATAAGAAAGTTTTTTGCCCTCGCCTCCCGGGATGCGAAACACTGCTTCAATATCTCCATCGGCGGTAACAGCAGCTCCCGACATGCCATCCTTGCTCATAAAAGTAATGGCCCCACTGTCAGCCAATTCCTGCGGGGTTTTGGGGCTGACCATGAGGCCGTTTTTATTCTCTTTGATTGCCCTGTTAAGCTGCGCACTGAAATATTCAGGATCGGCGGTGCTGTCCACCAATTCCTGAGTAGTCGCGCCAGCACGGCTATATGCCGTCCCATCGCTTACAGGCTGTCGAAAAACTCTTTGATTTCCTGCGGGCTGACCCCCCGATTGTACTCGGAGATTGCTACTTCCCGCTCTGCCGGATTCAACTCCGCCAATACCTGTTCCAAAGTCAGTTCCATTCTGCGCACCTCCACTAACCCCATTATATTCTGTTTTCAAAGTACCGTCAATGCTTTCTTCTGCACCAAGTTTCAGAAACGCACGCGTCTTGCTTGCTGTCTCGGGCAGGGTCAATCCAGTCGCCGTCTCAAAGGCTGCCCTGTTTTTGCCGCCGGGCTTTAAAGTCTCAATCTGTGCGTTGGTAAGCGTATTGTTGTAGAACGCATTCACCAGCGCGTCAGTTTCGCTCTGTACGGTCGTTTTGCCGCTCAAAGGGAACATGTCTGCCATGGACGGAACGGGCGCTTCTGTGCCTGTTGCAATTGGCTGTGCGGCGTTCTTCAAGGGCATCTCATCCGCATATTTTGCCATATTAACGCTGAACCAATCTTCCGAGCCAATCTCACCAACCTTTGCCGCCAGCCTGTTGTATTCGGAAATTTGTTCCGCTGTCAGCTTCGCCCCATCATCTAACGCATCAGCAATCCGGTTCATTTGGCCGCGTGCAATAAGGTTTGACGTTCCCTTGATTGTGGCCGGAACAACTTCGCCCGCAACATTGAACAAAGCATTTTGCGCCATATTTCCCGCTGCATCCTTTGCAATTTGGGCGGCGCTTTCACCTTCTTCAAGCCCTGTTACAACTTCATTCGGAATTGTATCAAGAGCCAAGTCCAGTGCACTGTCACCTAAAAAACCAGCAACCCGGTCGCCCGTAAGTACACGTCCAAGAGTGGAACCAACCACCGGAACTTTGGAAGCCGCATTGCTGATTGCTCCACCTGCCGCTTTTAAGCCTTTCCCTATACCGGGCAACCCAAGCATGATATCTTTTCCGCCCTTATACAAACCAAGGTTTGTACCCATATATCCGCCAAGATATGCAACCGGGTTCTGCGTTTGTGCATTGGAAGATGCGCTCCTTGTTCCTTCCATTGTATTGTGAAGCGTATCGTATGCACTTTGGTCTGCACCTACTGCATCATAAAGTTTTTCCACCGCATTTTCATATGTTTTTCCAAATGGATCGATAGGCAATGCGTTCTTGGCGCCATATACAAGACTGGCGACAGGGTTCAATTTATTCTCAAGTATTACAATCTTTTGCATATCAGGGTCATTGTACATTGCCTTGCGAGTGTTTGGGCTATAATCGCCATTATACCACTTTCCATCCTTGGGATATTTTTCGTAGAATGCGTCGATTATCTCTTGCGCGCGTGTTTTATCAAAATCATTCAACCGATAAGACGGGTCAATGTAGTCATCCAGCGTCATGTTCTTGGCGTTTTCTTCCATCAGACGCTGATATTCCTGATTTTGCAATTCGGCTTGTTTGCGCCGCTGCAATTCTGCTGCCACATCTTCGTCCGACGCATTTGCCCAACGATATCGCATCGCAATATCCGGCGAATTGGAAAGTTCTGTGCGAAACGCAACCAATTCATCATTGGATGGCGAGCTTGTTCCAGCAACCGCGCCCGCTGCGAATCCTGTTTGATTGGGCGGATTACTGTATTGTATTTTTATCAAATCCACAAGATTTGCCGGGGCATTTTTCCCCAATTCACTCCAATCGCCTTTGCTTGGGTCATTCACGCCAAAACCTTTCCAGGCGTCTTGCGCCGTGTTCTGATGTTGCTGTCCATACTGCGCGGCTGAGAATATTGGCGTTTGTGTTTTTTTATTTTGGAGCCATTGGGGCTGCGCTTCTGGAGCCCTGTCTATTGCTTGTTGCACGCGCGATACATATTCTTTAAAAGAGTTATCACTTTCTCCGTATTTCTCACGCATGTATCTTGATTGATAGGCCATTATGTGCCTCCTGTCGTTTAAAGTCCAAGAGCGGCTAAAATCTGGTCAATTGTCGTTTGGCTTGCACCGCCAGCAATCAAATCGTCATATACCGCTTGTGGGGTCACTCCTGCGGTCTGATAAAGCGAAAGCGCTCTTTTATATGCGGGCGTTTTCGTAATGTCTGTACCACCTTGCGACGTGCTTACGCTGCTATTCCCACCGCCGGACGAATAACTGCGGCTTGCCGCCTTTGCAGCAGCCTCGGCCTGCGCCTGCTGCAAAGCAAGCATCTGCTGCGTGTACGTATTATCAAGGCTTTGCAATGCATCATATTTGCTTTGCAGCACTTCCGCATTTTGGTTTGCAAGCGCCTGTTCGAGCTGAAGCTGATATGCCATTTTCTGTTGTTCATCAGTAGAAAGCTGGTTATTGTAATTTTGCAGCGCGGTGGATTTATTGCTGTTCAATGTGTCCAGCAGCGTTGCCAGGCTGTCGTTCCGGCCACGGTCAATCGTGTTTCGGTTGTTTCCGTAGGAATTGTACATGCCAGCCAGCGCGCTTTCCGACATGCCTCCCGTAAGCCCCTGCGCCACCAGTGCCTGAGGAAGGTCGCGTTTGCTCATCATATAGTTGATATACGCCTGCTGCTGGGCGCTGTCTGCGTTCTGGTTCACCCCGCGCGCGCCGCTTTCATAACTGGCCTGCAACTGCGCCAAAGCGTCGTTGTAGTTTTGCTGAAGCAAATTGTTTCGGTTTGCATATGCCTCGTTCAAATAACCCATATTTTTGTCATAGGCAGCTTGTGCGGCCTCCTGTTTTTGCCGCGCCAGTTCTTCCGCACGCCGTGCCGCCGCATCCTGTGCTGCCTGCACTTGAGCAAGCATAGCGGCGTAATAATTTGCTGCAGAAGATGAGGAACCACTTCCGCTATCAGAGCCGTTTCCATCTCTGGAATTTGTGGTTGTTCCTGAAGATTGGTTGTAGTTGTATATTCCGGAATTTTCTGGTGTCCATGCAGAAAAATCACCACCATACTGATTTTGCAGTTGATTCCGGTTAAAATTTAAAATGTCGTTTTTATTTACAGCATTTTGCTGCCATGCTGGTGTTACTGGATTGTATTTATTTTTGTTGTTGCGCTTGGAATCGCTTCCCCAATCGCCCATAAGCATATTTTTTTACTCCTTTCCAAAACGGCCCGCCCGCATCGCGCCGGGCGGGCCTGTGTTGTATTTATTCCGTTTTTCCGCCCGTCAGGCTTTCCCCCACGTCCTCCGTGCTGTTCTTCACCACAGCGAGGATTTTTTTCAAAAATCCTGGCAGGGGCGCGCCCAGCGCCGCCGCATTTTCGCAGATGCTCCCCAGCTCCGTAACGATGTACCAGCACAACACCAGCGGGCACACAAGCACCGAATATTCAAACGGCAGCTTGATTGCTGTGATATTGTTGATGATGATTCCCAGCAGGCCATCCAGCGCTGCGGCCACCACAACCACGACAAGCATGCCGCCTTTATGCCACAGCCCGGCGCGGGCAGTGGCGCTGGACCAGCCGTCCTTTTTGCTGCCTGCTGCGCTCCCGGTAATCCAGTCCAGCAGCATGCAGGCTGCAAAGCCGATCACCAGCCAGCCCATCCATCCAAATACAGCCGTAATCGCTCCGGCGATACCCACCACAGCCAGCTTGATTTTGTTCAGCGTCTCCATCACACTGCACCTCCCAGCGCGGCTTTTGCCGATTCAATTCGCCGCAAATATTCGCCCGCCTGCTCGTTTGCCTTCGCTTCCCCGGCCTGCGCCCGGTCGGCGCGCTGCGTTTCTTCTGCTGCACGCTTGTCCGCTTCCTCCGCGCGGGCGTTTGCCGCCTCAAGCTGTTTTTCCAACGCTGCCATGCCGCCGCCCCCAGCCTGCGCCATGCAGGCCGTAATGGCATCCCCGGCGGAAAGCTCCACGATCTCACTGCGGTCAGGCAGCACCACGGCATAGCGCTTTGCCGCGCCGGCCTGGATGCGCACCCAGGTATAAGTGCCGTCGCTGCCCACCTCAGCCTGCACCGGGTAATATTCGCCCACTTTCAAGCGGCCACCGTTGTATCCCACATCGACAGCGGTTACATCCGCAGCCGAGAATACCTCGCACTTTTCCGAAAGTACCTTCAAAAATTTCATGTCGTCATCCTCCGTCCCGTTGATTGCTGCACCATATGTGCCCACAGCATTGGGGTGCCCGGTGTATGCCGTTGGGTCAAGCCCCGCCCCGGCGGCTGTGGCCCGCACCTCGAAATGGCAGTGCGCAAAGGGCGGGCTTGCCAGCGCCGCGTTGCCCGTGCTGCCCATCACCGCCAGCGCGTCGCCGCTTTTCACCCGCTGGCCCACGGATACCAGATTCCGCGCGTTATGGCAAAAATACAGGCAGTTCACCGCGTCCGGCGTCTGGCCCGCGTCCAGCTCCACGCACACGTACCAGCCCCATTCCCACGTTTTGCTGCCCGTGGACCTGTCCACCTTGCGGGCCGTAACGACCCGCCCGGAAATGCTTTTGCCCTTGTAATCGGGCATCCGGATGGTGGTGCTGTCCAGCCCCTCCTCGTCGCTGCCGCCATGCCAGCCCTTGCCGTTGTTCCGGGTATAGCCCCACCGGCTGTACCCGTACCGCACCCGCGTGCGGCCCTTAAAAATTGCCATATGTCATGCCTCCCCCAGTGATTTCTTTGTACTGTGCCTCCGTGATAACTCCTTTAAGGACGGCCTGCCGCACCTGTGCGGCGCTCCACAAGCCCATGGCGTACCACTTTTTAATGTTGTCGTACATGCTTAACCCTCCAGCATCGTGTCCGTTATCATGGCTGTGTAGGTAATCTGCGCCTCCACCCGGTCAAGCGGCGTCGGCTCCGGCGCGGGCCGCGCAGCAATCTCTGCCGCCTTCTCCGCCTCTGCGCGCTCTACGGGGGCACCGTCTGCCAGCTTGTAGTTCGCGCAGCCATCCGGCCCGTACAGCGGCAATGCAAAGTAGTTGCCTTGCGCGTGGTGGTACTTATCGCTGTAGCCCTCATCAATGGCCGTCCAACCCGCCGTGTCGGCCAGAAACGCGCTGCTGTTTATCTCCACGATGCGCTCCGCTTCATCCGCACGCACATAAACAATATATTTTTCATCCATACTGTTTCACTCCTTTACAAATCGGCCGACAAATCGCATTGCAGACCATAAGCAATACCCGGATAGTTGTTAACGCCTGATGCTGCCATACCGATATGCAGGTGTATACCGTTGCGTTGCCGCGTTATGTTCGAAACTGTCGTATTCAGCGCTTTAAACGTACCGTTATACACCACGTTGTCGGCAACCTTGACCGTAACCGACGGAGCGGTGCGCATAGGCACAGGGGTTGGAATGAGTACACGGAACGTGGAACCTGATACAATACCAGCAGAACCAATACCCACACCGCCGACAAAATACCGCAAGCACTCTAAAAACTCGTCACCAAAAGCCTTGGGCACATACGGCGTGGCCACGCTGCCTTTTTCCCACTTAATATAATTGACGGTGAGCGGCTTCTTCGGGTAAATGCCAAGGTTATACATAGTGTTGTCTTTCGCATAGGTACAAAGCACGATTTCAAAGTCGTCGCAATCATAGCTGGCAGGGACGTTTGCAAAAGCATCATACAAATCGCGGTCAATCACTTTCATTGTCGGGGTATGCAGCTTTCCGTTGGCATATATCGATACCGTAACATCGTCACCGATACTTAGTTGGTGCTGTCCCATTTCATTTGATTGCCACATACCGCATGCACGTGCTGCATAACTTGGAGCAGTCAGCGTAAAGGAGCTCACATTGTATGTGGTGCTGTTCAATATCCGCCATCTGTCAATGCAATATAGAGCTGTGCTGTCGCCCGTGTAGGTGGTTTTTCCGCGCTGATTTACTGGATTTGGAAAGTTGGTGTTTGTTCCGAGGTTCGGATACACTGCGCCATTCACCAACTTATTCACTACGGAAAACCGCTTCTTGATCTTCCCAAACAGCACAGACAGCTTTTCCCCGCTGGCAATGTCCGCGTCCTGCTCCGCCTCGGTAAAAGCCGCCGTTACGTTGGAGCCGTCCCCGTCGGGTGCAAGGGCCCCCACGTCGTTCGCGTCCAGTAAAATCGACGCCGCGCTCTTTCCATTTACGGATTGCACCACGCCCGGTTCGCCCTGGTCGCCCTTTGGTCCGGTCGGTCCCACCGGCCCTTGTTCCCCCTGCGGTCCCTGTAAGCCCTGCGGCCCGGTCGGCCCCGTCGCGCCTGTGTCTCCTTTTTGTCCCTGCGGCCCCTCCGGCCCCTGGGGTCCTGTCGCGCCCTGCGGCCCGGTGTCTCCCGCCGCGCCCTGCGGTCCCTGCGGGCCGGTCGGGCCTTGCGGGCCTTGCAGGCTGCCAAGGTTTTTCCATGCGGCAGCATCAACATCCCACACATATACAACATTTGCCGCCGCCGTCCCCACTGCCCAGGCGTCCCCTTCCGCTCCGGACGGGTGCGCGGCCTGCAAGGCTTCAAGGGTCGCATAAATACCCTTTACGGTAAAGCTGGTGCCGTCCGCACCGTTTTCCCCCTTTGGCCCCTGCGGGCCGGTCGGCCCGGTGGCGCCCGTCGGGCCTGCCGGGCCGGTCTCTCCCTGCGGCCCCTTCGGCCCCTGTATACCCTGCGCTCCCTGTGGTCCCGTTGCGCCCTGCACGCCCTTCGGTCCCTGCGGCCCGGTCGGCCCCTGTACGCCCTGCGGTCCTGTCTCGCCCTTCTGCGCCGTCACCACCGTAACGCCGCCCGTGTCCGATACCGTGGCGTTTGCAAACTGCATCCGGCCGCGCTGCGGCATCGCCTGCCCAAGCGCGTCAAGTATCAAATGCCCGCTGCTGCCCGTTGCCTCAAAGGTTTTTCCGTCCGCAGACGTTTCCAGCTGCTTGTCCTCGTTCAGCCGTATGGCCTTTATTCCTGTGCTTTTCACTGCGGTATCCAACTCTAACCGCTCCAACTCGTCAATGTTCTCGTTAAAAATCGGCGCAAGCACTTCCCGCGGCAGCTCGTCCAGGATGCGCTGCATCTCGGCGGTGGAAACGCCGGGCGTGTCCGGCCGCCCCACGTTCCCCTTGCCCAGCATATCCCCTTCTGTAATTTTTCGAAACGCCATAAGCTCCTCCTTTTCTCAGGCCCGGTAATACCCGGTCTCCACAAATTCAATGCCGATGCTGTCCAGCCCGAACGGCTCGTTCAGCACGCCGTTTTCCACCTTGAACCCCGCCTTGTCCACTTTTTTCAACCGGATTTTGTCCCCCAGCGTGCGGGGCGTGTCGTCGTTGGAGTAAGTGAACTTGGAATAGATCAGATGCGCATAGGAAAAATACCGCGCCGTCACAAAATCGCTGAACAGCTCTTCCCATATGCCCGCAACGCGCCCCCACGCCCGCACGCCCGTCGCCAGTGCGCTGGCCAGCTCTACATAAAACCGACTGAACGTTTTGTTGCGGTAAAATGTCTTTCCACTCAAATCCGGCGTGCGCCAGCACGCGTAGATCGCCTCGCCGTTGTCGTTGTAGTTCAGCGGGTCGGACGGTTCGTTTGCAAACGCGCAGAGCCTGCCGTCCGCCGTACCGAACCACAGCGCGCCGTCCTGCTCCCACAGCACGCGGGCCGGGATATTGGTGCAGTAAAAGCCCACATACTGGCGCGTGGAATAGGGGGCCGAGCGGTCCGTCTGCGTAGCCTGCAGCCCGTCCAGAATGTACGCGCGCCCGTTCAGGCACAGCCAGTACATGTCTTTGTAAACCAGCGCGAACGCTTCCTCCAGCCCGTTTTCCTCCAGCAGCTTCCCGTTCAAAAAGAAGCTGCGGCTCTGGCTGTATTTTTCCCCGGTAATGTCCTGCGCCGTGATGGCGTAAACGCCAAGCTTTGTCAAAAACAGCGGTTCCGTGCCCAGATACCCAAACGAATATGGAGCAACTGCCCCTTCTCCTTGTAAAATGTTCACAATGCGGAACGCGGGCTTGTTGTCCACAAGGGTTCCCTCCCGCACGATCACGTTCCGGTCGGAATCGGTGGAATCCTTGTGCGCCGCCAATCGGGCGTTCACGATGGAATAGCCCACAATAGCGCTGTCGCTTTGGCCCAGCACCGAATAGGCCTGGTCTCCCCAGTAGGTGGGGTCGTTCAACCCGCTGTACCAGTCGTAATTGATCAAATCTGGATTTCCAGAAAGGAACAATCGGTCTGTCGCGCCGTTCACACCGAACTGGATGCCGATGCGACATTTGTTTATGCGGTCCGCATAGCCTTCAACCGTGTGTGATGCGGTGATTTTCACGTTGTCCTGCCCCGCCACCGGGGATACGCCCGGCGCGGTGGTGAACGTAATCGTACCCGCCGTGCGGTTCACGGTAAAGCCGCTGTTTTCCGCCATCGGCTTCCAGCTTCCGTCCGCCTGCAGCAGCTCTACTTCCACGGGCGTACTGTCCAGCGGTACAAGAGACATTTGATACACCTTATCATTTTCTGTCCCAAGGAACTGCTCCCGGTATTTTGGGCAGATCAAATTGGCGTTTTCGTATTCCTCCCCGCCGCCGTTCGGCGCGCGCGCGATGGTCAGCGTGGGGATGTATGCGTCCGCGTCCACCCGCGTCACGGCCGTGCCGTCGTAGCACAGCAGCGCCTTTCCGTCCGCGATGTACAGCTTTTCGCCAAATTCCCACGAGCGGCTGCGCGCGTCGTTTGCGTCGGAATACACCACGGAATCGCCCTTGTACAGCTTTGTGCCCGCGTGTACCAGCGGGTCGTGTCCCATCAGCGCGTGATACCCGTTGATTCGCCCGTCCAGCGTCTGCTTCACCTGCCATCCCATGCGCTTGCGCACCTTCCCGGGCACGTCGCGGATCATGTTCTCGCAGTCGGGCGAGCGGTTTTCGTCCGCGTTGGCCGGGCTGTTCGTCAGGTCCGCGCCTAAAAAGGTATCAATTTTCACCTGGGACAGCGTGGGAGCCGACGCGCGCGGCATATTTGTCTGTTTAAACATTGCAGCCACCCATTACAACCGCAGTTGGTCCATCTGTCATGCCGGAAAGGTTTGAAAGCTTGCCCTGATACTGCGCGTAAAAGCTCTGGAAAAACCGCTGGTCGTATTCCATGCTCTGCGTCTGCGCCGCGACAAATAAAATCACGGCCAACACTGCTTCATCTGGCAAATCAAACTCCGTTTCATCCGGCGCATTGTCCGGAATGTCCGCCGGGTATGCCTCATAGCGCAGCGTAAACGCATCCGGTAGCTGCGAATATTTTGTGTACGGATGTGCAATGCCGTCTACGATCACGTAGCGCGGCTTATAGCAGTCCTGCGGCAGCGTTTTTTCATCCTCCGCCGCGTACGTTTTTTCGCGCCAGATGGGGTAATACAACGCTACCTCTTTCTGTCCCATGTCAAAAAAGCGGTCCAGTTTCCCCGTCAAATCAACCTTTGGCTTTGTTTCGTCCAGCAGCTTTAAAACTTCACTCTTTGCATCGCCCAACATCATGTTTATTGTCGCCTCCAATTCACGAGCGCAGGAATCGAACCCGCTGTTCCATTCTCGTGTCAAAAGGGGGCTTTCGCCCCCTCACGGGCCATTTAAGGAAGCAGCAATGCCGCCGCCTTCATGGTCGCCGCGCCTGTAACAATGACCTTGCCCGCCTTTTTAAACGCGCCGGATTCCAGCACCACGGCCTTGGTCTTGCCGTTCGCCACGTTCACCACAAGGTCCGCGACGCCCTGAATACCATTTCCAGCTTTGAATGTTACGTCCCCGGCGCTGGAGCCGCTGTTTTCAATCAGGATCACGATTTTTGTATCCTGTTCATCAAACTGAATCTCCGCCCCGGCCGTGCCGTCCAGGGCAGCCGTAGCGGGCAGCTCCACCCCGCCGTTCAAGGGAATTTTTGTCAAAGCAATTGCAGTTGCAGCCATGTTTCAAAACTCCTTTCCATTAAGCCCCGGCCTTGCAGTTCAGCACCACAAGCTCCTTGGGCCGCACGATTTTCGCCTGATACAGCACAAAACCCTTCACCGCGTCGGAGAAGCCCTTCTCCGGGCGGTACGCCTCCACGTGCGTCATCGGGTTCACAAACGCCACTGCCTTGTCCGTGTGCACCGTAATAAGGCTGTTTGCGCTGGAATCCACGGCGACGTTGTTGCTCATCTTTACAATAACGTTGCCGTACTTGCCCACGCGGCCGTTCTCCAGCATTTTGCTGTTGTCGGTGTCCAGCGCCGTGTATGCCTGCTTCAGGCGCATGTAGAACCAGGGCGGCACCTCCATCATGATTTTGCCGTTGGGCTTCACGTTGTTGCCGTACAGCTTTTCCAGCGCCTTGTCGATCTCCTCCAGCACGTTGCTTTTGGTGATAGATGTTGCGCTGGACGCGTACTTCACCGCCTCACGTGTTGCCGCCATGCCGGCAATGTGCTTGTCCATCTCGTCCGCAAGGCCGTAAGTCGCCTCCTTGTTCAGCGCCTCCATCACGCCGCCCACAGCCTGCCGCTTGTCGATATCGTCTACCTTGTAGTTGAAATAGCTGATCTGCTTGATGGCAAGTGTCACGCTGGTGTCATCCACGTTTTCAGGGTCGCTCAGTGTGATCGCTTTGTCAGTGGTTGTGGTGATGGTGGGCTTTCCCACTCCAAGGATGCGTACCGTGTCTCCCATCGCCTTTACTTCGCCCTCATACTGGCGGTTGCAGCCCTCTGCATATACGAGCGCTTTTTCCAGCTCGCGGTTGATGGCTTCCGCCCATACGGTGGGAATAAAATTCTGATATGCCATAGTTTAAAACTCCTCCTTTACTTCCATGTTCCCATGGATTTTCTGATTTTTTCGTAATTTTTGCTTACCGTCGCCTGGTCCATCGCTGCCACCTCTTCGCGCGTGAAGAACTCTTTTTCTCCGGAAGATGTCGGCTTTACATCTCCCATACTGGGTGGGTTCGGCGTGCTGCGCGCTTTTTCGGCCCGGATGGCCTCATAGGCCACAAGCGGTTTGATGCCGCTCGCGCACAGCTTCAAAAATTCAACGCCCAGCTCGTCCACGCTTTTGGCTTTCTCGTCCGGGTATGCTTTTCGGATGGCTTTCAGATCATTTGAAAACTGCTCCTGTGCTTCCCGTTGCCGATGTCGCTGCAATTCTTCTGCCTGCGCCCGAATCTCCGGGTCTGTGGCTTTAATCTGCTCACGAAGCTGCGCTTCAAGCTGCTTGAAAGCCTCCGGCTCCATCTGCGCAGCCTGTGCGCGCTGGCGTGTTGCCATTTCATCACGCCATGCCACAAATTCCGCCTTGGATGCAAACGGCTTTCCGGTATTCGGGTTGACCGCGTCTCCTACGAGTTCGTGGAAAATCTGTTCTTCCCGCTGCTGTGCCTCCTGCTGGCGGCGCATGGCGGCAAACCTTGCGTTTTCTTCCGGAGATTGCGGCTGTTTGGCGGGTTCAGCCTCGTTTGCGCCTGTTTCATTCTCCACCGAAGTTTCAGGCTTGGATGCCGCTGCGTTTTCTTCTGCGGCAACGGCTTCTGCGTCAGGCACGGCGCTTTCCTGTACCTGCGCTTCTGTAGTGTTCATGTTCTCGTCCATTTTTCTCCTTTTTACGCTTGGAAAGCGATTGGATTTTTCCGCGTTGCCTGCGAATTATTTGAAGCGCGGGCTATTCGCCCGGCTCGCCTCCGATTAGATACGCCCGCCGCTGCTCCACGATTTTACCGTGGTTCGCACATTGCGTGTTCGTGCAGGTAAGGTCCTGCTCTATGTATACTTTGGTAGCGGTGTCCGGGCTGTTGTCGCCCTCGGCTTTTGTTCGGCTGCCGGAAATGCGCATCTCCGTTTTACACAATGGGCATAGCATTTTGCATCATCCCCTCTCCTGCCGTCATTACAGGAGATGCGGTTGCAACTCCCTGTGCGCCCATTCCCGTGCCGGGCATACCATTCGGCACGCCCATAGCAAGCATCGCCTGAGCGGCCTCCTGCTGCGCCTGTGCGCGCCTGTCCAAAATGGCCTGGAACTTGTCTTTCGGCACGCCGGAATTGTCGTCCAGCGCCTCCACGTATTCCTCAAATGTGATATGCTGCTGCGCCAGCGCATTTTCCAGCGAAAGCTCACGGGAAAGCACGCTGTACGGGTCGATGGGCGAAATGTCGATTTTGATATCAATGTCCAGATTTTGAAGGTCAGCGTTCGAAATCAAAACGCCGTTGTCCAGTTTCAATCCTTGTACAGAATACGCCACCCACAGCTTGTACCAGATCATCGCCAGGTCCTCCACAAACTGCTTGTAAGCCGCGCTCTGTTCGTTCAGGTTCATGGCGCTCTGGTCGCGGGCCGCCTTGATGGCCTCGCCGCTGGTTTTTGTCGGGTCTACCTGTCCAGTGGCTGATTCACTCGCTCCTTCAAGCTCCCGGCTCGTGCCTACAAGCTCGGCCTGTAAATTCGCAGCATCGCCGCTGATGGGCGCGGGGTTCAGATACTGCACAAAGCTGCCCACCGGGTTCGCGTTCAGGTTTTTCACACCGATGCTTGCCCCCACTGTGCCCAGGCTCTCCGGCTGCAGCAGCTTGTCCTGGTCGTACACCACCGTGGGAAAGCTGTACCGCTTCACGCAGATGGCCCGCCGCGCCAGCGTGCGGTTCACCTCGATCTGGTTCGGAATCAGCGTTTCCACAACGCCCACGCCCCGGGCGCTGCCCATTTTTTCTTCCCAGCGCATGCCGCACACCGGGTAAACGTCCAAACCGTTGATTTTCTCCATGGGCCGGTAAATAACGGTCTCCGTTGAACGGCAGAACTCCATGCCATCTGTTGTCTTGCGCATGAACAACAGGCTTGTGCATTTCCCGTTGTCCGTCTGCACCTCGTCGGCACTCGTAACGCCTAACTGCGTTTCGTCCGCTTCATCGGATACGATCATACGGATATCCGCTTCGTTTATCCCATTTTCCTTCGCCTGTTTACGCACGCTGTCCACAGGCACGCGCTCGGCAATGATAATCCATTCCTGTTCTTCCAGGTTCGGCTCCTGCTCGTTGGCCAAATACAGCGAAGTCTTATCAATCAGCCTCATTTTCAGCCGTGGCGTCATGTCTGTTACTACGCTGTTGCTCGGCTTTCGGTCATCAAAGCAGTACAGATAATGATCTCCCGTGATGCAAGCATTTTTCACAACGGCCCATTTCTTGCTGTCCAGCTTGCCCTTTTCCCACTGCGCCGCCGCGAACTCCGTCAATGCGTCGCAAATCTCGGCTTTCTGCGGGTCGTCATCCATTGGAGAAAATATGATCGCCGTATCGTTCATCGCTACCATGGCAATTTTGTACCGACAGATGGGCTTGATAAAGTTCAGCACCGGTAATTCCTCATCTCCGGATTGCAGCCCGTGCCACTGGTCGCCCTCGTAAAAACGGTGGCATTTTTCCGTCAGCGTGTACATGTTCGCTTTGTTGTGATGATCCTTGCCCGCCTGGTACTTGCGCCAGATGTCCGTACACTCTTTTTCCTGCATCATTTAACCACCCTCTGGCCTTTCCCGGTCCCGTCATATGCGTCGATGTTCGCCAGAATCGTGTCATATTTGTCCGTGCGCCATCCCTGCGCCCCCGCGGGCGCAGCCGCGTGCCCGGCCGCGGTCTGCTGTGCAAAGCCGCCGCGGGCTGCCCCGGCCGCCTCCGCCCGCGGGGCTTCGCCGTCCCGCGGGCCGCCGTGCCTGGGCCGCCCCGCTCCCGTTCGGCCGCGTTCCGCTGTGCAAAACCCACGCTCGGAAACGCTTTCCTTTTCGCCGCCTCCCCCGTTTCGCAGAGGCAGTCGCCGCCGCGCTTCGCCGTTTCGCCGCGCGAAGCCGCCGTCCCGTAGCCCGAGGCGGTAGCAGTATACGCACAGCACCGCCATGCCGCATACCGCAAGCGCCAGAACAAACGTTAAAAGATCAGATAACACGATATTTCCCTCCTTGCCCCAGCGGTCCCGCCGTGGGCTTTTTCATGTTGAAATCATCCCGCAGGATGTCGTGGACTGCAGCCTCGGGCGCATGCGCCGCCGTGCTCCAGTAGGTGCAGAAGCCGCGCAAAGCGTCCGGTGCGTGGGTCAGCTCGTGGGGCGTGACCGCCGCGTCCTCCGGCTTCCGTTCGTCGTGCCGCAGGGCGGGCAGCGTGCGGATCAGGTTTGCGCAGGTGTCGAAGATGCGCAGCCGCGGCAAAGCCGGGCCGGACGCCTGCGGCGCTTCCGCCTCCGTTTCGCTGCACAAAGCCGGGCCGGACGTTCGCAGGCGGAGCGTTTGCGCGGCTTCGCCACCCCGCGCCTCCTCGTCTTCAACTCGGTTTTGCACGCAAAACCGGCGTGCGCGGTCGCGGGCTTGCGCCCGCGCGGCTTCGCCGCCCCGCGCCTGTCCGCCCGGCCCCGGCGCCAGAAATTCCCGCACCGCCAGCCATCCGGCCACACGGCTGTTGCCCGTCTTTGTAAGCGGCACGCCGTTCTCCAAAAACAGCTCCGCCGCGCTTTTTCCCGTGTCCTGCCTGCGGTTCCACAGGTCCGGCGGAGCCAGCCAGGCCTGCACCTCGTCGCCGCCGTTCGCCTCCAGCAGCCGCCGCGCCGCCGCGCTGATGATATGTCCCTGGCCGTTTTCCCCTTTTCCGTTGTCCCGTCCCTCGTACAGCTCCCGGTACACAACGGCGCGCCCCTGCTCGTCCACAGCCACCCAAAGCGCCGCCAGCATGTCCATGCCGTAATCCAGCGTCACATAGCGCCGCCAGTGCGCCGGGATGCCGTGCGGCCTGCACACATGCACATTGCGGTCAAATTCCGCGAAATACTGGCCCTCGAAAATGTCCCACTGTCCCAGCAGCCACGCCCGGCGCTGTTCCTCCGGCAGATTTTCCAGCATGCGCACATAGTCCGGGTCGTGCGCCATCAGGGCATGGTTGTCGTACACATTGGCGGCGATAAACACATAGTCTTCGGGATGCTCCGTCTTTTTGTACCGCCTGTCGATGAACAGCCGCTTCACCCAGGCGTGCCCCACGCCGCCGGGGTTGCAGGTCAGATAAAAGCGCTTTGGGAAGTCGTTGGCGCCGCGCAGGCATGCCGTCAGCGTGGTGAACTGGAACTCCGTGAACTGCGTGGCCTCGTCCATAAAAATAACGTCGTACTCCTGCCCCTGGTATTGCAGCACGTCCGCCTCGCTGTCGCAGTATCCAAATACGATGCGGCTGCCATTGGGAAACGTGAAGGATTTGTCCATGTCCCGATACCGCGCAATCCCCATTAAGTCGGCAATCATTGGCAAAATGTGGTTTTCCCGCAGCTCCGGGAACGTGCGGCGCAAAATCAAAATGCTGATCCCGTTATAAGACAGTGCAAGCCCGGCAGACTTTTTGCGTACCGCCCAGCTTTTGCCGCCGCCGCGCGCCCCTCCATATGCCACAAACCTTGTGCGCGCTTTAAAAAAAGCAATCTGTTTTGTGTTTGGCTTTCCAATATTCCATTGCATCAGCCCATCAGCTCCCGCGCTTCATCGGACATCACGATTTGCAGCGTCGCGTCAAGGTTCCCGTCAATTGGCTGTGTAGCCTTACCGTACACCCTGTCAATCACTGTCTTTGCCGCGTCCATCCGCAGCGCCAGCGGAGCGTCCTCGTCATCTATTGTTTTGATGAGCAGCTTTGCGGCGGCAGGCGTTGCGGCCTTGAACATGTCCCGCACATCCGGCGGAATTTTAGGCCGCCCCCTCGGGTTTCCGCTTTTTCCCTTTTCAAACGGCTTCCCCGGTACGCTCTTCTTTGCTGTTTTCGTGCTGTTAGCAGCAGCCATCCGCCCACCCCCTTTCAGGCATAAAAAATAGGCCCAGGGTTTCCCCTAAGCCTATCGTATCAAAAAAGTAGTTGGATTTTGGGCACACTTTTCGTCTATATCAAATTCAATTCTTTTGCCAATGCCCAACAAAATTTCCGTTTTTCTTTGTAAAAAGTCCTGCGGCTTACCGCAAACCCGTAATGCGCCTCCAAAAAATCATACGGCCAGTCCTTTTGATTGATGATGGATAATTTCACCGCGGCTATAAGCGCCCTGCGCGCCGCGACTGCATCCTTATCAAAGCTTTGCCCAACGCTTTCCTCCGCACGCGCCACAGCTTGCTTATATCGGTCTGGCAGCACATCCAGCGCCTCAACAACTCCCGCGCATGCTCGTACAATTCCATGCGGTAGATCATACATCAGATAAAACCTCCGCGCATAGCCACATATTTCCCGTAGCTTATAGGGCATTCTCCGCGCTTTCGGCGCTCGTTGTTATATGTATCCAGCTCCCTTAAAAATGAACCGAGCTTGTCCCGCTCCCTTATTTTCTCGGCTTTTCTTTTCAATTTTAGTTGTTCTTGTGCTATTTTTTGATTTTCCATTCTTACCTTTTTAGCACATGCATCACAATATTTCCGAGACGAGTTCGGTCTCTTCAATATCATCGGAGCACCACACACTTCACACTGTCGCTCAATCATCATCGCACCTCCATTATTCGCTTGCTTCGTCATTCAAAGCATCTTTCAGTGCATCGGTATTTGCCAGTAAAATATGCATAACAACATCTGACAGTATGTGCGCAGCGGCAGCAGACTTATCGAAAGCCTGCATATTGTAATAACCGATTACTGTGTCGGTTGCATCATCTGATAAGCCAACCATCGCAATTTTATTTATTCTACGCTTTGCAAACTCATGCAGTGCTTCTGTAACCATCTCACTGTATGGTTGCGTCATATCATTGCTTATGATAATCGTGCTCATTATCGCACCTCCCTGAAACCACCAGACACGCCCACATAACAATAGGGCAGGACAGCAGTAATACAATTCCCACAGCCTTTGCGAAAGCTAACATCATTACAAGCATAGCGTATCCGCCCTGTATACACGCTCTGGCCTATCACATGTTGCTGGAGGTTCCAATGCTTTTCCACCTTGAGCGATAAACTTTTCCGCTTCTTCCCATCGGTCGCACAGCGGAACACTGTCCTGTTCCTTGAGCCATTCGGCATACAGTAGCCATTCAGCTATGTCTATATCCGCAATCGCGGTTGCAGCCTTATGCATACCACACCAAAAAATATAGTTATCTTCCGGCACAGCAACATCATATTTCCTACAATGCTCTGTGAATTTCTTTTTATTGAGTGAACGCAGTGCCTTATTGCGCTCGGATACAAATTTTTTAATATCTGGTCTATATGCTTTCATTTTGCGGCCTCCTCACACATTTTTACGGACTGTAAAGTTAAATGAAAGTTGAGGACCCGTCAGCCCTTCTGGTACAATGG
>URFQ01000020.1 GCA_900547195.1 uncultured Butyricicoccus sp.
CGCAGACAGCAATTGGTCGGTTCAACAATCGCATATTCCTTCAAATCGACGTTATCCGGCAGCTTATAAATCGTCTTTACGTCGGTTACAACGTATTGCGCAAACGCGCCGGTGGGCTTTGCGTTGATGCAGTACTGCGTCATGCCTTTTTTGCACCATTCGCATTCGCCGCAGTGGGAGACGGGGAAGAGCGCCACCTTGTCGCCCACCTTGTAGCCCGCCGCCTCGGCTTTTTCGCCGATCTCAACGATTGTGCCCGAAGCCTCGTGCCCGAGCGGCGCGGGCGGCTTGGCGCCCATAACGCCCATTGTCACCTGATGCACATCGGTCGCGCACAGCGCCGCGTAAGCAATTTTTACTTTTACCTCGTTCGGGCCGACGGCGGGAATTTCCACGTCCTTCAGTTCGATTTTGTCCTTAGCTGTCCACCACAGCTGCTTCATTGTTGCCATTTCAGAATACCTCCCGCGGTCAATTCGCCATGCCGCGTTCCCGCAGCTCTTCTACAATCTTTTGATAGGTTTTCTTGTCCAGTTTATATGCAAACAGCGCAATGGCGCAAATAATCGAGCAGATGCCGATAAACATGTGCGCGCCGAAATTCATGGCGAACAGCACCGTCGGGCTTTGCTCCGCGCCCGCGACATAGCCCAACACGTCCAGCAGCGCCGCCGCACCCGCAATCGAGACGGCCTGGCCGACCTTGAGCATGAAGTTGATGACGGTGGACAGGAAGCCCGCGCAGTAAATGCCGGTTTTGTGGTACGTATATTCCGCCGTATCCGGCATCATCCCGAACACATTGCCCAGCATCATGCCGGAGCCGAAGCCTACGCCCGCGTTCATCACATAATAGATCGCCTGGCCGGTCTGCGTGGTGATCGGCAGGAACTGGGAGATGATCGAGCAAACCGCGATCAGCGAAAACGCGATGCCGCCGAGCGTCCCCTTGTTGTTCACGCGGGTGACGAGATAACTGACCGAGAACGCGCCCAGCATGCCCATAATCGACCACAGGGTCTGCGTATTGGCATACAGCAGGTCGCTGCCGGCATTGTAGGTGCAGAAATATAAGCGGAAGGTCATGCCGCCCTGGATGACGCCCCAGCCGAGGTAGGCGATGGCAATCTGGATCACCGGCCAGTTGCCCGAAAGCACCTTGAACTGCGAGATGAACGAAACCTTCTCTACCTTTTCATCATCGACCGTAACGACCTCCTTGGTCGAAAAGATGGTGATGAGGAAGAACGGCATGGCCATCAGTGAAAACACGAGCGCCGCGTTCCGGTAGCCAGCCACGCCGCCGCCCATGGCGTTGACGATGCGCAAGGTGGCGAAGGATAAAACGGTCATCGCGAGAAACGCGCCCGTCATACGGTAGCTGGAAAGCGCGCTGCGGGTTTCGGTGTCGCGCGTCATCATAGCGGGCATGGCCGAATAGGTTACGTTTACCATCGTGTAAACCAAAACCAGTATAAAATACATGCCGAGCCCCCAGACGGTCCGCACCGTCTCCGACCATTCAAGATTGGTCGTAAACGTCAGCACATTAAAGACCAGCATGGGGGCGAACGCGAACATCACCCATGGCCGGTACCGGCCCCAGCGGGTATGCGTCCGGTCGGCCAGCGAACCAATCACAGGGTCGTTGATCGCATCCCAAAACTTTGAAACAAAAATAACCAGACCGACCGTGGTCGCGTTGATCAGCGCAACGTCCGTCAGGAAAAACACCAGATAAGAGCCGATCAGCGACCAGCTCATGTTGCATGCGAAGTCACCGCAGGCATATCCAATCTTCTTGGGCACGCTTAGTTTGGTATACTCATTGACTTTTGCCGGCGCAGTTCTCATTTTATTCTCCTCCCTTCATCCGGAAAATGCCGTTTTCCAAGCTTTTCTGTGTCAAACCATTTCACGGATTGCTTTCATCACATCTTCTTTTGCGTAGCCGTATTTCTGGCGCAGCGCTTCACCGCTGCCAAAGCCCGCGTAAACCTGCGGGATACCGAAGCGCCGGAACTTACGGGGCTGGATGCCGTTATCAACGAAGAAGTCCGCAATCGAGCTTGCCAGACCGCCCATCATCAGGTGATCCTCCCACACGATAATATTGCCGGTTTCATCCACCGCCGACTGCACCGCCTGCCGGTCAAACGGTTTGATCGTATACATATCGACCACGCGCACGTCAATACCCTCTGCGGCAAGCTCTTCCGCCGCGTCCAGTGCCTCGCCGACCATTTCGCCGTGCGCCAGAATGGTCGCGTCTTTGCCGTCGCGCGCCCGCACGCTGCCGCCGATCGAAAACTCCACCGTGCCGGGCTCGTACAGCTGGCGGTCCTTCTTGCCCTGCGCCAGACGGATGTACATCGGCCCTTCATACTCCATGGACAGCTTGAGGATGTCGCGGATCATATTTGGATCGCAGATGGACAGCACAGTCATGTTGACCATGGTTTTCAGGATCGAAATATCCTCCATCGCGTTGTGCGTCGAGCCGCCGCCCGAGGTCAGGCCGCCGCCTGTGCCGATGATGCGCACCGGCAGGTTCTGATAGCATACCGCTGTACGCACCTGCTCGCAGGAGCGCATGGAAAGGAACGGCAGCATACCCATGATAACCGGGATATTGCCTTCCAGCGCAAGGCCGGCCGCTACGCCGACACAGTTCTGCTCTGCAATGCCTACATCGATGTAACGATCCGGGAAATCCTCATGGAACTGCTTCAGGTTCATGCCCACGTCGGGCGTGCACACAAACAGCTTGTCGTTCGTACTGCCGATTTCATGCAGCGTATCGCCGATTACACTGCGCGCTGAAATCCATTCTCCAAAATTGAAAGAGCCAGCCATTGTTTATGCCTCCTTACCATAATTTTTTTCTAAATCAGCCAGCGCCTGCCGATGGTCTTCTTCATTGAGGCTGCCTGCGTGCCAACCGATGACGCGCTCCATGAAATCGACGCCTTTGCCCTTGATCGTATGGGCGACGATCGCGGTAGGCCGCGTGGAGGACGCCGCCGGCAGGCTGTCGAGCGCGTCGACAATCGCATTCATATCATGGCCGTCAATTTCCACCACGTTCCAGCCAAACGCCTTCCACTTGTCCGCATAAGGCTCCATTACGGTCATATCCTCGTCAATATACGAACACATCATCTGCTTGTTACGGTCGATAACAGCCACCAGATTGCCCAGTTCAAAGGATCGCGCGCTCATTGCGGCCTCCCAGACCGACCCTTCGCAGGTCTCGCCGTCGCCCAGCATACAGAAGACGCGGTGGCCTTGCTTTTGCACCTTCGCGGAAATCGCCATACCGACCGCCATCGAAAGGCCCTGCCCGAGCGAGCCGGAGGAGCATTCCACACCCGGCAGCTGCACCTTGCAGGGATGCATCCCGTAAGCGCTGTCCAGCTTGCCATAAGTCCGGACGATTTCGTCATAATCGAAGAAACCGCGCAGCGCCATCGCGATATACATGCATACCGCGCCGTGGCCCTTGCTCAGGATAAACCGGTCACGATTCGGATTGCGGATATCCTTCGGGTCGACGTTCAATCCGTGATGGAACAGCCCGATCAGCAGGTCGGTCATTGACAGGTCGCCGCCAATATGCACCGAACCTTCGTATACGCCGCAAAGGTTGATCAGCTTAACCCGCATTTCGTATGCAAGGTCCGTCAAGCGCATAACTTCCTGTTTGTCTGCCATCTCGTATACCTCCTCAAAAATATAAAAACTGAAAAAGCACGGATGAAGCGTGTCGGGCGTGCGGCGGTTGACGTTCCGCGATTGCCGGTGCTTTCCGTGCTTTGCTTCTTATTGGTTATGATACGGCATATTTCTACTTTTGTATGCCGGTTTTTCGGACACGATTTTTCTGTTTTCGTCCAAAAAGAATCATATATAAGGAGAAAATTGTGCATATTATACAAAAATAGCGCGGCTGTTTTTTACACGCCCCCTCGCGGCGCCGCCGGTATCAAAAAAGGCCGGAGGACAAAGCCTCCAGCCTTTGCGGTTCAAAATTTACTCGAGATCGGGGTTGCATCTGATCAGGATTTTGGGGTACTTGCCCGTCAGCTGGGCATCAAACGCCGCCACGCCGTCATCGAGATCAAACACCGTGTTCGTCAGGCACTCCAGATTGAGCCTTGGGAGCATCTGCAGCGCACGGGGATAGGCATAGGGCGCTACCATAACGCCGGTCACAGTGATCTCGTTGAAATAGCAGTATTTGGACAGGTTAAACGGCATTTCATAATCATTGGGATACTGTGCGCCGTAGATCAGCATACCGCATTTGGCGGTGATGTCCGGCAGCGAGGTTGCCGCATGTACCGAACCCGAGCAGTCCAGAACAACGTCGTAGCCCCGGCCGCCGGTCAGCTCCATAGCGCGCTGCACCACATCCTCCGACACCGGATCGATAAGATATTTCGCACCCAGCTTGGTTGCCAGTTCACGGCGGTCGGCGAGGGGTTCGATCATGGTCAGCGAGGTAGCGCCATATAGCGAGAAGGTCTGCAAAGCAAGCAGCCCGATCGGCCCTCCGCCACACACGCAGACACGCATGCCGGCTTTCATCTGCGCTTTGTCCATCATCCGGATAATGATCGACATCGGTTCGAGCAGGCAGCCTTCCTTAAGGCTTACGCCGTCCGGCAGTTTATAGACCTGATCCTCATGCCAGATGATCTCCGGCGCGTAGCCAGGGCGGTTGTAATCCTGGGCATGCTCGCAAAATTGCTGCTGGCCGTTCTGGCAGTAATAGCAGCCGCCGCAGAAACGCAGAAAATTACCCGCCACGCGGTCGCCGACCTTCAGGCCTTTGTGGTTCGCCTCCGGCCCCAGTTCCACAACCACGCCCGATATCTCGTGGCCCAGCGGGATAGGCTCCGTGGATCCCTTGGGCTGGCCGAAGCAGCCGTCCACACAATGCGGGTCCGACCCACAGATGGCACAATACGCGACCTTAATCCGTACATCCTGCGGCCCAAGCGCGGGGAACGGCAGATCAACCAGCGCAACCCTGCCGCGGGTCTCCGGATCCGGATCTTTCATATTACCGACAAGCACACCGCATAATGTTTTCATTACAAAACATCCTCCTTCTGGCATTCTGAAATCAGCAAATCGCGTGGATGCTGTCGTGACCATTTTACCGCCTTACTATTAGAATAAACAAGCTGTTTTAAGACATAAAAACGCACAATTTGTCTTTTTTTAACTCTAAAAATTCACCGCCCTTTTTTCTACACGCCAAGAGCTTTTTTATGCTGACACAAAACCTTTTCCGATGCTATAATGAGGTTATTCTATTCTGGAGGGACTGCGATGAGCATGCGAAGACAGCGCCAGATGGACGCCGCGAGGAGGGGCCTGAAACAGGGGGAGAAGGTGATTGCCGTCGGAGAATTCAGCGCCCTGCCCCGCATATGCCTGTTGTGTTTCACCGCCGCTTTTTCCTTTGTCCTGGGGCGGCTTTTTGACAAACATATTGCCGTACTGCTGGTAACCAATCTGCTTTCCATGTGCATGGTGGCGGATGCGGCCCGTGCACTGGCAAACGTGCAGGGCTCATATGTTACGGTAACAAACCGCCGCGTTTTCGGGGCTGCCGGGCAGAAACAGTTTGACCTGCCCCACCGGCAGATCAAAGGCGTTTATATGCGCTCCGGATTATTCCTTGATTCAGGCAGCGCGCAAACCAGCGTTTGGCTGCGCAATTTAAAAAACAGAAAAGAGCTTTACTCCGTGCTTAGCCAATACCATACCGGCTAAAACCCCACCCCGTATACCAATAGATGTCCGGTATATATGGAGGCGTTTATTATGCTGAAAAAATATCATTCCGAGCATATCTATTATGATTATGTAACAATCCTTTCTTTTCCGTGTTTTGACTTTGTTGTATACTATGCGGAGCAGATGGATCAGACAATTCCTGTATTTCCCCATCGCCATAATCTTTATGAAATATTTTACGGGTTGGCCGGTACGGCCAGCTTCTCATGCGGCGGTCAGGTTACGCCGCTGAAACCCGGAACAGCCATCATCGTTGGGAAGAACCAGAAGCACCGCGTAATTTACGAGCCACAGTCATCCGTTTCATATTTTGCATTAATTTTTGACATCGCTTTTAAAAACACAAACTGCCTGCTCCCGGACAAGCAGGAATATGACGAAATTAAAGCAGCGCTTGAGCAGATAGACCTGGAGAAGTTTACCTATATTGACTGCGGCAGCTCTGAGGATTCGCTGATCCAATATATTTATGAGGAAGTGGAACAACACGGCATTGGCTGGAACAGCATCGTTGGCTCTCTGTTTTACCGGCTGTGTATTAATATGCTGCGTAGAATTAAGCCCGTGCAGTCGCAAGTGCGCACCCCGTCCGGCTATCAAAACATTGCCTTGATTGCTTCTAAATATATTCATGCGAATTATACGGATGAGATTACGATAGATATGATCGCGCGTCAGTTAAACGTATCGCCACGTCATGTCAACCGCTTGTTTAATGATCAATTTGGCGCATCTTTCGCCCATACGGTAAATATCATCCGTATGGAGTACGCCAAGCAATATTTAATTTCCACCAATGACTCCATCGAACGGATTGCCGCTCGTGTTGGCCTCCCCTCCGGCAAGGCCATGACCAAACTGTTTAAAGCACAGGAAAAGATTTCCCCGGCTGCCTACCGCACCGCACACAGAACCGCCGCATCTCCCAACAGCCGTCAGGACAAGCGTTAAATCGGCGCTACAGCATTGAAGTTTACCTTTAGCGGCGAGAATACAAAACAAAATTACATTATGGATATCAGGATAAGAAACGGCAAACAAAGGGGAAACAGCGATAAGGAAGTATCACCAGCAACGGATCATTCACGCTGGCAGACAGGGTGGGTTCAGCCTGCCGCGAAGCGGGTGTTTTTTCGCATGCCTTCAGGCGCCACCGGAATCATACCCTTATAGGGGAGCTAATTTCACAATGATACCACAGCGGCATAACGCACGGCTTTTGGCGTTTCACTTCACCTGCCAATGCGGTTCGATATACACAATCAGGAAAATATTATGCTATCTTGCATAGATGCCAAAGCCTTCGGGCATAGGCTCGGCGACGCTGGGAACGCCGACGAGGTTCTTCTCGATGATCTCGCGGGTGCGGGCGCCGTCCGTAATCGCGCGCTCCGGGAAGCCGAGCGGGTTGAAGGTCGCAATCGTGTCCTCCTGCTCGTTAAAGCCGATCTCACGCAGCGTCTTGAAGATGCGCTCGAAATCGATATCGCCCTCGCCCAGATGGCCGATGTGCGCATGCGCGCGAACCGTACCGTTCGCATAAAGCGGGGCCGGGTTGATGTTGTAGCGGAACAGCTTGGTATAATCGTAGGTATCCGCGAACAGCACATGCTTGAGGTGCTTGCGCGCATAGCGCAGGTTGCGCTCAATATTGCCCTTACCGCCGTCGTAGTGGAAGGTGTGCGGAATGGAATACAGATAGCCGAGCGCCGGGCTGTCATAGTAGCGGATGATGTCATACGCATCGTTGTTGTGCTCGTAAAAATCGTCCGGGTGCGCCTGGATGTCCAGACGGATGCCCTTTTCTTCCATAATCGGCACCAGCTCGTCCAGCGAGCGCATGAGCTTTGCTTCACACAGCTCCGGGTTCTCACGGCCGGGCCCAAGCTCGGTGTTGAACACGCGGACGTCCATCAATTCGCCGATTTCAAACATACGCTTCCAGCAGTCCACAGCGTATTGACGGACAAATTCGTCCGGGTCCTGCCAGTGGAAACCGGTAGTCAGGGAGGCGATTTTCAGCCCCGCGTCGGCGATGGCCTTCTTGTGCCACAGGATTTCCTCGTTGGTCGCCTTGGGGCGCTTCCAGAAGCCTGGGAAATCGGCATTATAGGGGTTGATGTATTCGTAGCCCGCACGGGCGATTACCTCGTACTGCTCCTGATAGGTCATCCCGGTATCCCAGAATGCGCTGCCGTCAAATGCGATTTTCATAGGGTTTTCCTCCTTATTTCAGCATGGTTTCGTGCAGGAATGCTGCGGATTTCCGAATTGCGACCAGGTTGTCCGGCATCAGCGGATCCTCGACCTCAATGCAGACCGGGCCGTGGTAATCGCCCTCGGCAAGAGTCGCGAAGAAGGTCTTCCACCACAGCGCATCATGGCCATAGCCGACCGCGACATAGTTCCACGAACGGCTGACCGCCGGGCCGTTGTAGATGCCCTGCTCGTAGCAGTCCAGGCCCTTGATGTGCGGGTTGATGCGGGAATCCTTGCCGTGCACATGGTAAACCGCCTTTTCCTCGCACAGCTTGCGAGCCATCATGATTGGGTCGCCGCCCATGAAGAACACATGACTCGGGTCAAGGTTCAGGCCGATGATGTCGCCTACCGCCTCGCGCAGCTTGAGTACGGTCGGCACGTTGTACACCAGGTTCATCGGATGGTTTTCCAACGCGATTGTTTCCACGCCGCAGGACTTTGCCAGGCTGGCTGCCTTGCTCCAAAAATCAATTGCAACACCCCACTGGTATTTCAGCACGTCCATCATTTCGGGCGGGAAAGTGTGGGTAACCCAGTTGAGGGTCTCGTCGTTCGGGCTGCCTGCCGGCAGGCCGGACTGCGCGACCACATGCTTGACGCCCAGCAGCTCGGCCAGACGGAAGGTGTTCATGACGTCCGGCGCGTGGCTGGCCCAACGCTCGCCGGGGCCGATAGCGTTGGCCGAGCAGTTGAGTGCATACAGCTCCAGGCCGCGGCTCTCGATAGCGTGCAGGAACTCCTTGCGTGCTTCGGCGCTGTGCAGCAGCTTTTCCATGTCCAGATGGGGCGCGCAGGAATAGCCGCCCGTGGCAATTTCAAGGACCTGGATGCCCATTTTTACCGCTTCGTCCAGCACCTGTTCGAACGGCATATCCGGCAGGCCGTCCGTAAACAGGCCCAGCTTCATCGGGTTCGGGTTGAACGACGCCACCGGCATATCAAAATCTTTCGGGTCTATTCTCATGATGATCCTCCTTTTCCAGTTCCGATTAATACTCTACCCAAGCCGCGTCCTTGTCCGCAGACTCGACGCACTTTTCGACCCACTTGACGCCCAGCACGCCCGCGTGAACGTCCGGGTACCAGAAGTCGATGGCTTCGCCCTTTTCGGTCTTTTCGATCGCCTTGGCAAAGCGCGTGTACAGGTTGCTCCACGATTCAAACAGGCCCTCCGGATGGCCGCCGCCGATGCGGTCGTCGGCCAGCGCGCCCTCGTACAGGTAGCCGTTGCCGCGGCTCAGCATGCGCGGCGCTTCGCCTTGGATCTCATAGGAGAGGTAGTTCGGCTTTTCCGCGTCCCAAGCTACCGAAGCCTTTTCGCCCACAATGCGGATGCGGAAACCGAACTGCTCGCCGGCGTTGACGCCGCTCGACCAGATATAGCCAACCGCGCCGTTGTCATATTCCATGATGGACATGGCGTTGTCCTCGAGCGTTCTGCCTTTCACGAAGGACTGCTTGGTGCACATGAGCCGCTTGATGTGCAGCTCCGGGCAAATCGCTTCGGCCAAGTAGAGCATATGCGTCCCGACGTCGCCCATCGAGAAGGCCGGGCCGGCCTTCTTCGGGTCGACGCGCCAGGCCTGGGACTCTGCTTTCTTCTCGACCGCTACGTTGTTGCCGCCGTGCGCAAACTGCATGTTAACAATGCGGATTTTACCCAAATCGCCGTTTGCGACCATCTCGCGGGCCTGCTCGATCATCTGGTGGCCGGAGTAGCCGTAGGATACGAACATGACCTTGCCGGTCTTCTTGACCAGCGCTTCCAGCTCTTCGGCCTCGGCCGTGGTGAAGCACAGCGGCTTTTCGCAGTAGACGTGCAGCCCGGCTTCCAGGGCCGCCCTGGCGATTTCAAAATGAGTGAAATTCGGGGTTGCGATGGAAACCGCCTGGATACCGTCCGGGCGCTTGGCTTCTTCCGCAAACAGGGTTTTGTAGTCCGGATAGCAGCGCTCGGGCGCAACGTGCAGGTTTTCGCCGAATTGCTTGCCGCGCACCGGGTCTACGTCAAACGCGCCCGCAACCAGCTCAAAGTTGAAATCGCGCAGCGCCGCCGAACGGTGGATGTAACCGATCTGGCTGCCTTTGCCGCCGCCGACCATGTCCCAGCGAATCGGCTTTTCAACGTTCTTTTCACCGTAAATCATAGTAAATTCTCCTTTTTTAATTGAAATGGGTGATATAGTTTTTAATGGATCTGCAAATTTGATTGCTTACAGCTCTCCGCGCGACTCACGGTCGGCGAGCTCCTTCATGATGGCCGGGTATTGCTTTTCCAGACGATGGAACAGCAGGATGATGGCGGTTACGCCCCAGACCACGATCGGGCCCCAGACAAACAGCGCGCTGATGGTGTCCAAGGCGACCGCGCTCTGGGTCGTCAGCGTGCCGTCGTAGCCTGCAAAGGAGAGGATCCAGCCGAAGATGGCGCTCATCAGGCCGCCGCCCAGCTTGGAGCCGACCGAAGCGGCGCTGTAAATCAGGCCTTCCAGGCGCAGATGGGTTTTATACTGGCCGTACTCAACCGAGTCTGCGATGAACGAGAATACCACACCCATCAGCGGCGCCTGGCCGAGGCCGCGGCAGATGGCTGAAACCATCGCAAAGGTGAAGTTGCCATCGTCCAGAATCAGGCCGAACTGGCCGACGATGCACAGGATTGCGCCGCCCAGCGCCAAGTTGCGCTTGCTGATTTTTTTCATCAGCAGCGGGATGAAGAAGATAAACGCAATGCTCGGAATCTGCTCGGCCAGGTAGAGCGGGCTGGTAAACAGCTCGTTGCCGAGAATCCACTTGCTGTAATAGCTCAGACTGGTGCCCGACAGGGTCATGTATACCGTCAGCATGGCCCACAGCAGCAGGCCGAGCGCCCAGTATTTGTTCTTGAAAAGCGCCTTTAAGCTGGTGCCGACCGGCACCTTGCTCTCCACCTTTTCCGAGGCAATTTGCAGGCGTTCCCTGGTGTTAAAGAAGCAGACGAGCAACAGGATAAGCGCGATCGCGCCGTAGAGCGCCGCGGCCATAATCCACGCCTTCTGGTCGCCGCCCAGAAGCTTGACGAGCGGAAGGGTGGCCGCGGTCGCCAGGATGCGGCCGAATGGGGAAAGCGCCATGCGGATGGCGTTAATCGAGCCGCGCTCGTACTGGTTGCGGGTCATGAGGGCGGCCAGCGAGGAGTACGGCAGATTGAGGGCCGTGTAGCACACGGTCTGGACAAAGTTATAGGTGATAAAGATGTAAATGGCCTGCACCATGCTGCTTGCGGGCGGCACGGTGAAAAGCAGCACACAGCCAATCGCGTACGGGATGCTCGACCAGAGCACCCACGGCCGCGCCTTGCCCCATTTGGAGTGCGTGCGGTCGACCACAAGGCCCATGATGACGTCGGAAACGCCGTCAAAGAAACGTGAAATCAGGATGATGAGACCCACGGCGCCAATCGAAACGCCGATGTAGTCGGTGTAGAACAGGCTTAGCAGGCTGGTGGTCAGGCCGACGACGATGTTGCACGCCGTGTCGCCCAGGCCGTAGGAGACCTTTTCCTTAAAGGAAACCTTGACGTCGCCCGCAATTTGAGATGTGTTGCTTTTTGATGTCATGTTCTCTTCCCTCTCTTTTGTTTTGATTTTTTCTTTTCAGAGGTTTTTCCCTTCTGGTTTGCAAAGCACCCGGCCGGTTTGCTTTGATGGGTTTAGTATACAAACGCCCTATTTATTTTTCGAGAATAGGACAATGGATATTTAGCACAAAACAACGATTCACATTATTTTTGACTTTTTGTATATTTATCTATCGTAGTTTTTGTATAAAGCGCATAAATTTAAATTTGTTTCCCCGCTTATTAATAAAGAAAACAAAAAGGCGCTCGGACAATTTCATCATCCAAGCGCCTTTCTTGTGTGTCAACGATATTTTTCATTCGGCGAATAGCCAATAAACTTTTTAAACAGTCGTGCAAAATAGTTTAAATCATAAATGCCGACCTTTTCTGCCGCTTCCTTTGTGCGCATCCCTAAAAGCCCCATATATTCGCAGGCACGAATCATGCGCAGGCGGTTGATATACTGAATTGGCGACAACCCGGTAAAATCCTTGAACAGCTTCCGCAGATAGTTCGGGCTGAATGCATACTGCCTGGCAACCTCTGTAATATTGAAAGGCTCGGTCAAATTTTCTTCCATTTCAGCCAATATCCTGGCAATAATCTTCTGGTTACCGGCCGAGCAGGCAATGTACTTCCGGTTCTGATAGTTTACCGTTTTCTTGATCTCCAGCAGAATGACCTCCAGGTATTTCTGCTTCAGCAGAGCGCTGTTCGGCGCATCCGCCTTCTGTTCCTCCACAATGCGCTCGAGCAGGGATACAATAAACGTAAGTTCCGACGGGCTGAGATGCAGCACACCCTGTTTCGTGCTGTTCGCCTCATATTTCGGGAGGGCTTCTGCATGCATGTCTTCCCGGCCTGCCATCACCCAATAGGAATCTTTTGTTTCCGGCGTTTGGGTGGCCGGCGGCAAAACTCCCTCCTCTGCGAGCATACGGACAATACAACTGTCCAGGCATTCGGTCTGGAATTGACAGTTATACAGCGATATTTTTCCGCCGAGCCAATAGCCATGCGCCTCATGCCGGGGGATGAAAACCGCGTCCCCTGGTATCAAAAGGGTCTCAACGCCATGGAACATGTGCCTGCATGAGCCATAGTTTACAACCATTAGCTCATAGTAGTCATGCCGGTGCATATCGACCGACCAGGAATCATGCCAATTCTCAACCGAAATATAAGATTTATCCTGGTAATACATATCCAAATACGGGTATTCTGCTTTCTTCATTTCCGGTCACACCTTTTCGATTTTCTGTCATGTGCACAACCTAAGGCCTGCTGCATCCAGCCGTGCGGTTATGTCATCAAAAATCTGTTCCCGAATCCAATCTGCCCAGGAAATAATTTCTTCCATGGAATCAAGAAACTCCTCACATTTGGTTTTCCTTTTACAATTGCGATATTCCAGGTCTGTAAATACCTGCTGATGCATATGTGTCACCACCTGTTTATGATGAGACTATTATAACATTTTCGACCCAAAACGGTGATTAAATCAGTGTTTCCCTGGATTTGATACGGCGATTGTTGTAGTAATCCAGATATTCTATGAGTTCCTGTTTGTGCTACAGCTTTCTCAACAAATGTTTTCTGTACAATTGATAACTCTCCGTTATTTTTATCGTGCAATCCCTATACTGTAAGTATATGCTTTCCTCCAGCCCACACCGCGAGGTACATGCAGGAGTCCGCCAATTTCCCATTAATCAGCACTGTGCACGCACCGCACTCTCCAACTTCTCAACCACGCTTCACGCCGGTCAATCCCAGCCGGTCACGCAGGATATCAGGCAGTGCCTCGGGTTCATCCAATGCAATTGAACCGGTTTTCTATTGACATAAAACCCAACCGTTTTGAGCATGCTCAGCCCTCCTTTGCCCGTCTGACGGATTCACGTACCGCGCGGCAAAACAGGTGTAAATCGCCACCACGCCCGGCACTGCCCAGGCGGCTTTCAGGTCAAAGCCCGTAACCACGCCGTTTGCAATGGTGGAGCGCACAACTTTGGCGACATAGGCGTGCTTTGGCTCCAAATCCGCCACATATTTGGCCTCTCCGGTCACCTTCGCATAGGTGTCCACACGAGTTTTACTGTCCCCGATTGCCATAAAGCATCGCCCCCTGTCCGCTTTATTTAATTACAATTTGTATTATTTAAAATATTTTTTCCCCATTGACATACTTGTGAATCACCGCACGATCTTCCAGCTGGTAGGCGATCCGTTCCAGCCGCTCCTGCGTGCCGAGCACACGCGGGCTGGGCAGGGCGCTGTCGTCCAGCACCAACGCATCGAACGCAAACCCTTCTTCAAATGATCCAACCTTGCCGAAGAATGCGCCGCCGCCCATGGTCGCCAGCCAAAAAGCTTCCGCAAAGGCCAGAGGCGTGAGGCTGTCATCCAGCAACCGCCAACGCAGTTTGGACACCGCAATGGCGTCGGTCAGGGCGCGGAACACCGACAAATGGGCGCCGCCCGCAACGTCGGTGCCCAGCCCGACGTGCAGCCCCAGCTCCAGATACCGGCGCACCGGCGCCACGCCCGAGGACAGGTTGGCGTTCGACTGGGGGCAATGCGCGATGAACACACCGTTTTTGCGCATGAGGTTGGTCTCCTCGTCCGGGCAATGCACGCAGTGCGCCATCACGCACGGCCCGTTTTCTCCAAACAGGCCAAATTTGCTGTACGCTTCGCCGTAAAACCGGGTGTCCGGGCAAAGTTCCTTCACCCACTCGATTTCTCCCAGATTTTCCGACAGGTGGCTGTGCACGGGCAGGCCGGTTTCCCGCTGAAGCCGCCCCAGACCTTGCATCAGCGCATCGGTGCACGACGGCGTAAACCGCGGGGTCAAAATCGGGCGGCAACGCTTTAAATCCGCAACTTCTTCCAACCATTTGCGCGTATCTGCGAGCGAGACAGCCGCGCTTTCCTCGCGCAGCGTGTCCGGGCTGTTGCGGTCCATATTGACCTTTCCGGCCCGGGTTTGCAGCCCGCTGGCGTCCAGCTTACGCATGAGCAGCCCGGTTGCTTCCCGGTGCATGGTTGCAAAAATGCAGGCGCGCGTGGTCGCGCCGCGCGTTAAATCGCGCACAAACAGGTCATATGCCCGCCCGGCGTACTCCAAATCGGCATACCGGCTCTCCTCTGGGAAGGTATAGGTATTCAGCCAATCGAGCAATTCTCTGTCCATTCCGACCGACCGGAAAGCATATTGCGGTGCGTGCACGTGCAAATCAACCAATCCGGGGACAATCAGCCGGTCGCCACAGTCGGTGGCGGGCAGGCCGGCGTATTTTTCCGGGATTTCGCGAAACACGCCCGCGCTTTTGCCGTCCAGGCAGACCAGATAGCCGTTTTCCGTGACCGAAAGCCCGGCCTGCGTCCGGCTGTACAGGACATGCCCTTTGAGGATGAAATCTTGCTTCATAATCAGGAACCTCCAAAAATAAGAAAACCAACCGCAGGAATAGGCGACCACACCCGCACGAAACCTGCGGGCTTATAGTCAACTATTCCGGTAGTTGGTAGAGACGCTCAACCAATTATGAGCATATATAAGCCGGGAGAACTTTGGTAAAACTGAACGAGCACTTCGCCGTTTTTTCTTTTATTAATAGTTATTATACACCATTCAAGGACATTTGTCAATCACCAGAAAACACACTCCCTTTTACCTTTTGTGTTGCTGAAGGCTCATTTTTGAAATACTTCGTCCAAATAGCCAAGCGGCAGTTACCCAGTACGGGTAACTGCCCAATGAATAGAAATTTATCGGCCTTTTTTCATAACATAGTTTACAAGTATAACTCCCTGTCTTTTTACCTGCTGTTCTATAATTACTTTATATCCTCTTTTTTTAAAAAATGGTCTTGCCGTAGTAGACGCATGAGTAATAATATCTCCTTGAACATAGCTTTCTAACTGATTGCATATGGCAGTTGCAATACGTTTTCCTTGATAATTGGCATGAACAAATAGACGGTCAAGGTAACCGGTTTTGTCTATGTCCCCAAAGCCTACAATGATTTTATTTTCAACAGCAACTACACTGTAATGCTCTTGAAGTGATTGATTCCATTTCTCCAAATCCACATGCCCAGTGGCCCACACATCCAGTTGTTCTTTTGTGTAATCTTTTGCATTTATTGTATGAACAGTATTGTAAAACAACTCCGTTAGCTCTTTACAGTCTGCTGGTTGATATTCTCTAATAACCATTCCTGTGCCTTCTCCTTCAAATCATATTTTATTGTTCTGATCATATCACGGATAACTCTGCGCTTAAACCTGAAATTAGTGAAATCGACGGAGTTTAGTCCCGGCAACACTTAAGGTAAAAGGGAGAAAACACAACTGCCCTTGCACCGCCCGACTGCCTGATAAAATAAAAACAGCCCTTCCCGGCATTTCGGAAAGGACTGTGTTCTTTTACAGCATATGCGCGCGCAGTTCCTCGCCCGACTGTGGGGACAGATACGCGGGGGCGATGTCAAACACGGTCTTGGCGCCCGACTGGCCCTCCTTGGCCATGCGGTATGCGGCGCGGGCGAACGCCACCAGCACCGAACCGGTGAACTCCGGATTGGAATCGAGCTGCAGGCGGTACTCAATAATGTGCTGATTGCCGCCCCCAGTTTCCCCGCTGCGGATGACAAAGCCGCCGTGCGGCAGGCCGCCATGCTCGCGCGCGAGCGTCTCCGCGTCGATAAAATTCACAGTGGTGTCATAGTCGGAAAAGTAATTGGGCATTTCCTTGATTTCCTTCTCAATGCGGGCGAGGCTGGCGCCTTCCTCGGCGACCACATACACCTCGCGGGTATGCTTTTCCCGGGTGGTCAGCTCCGGATGCCCGCCGCTGCGGACAGCGTCCAGCGCCGCCGGAACCGGCACGGTGTACTGGCGCGCGTCCTTCACGCCCTCAATGCGGCGCACGGCATCCGAATGGCCCTGGCTCACACCGCGGCCCCAGAAGGTATAATCCTTGCCTTCCGGCAGGATGCAGCTTGCATACAGGCGGTTGAGCGAAAACATGCCCGGATCCCAGCCGCACGAAATAATGCCGACCTTGCCGGCGTTCTTTGCCGCCGCGTCCACGTTTGCAAAATGCTCCGGGATGCGCGCATGGGTGTCAAAGCTGTCAATGACGTTGAACATGGCCGCATACTTCGGGGTCTGCTCGGGCAGGTCGGTCGCGCTGCCGCCGCAGACCATCAGCACGTCAATCTCATCCTTCATGGATTCGGCTGCATCCACGTGCAGCACCCGCGCGGTTTTGGTCGCAATCTTGAGCCCAGCCGGGTCACGGCGGGTAAACACCGCTTTGAGTTCCATATCCGGGTTCTGGCTGATGGCCGCTTCTACGCCGCGGCCGAGGTTGCCGTAGCCGAGGATACCGATTTTAATGGTCATATTGTGATTCTCTCCTTTACAAAGCGCCTTACGGCGCGGTCTTTCTGCTTTTCATGATAGCATGCCCGCAAAAGGTTGTCCAGTGGGAAGCTTTTCGCACTTTTCTGTACGTTTGCTGCAATCTGTCAAAAATATCGCAGCATTTCTCTGGATTATTGTGAATTCTGTGCTATAATGAAAGCAGAGCTATGGCCAAACGCCGCCAATTTTCCCGAAGGGGGTTCCAAGTGATGAAAAACAGCGCGTTTACCAATGAACAAATCCTGTCCTGGATGCAGTATTTCGGCACCCAGACCGCAATCGATCTGGAGCGCATCAAAATCGTCGATATGAGCCGCGAGGACAAAAACCTGCTGCCGGCCATCCACAATTTCCGCACCGTGCTCGCGTTTTTGGACGCCGGACAGAACGGCATTTTCTACAAACTGTGGGACGCCGGCCTCGGGGACTGCGACGTATGGCTGGGCGAGGGACTGACGCCGGACGGCAAGCCCATCCGGCCTTGCAAGCTGCCGGGCGTGCTGCGGCACGACCTCACCGGCCCAGCGGCGGTGCTCATCCAAAACCCGGCGGCGCGCAACACGGCGCGAATCGGCCTGAAAAACGACAATTTTTCGCTTGGTTCGGTGCGTTATGTCGGCAGCGAGATCCGTTCGGTGATCATGAGCATGCTGCACGTGGACATTCAGGACACGATCTGCATCATTTCGGGCGAGTCCATCGCCGTCGAATCGGCCATTATGGCGAGCGCGGGCAAGATTATCGCGGTCGAATACCGCGAAGCCGACCGCGCGCTGATGGAATCCAACTGCGACAAATTCGGCCTGAACAACGTCGCCATTGTGGAAAACGCCCGCCCGGAGACGCTTTCCGGCCTGCCCGTACCCACATTGTCCTTTATTGTGGCAACCGGCCGTCTGGAAAGCGAAATTCAGGATCTGCTTGCGGTCAACCCCAGGATGCAGTTCGTTGTTTACACGCTGGAGCTGGATATCCTTGCGAAAATCCCGGCCCTGTTTGAAAAATACGGCATTCATGATACCGAAATCACGCAAATTGCGGTATCCAAGCTGAACGCGGACAACCGTTTCCGGCCGCAGCCATCCCCATGGCTGATTGCCGGCGCAGTCTGAACCGTCCACAGGCTGTGCAAAACCCGGTGCATAACGCACCGGGTTTTCTTATTCCCCGCAGATATTTGTGCACGCCTGCTGCATCAGCTTTTCAAACGCCATGCGCTCAATCTCGCTCATGCCGGCCGTGACCCGCTCGATGCAGCGCCTGCCGTTTTCACACAGCCGGGCATAGACCGCGCGCGCCTTTTCCGTTGGGAACACATCGACCACACGTGCATCGTCCGGGTTTTCCCGGCGCTCGACATAGCCGTCCTCCTCCAGCCGGGCCAGCATTTTCGCGACTGTGCCGCGGCTCATATCCAGCAGTTCGCAGTACCGGTTCTGCGGCGTCGGCCCGTTTTCACAGGTGATGATCAGGAAGGGGGCCTGGCTGCCCGTGATCTCCCAATCTTTAAGCTTCTCACTGAGGAAAATCTGGGTTTTGCGGTGCAGGGTGGAAATGCACTTCAGAAGATTCTGCGCGTCAAGCTCGTGCATATGTTCACGTCCTTTTGTTTCCTTTGCAACTTTTATATTAAATGTGTCACGTGAGTTTGTCAAGATTTTTTGCGTTTTTTGTTGACATCACACAAATCTACCGTTATACTTATAGATAGACTGTTGAGTAAAAACGGTCTATTCTTTTGCCCGTTTCGTTTCCTACGAAACAATTCAATGCACAAAATAAAGGACGTGACAGTATGAACGAAACCATTCAGGAAAATAAAATGGGCGTCATGCCGGTGGGGCGGCTGCTGGTCAGCATGTCGGTGCCGATCATGATCTCCATGCTGGTGCAGGCGCTGTACAATGTTGTGGACAGCATCTTCGTCGCCCAGATCAGCGAGGACGCGCTCAATGCCGTCTCGCTCGCCTTCCCCATGCAGAACCTCATGATCGCGGTTGCGACCGGCACGGGCGTTGGTATGAACGCACTGCTCTCCAAGAGCCTTGGGGAAAAGGACATGGAAAACGTGCGGCTTGCGGCCAATAACGGCCTGTTCCTGGCGTTTGCAAGCTATGTGGTGTTTGCTGTCATCGGCCTGCTGACCTCCCATATGTTTTTTCTTGCGCAGACCAATATTCCCGCGATTGTCGAACAGGGTACGCAGTACCTGCTCATCTGTACGCTGTGCTCTTTCGGGCTGTTCGGGCAGATATGCTTTGAGCGCCTGCTTCAATCGACCGGCCGCACGATCTACACCATGATTACGCAGGGATTGGGCGCAATCATCAACATCATTTTCGACCCGCTGCTGATTTTTGGCGTCGGCCCTTTTCCCAAAATGGGCGTGGCGGGCGCTGCGGCAGCAACCGTACTCGGCCAGATCATCGCATTCCTCGTATCCATCCTGATCAATGACAGGTTTAATCCTGAAGTGCGCCTGACGATCCGGGGTTTCCGTCCATGCGGCGCCACCATCCGGCGGATTTACGCGGTCGGCGTACCGAGCATTATCATGGCCGCCATCAGCTCGGTCATGACTTTTGGCATGAACAAAATCCTGATCGCGTATTCCTCGACTGCAACCGCGGTTTTTGGCGCGTACTTTAAGCTGCAAAGCTTTGTTTTTATGCCTGTGTTTGGGATCAACAACGGCATGGTACCCATCATTGCATACAATTTCGGCGCACGCAAGCCCGCGCGCATGAAGAAAACGCTCGCTCTTTCCGTCCTGTTTGCGACCGCAATTATGGTCATCGGCCTTGCGATTTTGCAGATCTTCCCGGTACAGCTTCTGCGCATGTTCAACGCATCGGACAACATGCTCGCCATCGGCGTGAATGCGCTGCGCATCATCAGCGTGCATTTTCTGATTGCGGGCGCGAGCGTCATTCTGTCCTCGTTTTTCCAGGCGCTCAGCCACGGCATGCTCAGCCTGTGGGTCTCCGTGGCACGCCAGCTGGTCGTGCTGCTGCCGTCCGCGTGGGTGCTCAGCCGTATCGGCGGGCTGGATCTGGTCTGGTGGGCATTCCCAATCGCGGAACTGGTCTCGTTGGCCCTGTGCCTGATCTTCCTGCGCCACAGTTACCGCGTTGAAATCGCGCCCATGGAACACGCGCAGGCAGCCGCGTCCGCGGCCGAAGCGCTGCCCTGAGCAATCTTTACACAATCTTTCCCAAAAAAGTATTGATTCATCGGAGAAATCCGTCCATAATAAGAGTGGAATATCATACCTGTTCAAAGGAGAGTAACAGATGAATCACATGGATGAACTGCGAAGCAAAAAAGGCTTCATTTGCGATATGGACGGCGTCATCTATCACGGCAACCGCCTGCTGCCCGGTGTGACCGAGTTTGTCGACTGGCTGCACCGAGAAAACAAGAGTTTTCTGTTCCTGACCAATTCGTCCGAGCGCTCGCCGCGCGAACTCCAGCAGAAGCTGGCGCGCATGGGGCTGGACGTGGGCGAGGAGCATTTCTATACCTCCGCGCTGGCCACGGCTGCTTTTCTTGCGCAGCAGTCTCCCGGCTGCAGCGCTTATGTCATCGGCGCGCCCGGCCTGCTCAACGCGCTCTACGATGTGGGCATCACGATGAACGACGTGGATCCCGACTATGTCATCGCGGGCGAGACCACGGGTTACAACTATGAGACCATCATCAAGGCGGTCGGCTATATCCAGCGCGGCGCGCGTCTGGTGGCCACCAATTCCGACCTCACCGGCCCATCCGAACACGGCATCATCCCGGCCTGCCGGGCGCTGGTCGCACCCATTGAGCTGGCAACCGGCAAGCAGGCGTACTATGTCGGCAAGCCGAACCCGCTCATGATGCGCACCGGCCTCAAACTGCTGGGCGTGCATTCGGGGGAAGCGGCCATGATCGGCGACCGCATGGACACCGACATCGTCGCGGGCATGGAAAGCGGCCTGGATACCGTGCTGGTGCTGTCCGGCTGCACCACGCGCGAGGATGTGGAGCAGTATTCCTACCGCCCGCGCCACATTTTGAACGGCGTCGGCGATATCCCTGGATGATTCGCGTGGTTTCTGCGGACAAAAAGCGGTATTTGCCGCTTCTTTTTCCCGGGGACGGGCAGGAGGGCATGATTGCCCGCTATCTGAACCATTTTTGTACTCGAGGAAAAGGGCGCGGCCTCTTTGACGCATCCGGCACGGCTCTCCGCCTTTTTGGGGGTGGGGAGCCGTTTTTGGGCATCTTGCAAAATTAGGTTGTGAAAATATTGTTTATTTTACCAACTTCACTCCATTCCATTCTGTGTTATTATATAGATAAATCATCCGATTTCTATTAATTTATCAAAAGGAGTGATAAGATGGCAATCATTGAAGTCGGATGTGCTGCCGCTTTATGTGCAAGCCTGTTTGGTGCGCCCTCGGGAGATGGAATCAATACGCCGGACATTCCCCCTTCCACATATTTCTACGCATATATGGATCTGAATGCCGCGGGCGAAGAGTTCCAGCCCAAAATCCGTCAAGCGCGCAATGCAATCATTGCGCAGCACGGATGGGTCACCGAAGGCGTGCAGGGATTCGTGACCGACCAAAATGGCAACGTGATCGAAGAGCTGCCCCAATTTTATGACATTTTACCGGCGGAATGGGAAATCCCGGTGTTTCCATCAGACTAAAATGAAAGCAGCGCTAAATACAATGTCTCCTATACCAATACCGCGACAAAAAATCGTTGGCATATAAGAACAACTTGACTTCCGGACAAGGTTTTACAATCTATCCGCCTAAAAATATTACCGTAGGCGTTCATGCAAGTTCTTACAGTGATCCTGGCGCATGGACGATGCAGGTTTATTGCCATCGGTCGTAAATCACAAAAGCCTTCCTAACCGGGGAAGGCTTTTGTTCGTGCAAAACTGTTTTATACGCCGGCGCTATATTCCCTGATTGCATCCGCTACGCCTTCGCGTGGGTTTCTCTTCCCGTTTTTTCGCAAAAAGCCGTTTTTTGGGGAACATCCGCGCCCTGTTTGCGTCTATAGACGTAGAAGCCAAAAAAAAATGTAATGATTGGAGGTATCCCCATGACGAAAACCATCCTTTCCCTGCTGCTGTCGGCGTCGCTCCCGCTCGGCGCTTGCGGAAGCCGGCTGCCCGTGACAGGCGGCACGGTAAACGCCGCCGCATCGCCTTCCTATCCGGCGCCGGTCGCTTTTGACGATTTTGAGGCAAGCTACGAAATACGCACCAAAAACCAGGTCGGCGACGGTGTCCTGGACGAGCTGCGGGGCTTCTCGGCGCAAACTTCCGCCGCGCTGCTGGACGGCAGCCAAAATGCCTGCTATTCCCCGGCCAGCCTGTATTTCGCCCTGTCGTTGAGCGCGGCGGGCAGCCGCGGAGACACGCGGACGCAGCTGCTGCACCTGCTCGGGAACGGGGCCGCAGACGCCGCAAACTGCGCAAAACTTTATCGCCAGCTGTACACGGACAACGAAATCGGGCAGCTTAAAATCGCCAATTCCCTATGGATGGCAAACCAGCTGGACGGCAAGCCTGTGACGTTTGACAAGGACTTCCTCAGCACAGCTTCCAGGGATTTCTATGCTTCGCTGTTCACGGCCGACCTGTCCGCGCCCGCAACCCTTTCGGCCATGGCGGACTGGGTAAAGGAGAACTCCGGCGGCAAAATTACGCCCCAGTTTGAAGCCAACCCGCAGGCGCTGCTGTACCTGATGAACACCATTTACCTGAAGGACGAATGGACCGACCGGTTTGACGCATCCCAAAACACCGAAGACCCATTTTATCTGGCGGACGGCACAACCCGTCAGGCAACCTTTATGCATGCGATGCATCTTTCCGGTTTCCTGCGCGGCGAAGACTACACCAGCGCGTCGCTCGCCCTGAAAAATCTTGGCGGCGTGACGTTTGTGCTGCCGGACCCGGGCGTCCGCCTGGATTCCCTGCTCACCGAAACCCGCCTGGCCGGGCTTCTTTCGGGCGGCACGGAGGAGCAGCGCCGCTATGGGCGCGTCTACTGGGCGGCGCCAAAATTCTCATACGCCACCAAGCTCGAGCTTTCGGACATGCTCAAAGCCGCGGGCGTGACCGACCTTTTCGACCGCGAGCGCGCCGACCTATCCGGAATGACCCAATCCGAAGCTTTCCTGTCGGGTGCGCAGCAGCAAACCTATATTGCTGTGAACGAACAAGGCGTGGAGGCGGCCGCGTATACCGAGCTGTCTTATGCCGGCTCAGGGATGCCGGAGGAAGAAGCCTATATGACGCTCAACCGGCCGTTCTTGTATTTTATCACCGCGCGGAACGGCGCGCCGCTGTTTGTCGGCGTATGCGCCCAGCCAGATGCGGCATAACCCGTTTTTCCCGGGAAATGCAGCTCCACCGCCTCGCGGGGTGGGATGAAAACAAAAAGGGCTTAGGAGCCTTTATTTGGTTCCTAAGCCCTTTTTCATACTGCAATGGCAAACGCGGCGTTGTAGCAAAATATTATTATATCCTCCCTGACCGCAAGGAAGATTTACGCACTCTCATATAACAATAAATCGCACTAAAAACGTCAAAACAAAACATGAATTGTGCAAAAATATGAACCGCTGCCTCTTTTTTAGAGAGTTTCCCATTTCTATAGCAATTTAATATACCACTAACCCCATACATTGTTGAGGGCAACAGCAGGGAATAATCAAACAAAAACAAAAGCTGTTTTCCCTCATATTTTAGCTTTGGAAGAAGAAATGCATACACCATATTGGGGAATAGAATACATACAAATAATACAAACCATAGAACGGGGATCGTGCTTACCAGCCCCTGCGATAAACAGATTCCCAGAAAAATGTAAGGCGCAAGCAACAACAGGATCATAGGTATCTTTTTCATATGGCTTCCTCCCCTTCGCCCGTTCCCATTTCCCGCGCATTTCTTGCTGTACAATGGTGGAAAAGGCGTATAAAACGGACGTTGTGCATTTGATAAGCAGGAGGCGGCGCGGCCGAAGCTGCACCGCCTTTGGGGTTGCCTTTGGCAGCCATCCGGAATCTCACCAGAGCGGGCTGTTTTGTTATACGCCGACCTTGTATTCCTTGATTGCATCCGCTACGCCTTCGCGCGGGCTCTTCTTACCGTATTGATCGACCTTCATCTTGCTCTTGACCTCATGCACCAGGCTGCCCGCGCCGCTGACGCAGCCACCCGGGCAGGCCATGCCCTCGATGAAATTCTTATCCAGCTTACCGGCCTTGGCCTTGAGGAGCGCGACCTTGCATTCCTCAATGCCGCTGCACACCTCGGCCTTCACTTCAAAATCCATCCCGCGCTCCTTGGCCACTTGGAGCACCGCCTCGGTCAGGCCGCCCGAACGGCCAAATACGCGCCCAAAATACGACGCATCATTGACCGGGGTCTCGTCCATGTCCGGCAGATTGATTTCCTTGGCGTCAATCATCGCCTGCAATTCTTCGAAGGTAATCACGCAGTCAATCCACATATCGACCGCCGGCTTGGCCTTTTCCTGCTTCTTCGCCGTGCATGGCCCGATGAAGATGGTCTTCACCGGAGTATCGCCGTTCATTTTGATAAAGCGGCCGATTTCGGCCATCGGGGACAGGTTGTGCGAAATGTTGCCTGCCAGCTCGGGCACCTGCTTTTCAATGTACGACACAAACGCCGGGCAGCAGGACGAGGTCAGGAAGCCCTTTTCCGCCAGCTCCTGCGCCTCCTTGTCCGCTACCATATCCGCGCCCATCGCCGCCTCGACCACATAATCGATGCCGAGCGCACGGATGCCGGATGCGACCTGGCCGAGCGAGCAGTCGTTAAACTGCGCGGCAATCGCCGGGGCGACAATCGCCGCAACCTTGTAGTTGCGCTCCCCGAACCGGTCGATGGCGTTGCGAATGATGTTGATCGCGTCCACCATAAACGATTTATCCATGATGGCGCCGAACGGGCATGCGGATACGCACGCGCCGCAGGCGATGCACTTATCGATGTTGATTTGGGCCTTCTTTTCCTCGTTCATGGCGATTGCGCCGACCTTGCACGAGCGCTCACACGGGCGCACGTGCTCGGTGATCGCGCCGTATGGGCACACCTTCGCGCAGCGGCCGCACTCAATGCACACATCCAGATCGATCACAGCGCGGCCGCGCTTGTCCTTGGAGATGGCTTTCTTCGGGCAGTTTTTAATGCATCGCTGGGAAATACAGCCGCGGCACGACTCCGAGACCGTATAGCGCTCAACCGGGCATTCGTCACAGGCGATCGGGATGACCTCAATGACATTTGGGTTGCGGCGGTCGCCGCCCATCGCCAGGCGGACACGCTCCTGCGCAACCGCACGTTCCTTGTAAATGCAGCAGCGCATCGTGGCTTTTGGGCCGGGCGAAATAATTTTCGGGATCTCATAATAAGATTCCATCAGGTTTCCGTCATACGCGCGCGCCGCAACTTCTTTGAGCACGCGGTATTTCAGCTGTTGTACGTCGGTTTCAAAGGTTCTCATAGTTTTCCTCCATCGGCTTTCCTCAGATTTTCATCTCTCACAATATCTCAATCTCTCAATTCTGGGCTGGGGGAAAATCAGGCGTCCTGCGCCTTGTACCGGGCGACGCCGTCCTCATACAGGTTGCCTCCCGTGCAATCCATGGACACAATCGCGGTAAAGCCTTCCACCGTCAGGCGCTTGACCGATTCGCAGCCGAGGTCGTCGTAGGCAATCACTTCAAGCCCCTTGATCGAGTCGGCCTTGACCGCGCCTGCGCCGCCGATGGCGACCATATACACGCCGCCGTTCCGCTTCATCGCGTCCACCACAGCCTGCGAGCGCACGCCCTTGCCGATCATACAGGCCAGGCCCGCGTCCAGCAGGGTGGGGGAATAGGGGTCCATCCGGCCGGAGGTCGTGGGGCCGACCGAACCGATCACCTGGCCAGGCTTGGCCGGGGTCGGGCCCGCGTAATAGACCGCCGCGCCGTCCAAATCAAAGGGAAGCGGCCCGCCTGCTTCCATGGCGGCCACAATGCGCTTATGCGCTGCGTCGCGCGCGGTATACAGCGTGCCGGTCAGGGTGACGGTATCGCCCGCGCGGAGTTTGGGCGCCATCTCCTTCAGTTCCCTGGTATGTAAGTCGTAATGTGCCATGGTATCCCTCCTCACGCGCGGCTGTTTTTTCCGCGCAGGCTGCTCAGCAGTTTGTCCATCACGTCGTCATGCTCTTTCTGGCCGTCCTGCGGCGACTCTGCAGGCGTTTCTTCTCCGGCAGCCGAGGATTCGGCCGCGCGCGCCTTGTAGCGGGACAACACCTCCATCGCGCCGCGGCAATCCTCCCGCATACGCTCCATCTGCTGCACCATGTCGTCCACAGCCTGCCGGGCTTCGGCCTTCCGGCAGGCGCAGGCGGCCTCCGTCTGCTCACGCAGCATGCGGGCCGCTTCTTCGGCTTCTTCATTCACAGCCGCCGCATACTCGTCGGCCTCCCGGCGCAGCCCGGCCGCTTCCTGCTCCGCGTCCGCGCGGGTGCTTGCCGCATAGGCGTCCGCTGCCGCGCGGGTCTCCTCCGCATACTGCCCGGCAGCGCGGCGGGTTTCCGCAGCGGTTTGCTCGGCCGCGGCGCGGATGGCTTCCGCCTGTTCAGTTGTCTCCTGCTCCAGCTTCCTGGCCCGCTTGCGGGCGCACAGCTCAATCTCCGCCAGGCTGTCACGCGCTTCGTCATATTCGCGGACTTTCTCCTGAAGGCTGTCGTTTTGCAGGCGCAATTCGCCGGCTTCCACCTGAAGGGCGCCGAGCTGCTGCTGCAAATCGTGATATTGTCCGGCATGCGCATCGGTATCGCTTTTGGCCTGTTCCAGCTCCTGTTTCTGCGTCTCCAGTTTGGCCTTCGCCTGTCCGAGTTCCTGCTCCTGCTGATCCAATCGCTGGCGCAGGCTGTTTTTCTCATCCGTCAGGCCTTTGATCCGCTTTTTCAGGGCGTCCCGCTCGGTTTCGATCTCGTCCAGTTTACTTTTGAGGGCTTCGGTTTCTTTGGCGTGACCCTGCGCCATTTCCTCAATGTATTTGAGGACGTCGTCACGCTGGAAACCGCCGACCATGGCGGTGCGAAACCCAATTTCGAGTTCATTCATGTCCCGGTTGTCCTTTCCTGTTGCTGCCACCCATTGTTTATTTTCTGTCAATCCTATTATAGCAACGCAGCGGCTAAAAAACAATAGCAAATGCTTGTGAAAAGCCCCGCTTTCGTGCGCAATTCCTGGTAGAATGCCGGTATCTTTATGAAATATTTACGAATCCGGCACAGCATACGATGAGAGCGGGCGCGCCGGCGCTTTGCAGGGGAATTGCCATCCGCCGGACTTGTATTTTTTTGCGCAGCGTGGTAAACTAAATAGTAATTTGTAATATATAAAGGAGTATGCGCCATGTTAAGCGTGAACGACTTCCAGACGGCTGCCGGCCGCCTCAAAAATGTCATCCATACCATCCCGCTTTCCTCGTCCAAGACCTTCTCCGAAATGTCGGGCGCGGAGGTCTATCTGAAATACGAAAACCAGCAGAAAACCGGCTCTTTTAAGGTGCGCGGTGCATACAACAAGATCATGAAACGTTATGAGCAGGGCGGCCTTCAAGCCGTTGTGGCTTCTTCGGCGGGCAACCACGCGCAGGGCGTGGCCTTTGCCGCCTCGCAGATCGGCGTACCGGCCACGATCGTCATGCCGCGCTCTACGCCCATCGCCAAAGTCTCCGCGACCGAGGGCTACGGCGCCAAGGTGGTGCTGCACGGCGCGATCTACGACGAAGCGTATGCCAAGGCATGCGAAATTGTGGAGGAAGAGGGCGCAGAGTTTATCCACCCCTTTGACGATGAGGACGTGATGGCCGGACAGGGCACCATTGCGCTCGAGATCCTTTCCGACCTGCCGACGGTCGATATGATTTTTGTGCCGGCGGGCGGCGGCGGCCTGATTTCGGGCATTTCGGCCTGCGTCAAGCAGATTAACCCGCGCATTCAGGTGATCGGCGTACAGGCGGAGGGCGCGAACTCGATCGTCGCGTCCTTCCAAAAGGAAAAAATCATGCCTTCCTCCTCGGTACACACCATTGCGGACGGCATTGCGGTCAAGACCCCGGGCGAAAAGACCATGGGCTATATTAACCAGTATGTGGACAAGATGGTCACAGTATCCGACGCGGAGATTGCGGCGGCCATCCTGCTGCTGCTCGAGCGCACCAAACAGGTGGTCGAGCCGTCGGGCGCGGCGCCGCTCGCGGCTGTACTCAACCAGAAAATCGACATCGCCGGCAAAAAGGTCTGCTGTGTGCTGTCCGGCGGCAACATTGACATGTCTTTTATCCACAAGATTGTGGAAAAGGGCCTTGTCACTCGCGGCCGTCACCTCAAGTTTTCAACCATTATGCCCGACGCGCCCGGCGCGCTGGAGCGCTTTGCCCATCTGGTCGCGGACAACAACGCGAACATCATCCGCTTCCAGCACGACCGCGTGCAGGCCGACCTGGACATCGGCGACGCGATTATCCATGTGGTCTGCGAAGTCGGCGGCAAGGAGCACGGCGAACGCCTGCTCGCCGTGCTGCGCAAGAACGGCTATCAGATTTTACCGTAAGAACGTGCAAAGCCTTCCTCTTGAAAAGAGGAAGGCTTTTGGATTTGTCTTACTATATCGGATAATACAGTGTATTTGCACCGTGTGTCGCAATGCACATATTATAGTTATACAAGGCTTGTTCTCGAACTTCTTGCGCTGTGATATTATAAACAGTACGCACAAAACTATTATATGATGTACCAACTACTCGACCATATGTATATGTAGCATTAATAGTTTTATCTATTACTCTACAATACTTACCTGCGAATGTTGTTATATCCTGTACATCGCCGCATCTCCCATAGGTTGCCGTATATACAGGATTTTTCTCCAGATATATCATTTCCAGTATTCTTTCTGTCGCACTAACCACAACCTCTGCCAGCGCTAAAACAGAAAAGATATATGCATCTTACGTTGCATAATCCATAGAAATCAGAGAAACAGCGGTATTGACGGCATATCGAGTTCTGCTGGGAACTGTCTTTCTTGCAAAGTTTCTTTCTATCAGGCTGGATCTCACATATACATATTTGTTAAGCTGCTTACACAGCATCTGCCCGTTCGACTCGTTTATGCCTGCTTCCGAAGTATTAAAACAACCAAAACAAGTAGGATGCAAAGCCACATCTTTACCATCATTGGCTCTACTGGCATTATTACGCTCATATGTAATTGTTACCTGCCTCCTGAGCGCATAATTGTCTACATTCCCACTCTTACGCTCCTGTACTCGAATAATGGATCCATCTTCCAAATCTACTAAAGGTTTAGCATAAATTTCGTAATCCTCATTCGGATAAAAATTTGCAATTACATAGTCTTCTGCTGTTATATATGTAATCGCAATTACGCCATTACTTTCACGCCTGGTGATATCAACAGGCTCTTCCATATCCGGAATGTCAAAATTCCATAACAGTTCTTCATCATAAATCGGAATATCGCCGGGCAATGTCTGCGTGATATTCCCTTCCGCGATTGCTTTCGATAGTTCTGCATATGAACAATTCGGTACGTCAATACTGTACGCTTGCGGGATTGAATCATCTCGCACAAATTCCACATTCTCGATCGGCACCACTGAATCAGAAACCTTTTGTTGATCTTCTGAAGCTGCCATCGCAAAGTTTGAAGATAGCAATACTACAGAGAGAACGCCTGCAATAATTTTTCTTAACATACTATCCCACCTTTCTCTGTTCCTTAAACTTATATTTTAAACTAAATTTTTATCACATCCAATATTTACTATCATTAGTATATGCCTATAATTTTCCAAAGTCAATAGCTTTGCTTTTTATTTTGCACACTTTCCTGTATATGCTTTTTTGGAGAATGCTTTAACTTTATTGTTTGCTATTATCCTACTTTCGCCTGCCGCGATGCTTTTTCTTCACTTTCTGGTGAAATTCGCAATGCAAACTGCGCAATTCCTGCGGAAATTGCACGCACAAACCGCGCTCTACTTGACGCTCCCCGCTCAGATTGATATAATCTTAACAAGGGTTTACTGTATTATAAGGAGGTCTTTCCCATGGATTATAAAGCAATGTATCAGGAAAAACTGACCACCGCAGACGAGGCGGTGGAAATCGTCAAGGACGGCGACTGGGTCGATTACGGCTGGTGCGTCGGCACGCCGGATGTGCTCGATCAGGCGATGGCAAAGCGCCTGCCCGAAATGGAAGACGTGAATTTCCGCGGCGGCGTGCTGATGCGCGTGCCTGCGATCTACAAGATTGACGACCCGGCGGCGCACATGACCTGGAACTCCTGGCACATGTCGGGGATTGAGCGCAAGTTTATCGCCACCGGCGCGGGCTTCTATGGCTCCATGCGTTATTCCGAGCTGCCCCGCTTCTACCGCGAGCACATCGGCCACGTCGACGTTGCCATGCTTCAGGTTGCGCCGATGGACGAACACGGCTATTTCAGCTTTGGCCCGCAGGCGTCCCATCTGCGCGCGGTCTGCGATGTGGCGGACAAGATCATCGTGGAGGTCAATACAAACATGCCGCGCACGCTCGGCGGTATGGAGGACTGCATCCATGTTTCAGAAGTGGACAGGATCGTTGAAGGGAATAACGCGCCCATGCCCGAGATGGGTTCCATTCCAGCCACTGAGATTGATAAGAAAGTCGCCGAGCTGATTGTTCCCGAAATCCCGAACGGCGCATGCCTTCAGCTGGGCATCGGCGGTATGCCGAACACGGTTGGCTCCATGATCGCGGATTCCGACCTCAAGGATCTCGGCGTACACACGGAAATGTATGTCGATGCCTTTGTCGACATCGCGGCAGCGGGCAAAATCACCGGTTCCAAAAAAATGATTGACCGCGGCCGTCAAGCGTATGCGTTTGCCGCAGGCACCAAGAAACTGTACGATTACCTGGACAACAACCCGCAGTGCGCGTCCATGCCGGTCGATTACACCAACGACGTCGGAATCATTGCGTCGATTGACAACTTTATTTCCATTAACAATGCAGTGGACATCGACCTGTATGGCCAGGTCAATGCCGAATCGGCAGGCACGAAGCAGATTTCCGGCACCGGCGGCCAGCTGGACTTTGTCATGGGCGCATATCTGTCCAAGGGCGGCAAGAGCTTCATCTGCCTGTCCTCCACCTTCCAGCAGAAAGATGGCACGGTTGCATCGCGCATCCGTCCGACACTGGCAAACGGCTCGATTGTCACCGATACACGTTCCGCGACCCATTATGTCTGCACCGAATACGGCATGGTCTGCCTCAAAGGCAAATCTTCATGGGAACGCGCTGAGGCACTGATTTCCATTGCGCATCCGGACTTCCGTGAGCAGTTGATTGCGGATGCTGAAAAAATGCACATTTGGAAACGCTCCAATAAGCGATAACCTGCTTTTTCGAAAAAAAAGCAGGCAAAGAAAGCTTCCCTGCCGGCCGCAGCCGGGAAGAAGAGCCAAAAAGCTTAAAAGCGGGTATAAACCTTGCGGACGAGCCATATACTAGTCCCGAGGTGATACGAATGCAAGAACCGGTTTCCAGCCGTGGAGAAACGCTGTACGATTGCGTACAAAGCCTGATTTCCGCCGAACCTCGGGCTAAGGAATATTATTTGTCGCTCGATGAACGTGAGCAGGGCCAGATGATCCTGCATGCGGACAGTGTGTGCTCCTATGAACGCATGCAAAACTTTGTAAAAAACCTGCGTGGCTGAAACAACAAAAACGGTCAATCCAATTGGATTGACCGTTTCTTCTGCTCAAAATACAAAAAAGGCCAATCTTGATACAATTGGCCTTTTGGAGCTGCTGAGCCGATTTGAACGGCCGACCTCATCCTTACCAAGGATGCGCTCTACCTACTGAGCTACAGCAGCATATGGATCTTCTGAGCATGCTCAGAAGAACTTTTTATTACAGCCCGTTCCGAAAATCTCGGAACAAACTTAAAAAAAATGGCGACTCGGAAGGGACTTGAACCCTCGACCTCCGGCGTGACAGGCCGGCGCTCTAACCGACTGAGCTACCGAGCCATTTGGCAGGGGCAGTAGGGATCGAACCCACGGCACGCGGTTTTGGAGACCGCTGCTCTACCAGCTGAGCTATACCCCTATATTCGGTGCATAGGTGAAGTTTTCTTTGCGTACTTTCTTTTTCAAAAAAAGTACGTGGTGGGCTAATTATGCAGGTCGTTCAGTTTCAGCCTCTCGGCTTCTGCTGAGCCTGCCGTTTGCGGCACCCATGGGCATCCTCATCAAAATTGCGTTTAACACAAAATAAAGAGTAGGGAAGCCAAAACATGCCGTCAGCATCTTTTTCACGGCTTCGCCGCCGCCCTTTCAAGTCCCTGCAGGCCTCTTATAAGCCAGCAAAGACAAGTTATTTTGGTGGGCCTTCAGGGACTTGAACCCAGGACCGTCCGGTTATGAGCCGGATGCTCTAACCAACTGAGCTAAAGGCCCGTTCCTGAAAGCAAAAAGTTTGCCGCCGCCTTAGTCAGCAGCGGCAAACTTTGTTGTCGTGGCTCCTCAAGTTGGACTCGAACCAACGACCCTGCGGTTAACAGCCGCATGCTCTACCAACTGAGCTATTGAGGAATATTGAGCATGCTCAGCCAAGCATGCTTAATTTGTGTAGGCGTTGAGTTATCTTCCCGGGCCGTCGCCAGCCAAGTATTGTCACCGTAAACGAGCTTA
>URFQ01000021.1 GCA_900547195.1 uncultured Butyricicoccus sp.
GAACAGTATCCGTTACACCATTTCGGGCGGCGGCTCCGCTTCTTTGGACGTTGGCCTGTACGCAGGCAGCGCGCAGAAAGGCGGCATCGCCTATGCGCCCGGGGTAGCTGGCAACAGCGTACAGGGTCTTATAACCGGTTCGGCGTTCGGCAAAACTATGTTGTCCGCAGCCGGTAATGTGATCGAAGCGGCAGCACACGGCAAAAAGCTTGCGTCCACGGCCGCATCTTCGCCGGATGGCTTCACCTTCACCGGGACCGGCTGGGGCCACAATGTGGGCATGAGCCAATACGGCGCATATGCCATGGCAAAACAAGGCTTTTCTTACGACGAAATCCTGAAATTTTACTTTACCGGCATCACCATCGCCGGACAATGACAAAGGAGGAACGCCGCGCGGGGGCCTGGTTCCCGCGCGGCATCATTTTATGAAAAAAAGCGATTTTTATTTTGACCTTCCCGAGCATCTGATCGCGCAGCACCCGCTTGCGCAGCGCGACTCCTCGCGCCTTCTGGTGCTCGACCGCGCCACCGGCAGCGTGTCCCATCGCCACTTTACCGACCTGCTCGACTATCTGAACCCGGGCGACTGCCTGGTGATGAACAACTCCCGCGTCATCCCGGCGCGCCTGATGGGGCATGCCGAGGGCCGCACGACGCCGATTGAAGTCCTGCTGCTGACCGACCATGGCGGCGGCCTCTGGGAATGCCTGACCCGCCCGGGCAAAAAGACGCGCGAGGGCGTGAAACTGACGTTTGGGGGCGGCCTGCTGACCGCAACGGTGGAATCGGTGAACCCTACGGACGGCAACCGCTTTCTCCGGTTCCACTACGACGGCATTTTCCTCGAAATCCTCGAAAAGCTCGGCTCAATGCCTCTGCCGCCCTACATCAAGGAAAAGCTGGACGACCCCGAGCGCTATCAGACCGTGTATTCCAAAACCCCCGGCTCGGCCGCCGCGCCGACCGCCGGCCTGCACTTCACCAAGGATCTGCTCGCCCGCATCGAAGAAAAGGGCGTCAAGCTGGCCTTTGTCACCCTTCACGTCGGCCTTGGTACCTTCCGCCCGGTGAAGGAGGACGAAATCACCGACCATATCATGCATTCGGAATGGTACACTATGGATGAGCAAACCGCAAAAACCATCAACGACACCCGCGCCGCGGGCGGCAAGATCTGGGCGGTCGGCACAACCGCGACACGCACGCTGGAAACCATTGCGACTGGGGACGGCACGGTGCGCGCACAGTTAGGCTGGACAGATATTTTCATCTATCCGGGCTACCGTTTCAAGGCGGTCGACCATCTGGTGACCAATTTCCATCTGCCCGAGTCCACGCTCATGATGCTGATTTCCGCGTTCGCAACCCGGGAGCAGGTCATGGCGGCATATGCCGAGGCAGTCAAAAAGGAATACCGTTTTTTCTCCTTCGGCGATTCCATGCTGCTGTACTGATTTCAAAATACGCAAAAGGCTTGACCCGCCGGGCCAAGCCTTTTGCATTATAATGTCATTTGCTGTTCGGGCAGATCTTCGTCCTTCAGCAGCGCGCCGAGCGCCGGGATGCTGCGGCCGCGGTAACGGCCCGCATCGCTTAGGCCGGCTTCTTCCATCCGGCATGCCCGGGTAACTGTGTGCTTCCCGCGCAGCACAACCACTTGCACGCCCTGCGTGGAACGTGTGGCCTTCACATCCAGCATCCCCGCACGGAAGGTCAGCGCACGGCGGCCCTGCGACGAGGTCGAGAACACGGTCAGCTCGGTTTCTTCGTCCACCGGATAGAAGAACGCCACAGCGGGCGACTTGTCCGAATACGCGCCCGTCAGGCGGCGGCGATTGGTCTTGGTTTCGAACGACTCCAGGGAGAACCGCGCAGCCTTTCCGTTTTCAAACACCACGACCATGGTACCCTTGTAATCGCCCGGGAGCACCGCGTAAACAGGCGTCTCGCCCTCGTCCATGCCCAGCTTCTGCGGCAGATAATCACCCAGCACGGATGCTTTCGTATCGTCAAAGTCATACAGCCGCGCCTTATACGCCTGCTGCCGGTCGGTGAAGAAAATAATCTCCTGCTTGTTGGAGGCCTCGGTTTCCCACACAACCGCATCGCTGTCTTTGAGCTTGTGCTCGCTCGACATGCGCCACGAGGCGGGCGTAATTTTTTTGAAATATCCCTCGCGTGTCAGGAACAAAAGCACCGGGTAATCCTCGATATGGTCACCCTCGTCAAAGGTCTTGACCTCCTCCGCATAAACAATCTCCGCGCGGCGCGGCGCGGGGTATTTCTTAACGACCGCTTCCAGCTCTTTGACGATGATGTTGCGCAGCTTGGCTTTGCTCGCAAGGATATCTTCCAGCCTTTTGATTTCCTTCTCCAGCTCATCGGTTTCCTGCGTGCGTTTGAGGATGTACTCCTTGTTGATGTTGCGCAGTTTGATTTCCGCGATGAACTCGGCCTGCTTTTCGTCAATCCCGAAGCCGATCATAAGGTTTGGGACAACCTCGCTGTCCTGCTCGGTCTCGCGAATAATGCGGATGGCGCGGTCGATATCGAGGAGGATGGTTTTAAGGCCGAGCAGCAAATGCAGCTTGGCTTTTTTCTTGCCCAAATCGAAGAACACGCGGCGGCGGATGGAATCGGTGCGCCACGCGGTCCATTCGCTAAGGATTTCACGCACACCCAGCACACGCGGCATGCCGCCGATGAGCACGTTAAAGTTGCACGAGCACGAATCCATCAGCGGGGTCTGATGGAACAGGCGGTCCATCAGCTTGTCCGGGTCGGCGCCGCGCTTGAGGTCAATGGCGATCTTAAGGCCGGACAGGTCGGTCTCGTCGCGGATATCCGCGATCTCCCGGATTTTCCCGCTCTTGACGAGGTCGGCAATTTTATCGATGATGGCCTCGATGGTGGTTGTGTATGGAATTTCGAGCACCTCAATCAGGTTTTCCTTTTTGAGATACTGCCATTTGGCGCGCACCTTGAACGAGCCGCGGCCGGTCGCATAGATTTTGCGCATTTCGGCCTCGTCGAAAATAATCTCGCCGCCGGTCGGAAAATCGGGTGCAGGCAGCGTGGCGAGGAGATCGTGCGTAGGATTTTTAATGCACTCAATGGCCGTGCGGCAGACCTCATGCAGATTGAACCCACAGAAGCTGGATGCCATACCGACCGCAATGCCGGTGTTGGCCGATACCAGAATATTGGGGAACGTCGTGGGCAGCAGCGTCGGCTCTTTCAGCTCGCCGTCGTAGTTGTCCACAAAATCCACCGCGTCCGCGTCGATGTCGCGAAACAGCTCTTGGCAGATGCCGTCCAGCTTGGCTTCGGTATAGCGCGACGCGGCGTAAGCCATATCGCGCGAATACACCTTTCCGAAGTTGCCCTTGGAATCGACAAACGGGGTCAGCAGGGCTTCGTTGCCACGCGTCAGGCGCACCATGGTTTCATAGATTGCGCCGTCGCCGTGCGGGTTGAGTTTCATGGTCTGGCCGACGATGTTGGCCGACTTGGTGCGGTTGCCGTTGAGCAGGCCCATTTTGTACATGGTGTACAGCAGCTTGCGGTGCGACGGCTTGAAGCCGTCGATCTCCGGGATGGCGCGCGACACAATCACGCTCATCGCATACGGCATATAGTTTTTCCGCAGCGTGTCGGTGATGGGCTGGGGCGTCGGCTCCAGCGGCGGCAGCACCGGGCGCGCGGGCTGGCTTTCTTTTTTCTTAGGCACTCCAATGCCTCCTAAATTCGAAATTCATTACGAAATATCGGCCAAGTCCAAATATTCGTGGCCATTTTCCGCGATATACTCCTTGCGGCCGGCGAGGTTGTCGCCCAGCAGCAGGTCGAACATGTCGCTCGTCGCCTTGGCTTCCTCCGGCTCGACCCGGATCAGGCGGCGGGTCGCAGGGTTCATCGTGGTCTCCCACATCATTTCCGCCTCGTTCTCGCCCAATCCCTTGGAGCGTTGGATGAGCACCTTTTTGCCCGCTAATTTTTGCAGGATGGCCGCCTTTTCGGTCTCATCGAAGGCAAAATAGCTCTTGCCCTTGCATTCAATCTCATAGAGCGGCGATTCCGCGATATACACATAGCCCTGCTCGATGAGCGTCGGGGTGAGCCGGTACAGCATGGTCAGGATCAGGGTGCGGATCTGGAACCCGTCCACATCGGCGTCGGTGCAGATAATCACTTTGTGCCAGCGCAGGCTGCCCAGGTCAAACGCCGACATGTCCTTGGACGCCTTGGTCTTGACCTCCACGCCGCAGCCGAGCACCTTAAGCAGATCGGTGATGATATCGTTCTTGAAAATCTTATCGTAATCGGCCTTCAGGCAATTGAGGATCTTGCCGCGCACAGGCATAATGGCCTGGAATTCGGCGTCGCGTCCCTGCTTGACCGAACCGAGCGCCGAATCGCCCTCCACAATGTAAAGCTCACGGCGAGAGGCGTCCTTTGTCCGGCAGTCGACAAACTTCTGTACACGGTTCGCCACATCCAGATTGCCGGACAGCTTCTTTTTGATGTTCAGGCGCGCCTTCTCGGCCTGCTCGCGGCTGCGTTTGTTGATAAGGATCTGCTCCGCAATTTTGTCCGCCTCGGCCTTATTTTCAATGAAATAGACCTCCAGCCCCTGCTTGAGGAAGTCGGTCATGGCCTCCTGAATGAACTTGTTCGTGATGGATTTTTTGGTCTGGTTCTCGTAGGACGTGTAGGTTGAAAAGCAGTTGGTGACGAGCACGAGCGAATCAAACACATCCTGAAAAGAAATTTTGCTTTCGTTTTTCTGGTATTTGCCGATTTGCTTGAGATAGCCGTCAATCGCAGACACGAACGCCGAACGCACCGCCTTATCGGGCGCGCCGCCATGCTCCAGCCATGATGAATTATGGTAATACTCGGTGCGGCTGACCGCCGGCGAAAAGCAAAACGCACAGCTCAGTTTGGCTTTGTACTCGGGCTTGTCGTCGCGGTCGCGGCCGCGGCGCTCGGCCTCCAGGAACTGCACGGAGGTCAGCGGGTTTTCCCCGGCGATCTCGGTCACGTAATCGACGATGCCGTTCTGGTAACAAAACTCCTCGGTCTCGAATTTGCCGCCCTGCTGGTCGCGCAGGACGAATTTTAGTTTGTTGTTCACGACCGCCTGCCGTTTCAGCGTGTCCCGGAAATACTCCAGCGGGATGTTGATGTCGGTAAAGACCTCAAGATCGGGCCGCCAGCGGATTCTGGTCCCCGTGCGGCGCACGTTCGCCGGCTTCTTCAAGAAACCCTCTTTGGCGGCCGTCTTGTTTTCGCCCTTCTCAAAGTGCAGGCTGTATTCAAACCCATCGCGCACGACAATCGCATCCATATACTCGGATGCATACTGGGTCGCACAGGTGCCGAGGCCGTTCAGGCCCAGCGAAAACTCATAGTTCTCCCCTTCGTTGTTCTTATATTTGCCGCCTGCATACAGCTCGCAGAATACCAGCTCCCAGTTGTAGCGCTGCTCGCCCTCGTTCCACTCAATCGGGATGCCGCGTCCCAGGTCGGCGACTTCAATCGATCCGTCGCCATAGCGGGTGACCGTAATTTCGCTGCCATGCCCTTCGCGCGCCTCATCGATGGAGTTGGACAGGATTTCGAACACCGCATGCTCGCAGCCTTCCAGCCCATCCGAACCAAAAATAACGCCCGGACGTTTGCGGACGCGGTCGGCCCCCTTGAGGGAGGATATGCTTTCATTGCCATATTCAGCCTTGGCTTTATTCATATGGTACCTCTCCATTTAGATTTACAGATAGGTTCATTATACCAATCGATTTGCTTTTCGTCAAATCTTCCGCTTTGCAGGGTCATTTTATCCCATTCCCGTTTGATTGATACAGTATAACCTCCCGCTTCCCGGCATATGCCCGTCCGTTTTTTCATATAGATGAGACAGGAGGTGGTGGAGATGGATCTTGCCGCAATGCTTGTATATGGAGTGCTGGGGCTGATTGTCCTAATGGCGCTCGGCGCACTGTTTGCGCCCGTGCGCTGGGGCGCGCGGTTGCTGGTAAACGGCTGTTTTGGCGTACTTGGCCTGATCATTACCGGCGTATTTGGTTCACTTGCCGGGCTAAATATTTCAATCAACCTGTTTACCGTGGCGCTCGCCACGCTGCTCGGCATCCCCGGCCTTGCGCTTGTCGTGCTGCTGCATGTGCTGTTTTAAGGCAAAACAAAAACGCCCGGAGGGGGAATCCGGACGTTTCTGTTTCGGTAAAAAAGAGTGGTTGAAAAAGAGGAAGGGAGAATGGGGGATTCTCCCGTGTTGCCAAAACCGGCAACCATGAAAAAGAGGGGGTAAAATAGGGGGGGTAAAAGGAGTGTTCTTGCGAGGAGGGGGAGTCCTCGTTTGAACTGTCTTTATCATACAGGGTATTTGTGTCCATCTCGTGTCCGTTTTATGAAGGAATTTTCAAAAAATTATGAACAAAACGAAAACAAAAAAAGCGCCGGAGATCTTCTCCGGCGCTTCATGGATTCTCAGACAGATTATCTGTACTTGCGCTTTTTAGCGCGAGCAGCCTCAGACTTCTTGCGGCGCTTTACGCTCGGGCTTTCATAATGCTCACGCTTGCGGAGCTCGGAAAGCACACCCGCCTTTGCACAGGAACGCTTAAATCTTCTCAGCGCACTGTCCAAGGATTCATTTTCCTTTACGCGGACTTCCGACATCGTTTTCCCTCCCTCCGCGCGACCCTTTTCGGGGACTTAAACGCACGATTTCGAGCGGCGTCCCGCCAAATTATGGCAGACATACCCATCCCAATAAAACCGTAAGATTATTATATCGTCTTAGCGCACTGTTGTCAAGTTTTTTCTCAAATTACTTTACAACGAGGTTGACAATCTTGTTTTTGACCACGATGGTCTTGACGATGTTCTTGCCCTCGACCGCCTTTTTGACCTTTTCATCGGACAGCGCGGCGTCGACGGCGACCTGCTGCTCGCAGTCTACAGGCAGCCGGATGGTGCCCTTAAGCTTGCCGTTGACCTGTACGCCGATCTCGATGGACGACTCGACGGTCTTGGCTTCCTCATACTCAGGCCACTTTTCCAGCGACAGCACGCTGGCCTCGCCAAGCATGTTCCAAAGCTCCTCGGTGATGTGCGGCGCAAACGGGCTGACGAGGGTCAGCAGGGTCTTGTACTCCGCCTTGTTGACGCCCTTATCATAAAACTCATTGACCATGCTCATGAGCGCTGCAATGGCGGTGTTGGCCTTGAGGTTCTCGATGTCCTCGCCCACCTTCTTGATGGTCTTGTGCATCAGCACCTCATGCTGCTCCGAATAGCTGTCGCCCTCCTGCACCTGCTCAAACAGGTTCCAGATGCGCTCAAGGAAGCGGCGGCAGCCCTTGATGGACTTCGGGCTCCACGGAGCGGCCTTCTCAAAGTCCCCGATGAACATCTCATACAGGCGCATGGTGTCCGCGCCGTAGGTGTCTACAATTTCGTCGGGGTTGACCACATTGCCGCGGCTCTTGGACATCTTCTCGCCGTTTTCACCGAGGATCATGCCGTGGCTGGTGCGCTTGGCATACGGCTCCTTGGCCGGCACCACGCCGATGTCGTACAGGAACTTGTGCCAGAAGCGGGAATACAGCAGATGCAGGGTGGTATGCTCCATGCCGCCGTTGTACCAGTCCACCGGGGACCAGTATTCGAGCGCTTCCTTGGAGGCAATCGCCTTGTCGTTGCGCGGGTCCATGTAGCGCAGGAAATACCAGGACGATCCAGCCCACTGGGGCATGGTGTCGGTCTCACGACGCGCCGGGCCGCCGCAGTGCGGGCAGGTGGTATTTACCCAATCGGTCATATGGGCAAGCGGCGATTCACCGTTGTCGGTCGGTTCGTAGCTGGTCACGTTCGGCAACTCCAACGGGAGCTGGTCTTCCGGCACCGGCACCCAGCCGCACTGATCGCACCAGATCAGCGGGATGGGTTCGCCCCAGTAACGCTGGCGGGAGAAGACCCAGTCGCGCAGCTTGTACTGAACCTTGGCGCGGCCAATGCCCTTGCTCTCCAGCCATTCAATCATCGCCGGGATGGCGTCCTTGACCGTCTTGCCGTCGAGGAAATCCGAGTTGACCAGAATGCCGGTCTCATCCTTCGCAGTAAACGCCGCTTTCTGTACATCTTCGCCGCCTGCAACAACCTCGATGATCTCGCAGCCGAACTTCTTGGCAAAATCCCAGTCGCGGTCGTCGTGCGCCGGAACCGCCATGATCGCGCCCGTACCATAGCCCATCAGGACATAGTCGGAAACGAAAATTGGGATTTCGTGGCCATTGACCGGATTGACCGCCATAACGCCGTCCAGCTTGACGCCGGTCTTGTCCTTGTTCAGCTCGGTGCGCTCAAAGTCCGATTTGCGCGCGGCCTCCTCGCGGTAAGCGCGGATGGCGTCCATGTTCGCGAGCTTGCCCGCCCACTTCTCGACCGCAGGATGCTCAGGCGAAATTACCATGTAGGTTGCGCCGAACAGGGTGTCCGGACGGGTGGTGTAAACGGTCAGCGTGTCGCCTTCCGTGGTCTTGAAATCGACCTCCGCGCCTGTCGAACGGCCAATCCAGTTCTTCTGCTGGGTCTTGACGCGCTCAATGTAATCCAGGTCGTCCAGATCGTCGATTAGGCGCTCGGCATACTTGGTGATGGCCAGCATCCACTGGCTCTTGGTCTTGTGTACGACCTCGCTGCCGCAGCGCTCGCACACGCCGTTCACGACTTCCTCATTCGCCAGCACGCACTTGCACGAGGTGCACCAGTTGACGCTCATTTCCTTCTTATAGGCCAAGCCCTTCTTGAACAGCTGGAGGAAAATCCACTGCGTCCACTTATAGTAGCTTGGGTCGGTGGTGTTGATCTCGCGCGACCAGTCGAACGACAGGCCGAGCGCCTTGAGCTGCGCCTTAAAATGGGCGATGTTTTTGCTGGTCACCTCTGCCGGATGGATGTGGTTTTTAATGGCAAAGTTCTCGGTCGGCAGGCCAAACGCATCCCAGCCCATTGGATAGAGGACGTTAAAGCCCTGCATGCGCTTCTTGCGCGCAACAATATCGAGCGCAGTATAGGAGCGCGGATGGCCCACGTGCAGGCCCTGGCCGGACGGATAAGGGAACTCTACCAGCGCATAAAACTTCGGTTTGGTGAAGTCTTGCGGCGCGACAAAGCATTCCTTGGCGTCCCAGATGTCCTGCCACTTTTTTTCGATTTGTTTGTGTTCGTACTTGTTCAATGGTGTTTCCCCCAAACGTTTTATCAGAGTGGAGCGTGAGACGTGGGAAGTGAACAACAAAAAGTTCCTGGCTCTCCGCTCTGAACTCCTCACTCTCCACTCTTTGTCAAATCTTATTCTTCAACGCCCAGCTCGGACAGCGCGATTTTCTCGCCGTCCTTCCACAGGTTTTCCAGGCGATAAAAATCGCGGGTCTCGGGCAGGAAAATATGCACCAGCATGCTGCCGTAATCCAGAAGAATCCACGACGAGGATTCAAAGCCCTCTACATGATGCGGCATGACGCCGTGGTCATTCTTCAGATGGAACTCCACGCTGTCTGCGAGCGCTTTGACCTGCGTGGTCGAAGTGGCCGAGCAAATGACAAAATATTCGGTCAGCGTGGTCAGCTGCTCAATGTGCAGCACTTCAAGATCGTGTCCTTTGCGCTCCAACAGGGCTTCACATGCGTATTTTACAAGTTCTTTTGCGTCCATATTTGCGCTCCTTATTTCAAAAAATTATGCTTCCGGATCACTGGCCGGGGCGGGCGGCTCGGTGGTACCGCCGCCGGGCTCACCGCCCGTACCGCCGGAATTTCCGCCGGATTCACCGCCTGAACTGCCCGAATTGCCACCGGATTCGCCGCCCGAGCTGCCGGAATTGCCCGAGCCGCCGGACTCACCGCCCATACCGCCGGAATTTCCGCCGGATTCACCGCCTGAACTGCCCGAATTGCCGCCGGATTCGCCGCCCGAGCTGCCGGGATCGTCATCCTCTTCGTCATCCCGGTTGCCGCCGCTCGACGAATAACCGGAAGACGGGGAATCATCCTCGTCATCATCTTCCGAATTGTTATGACGTCCGCTGGAGTAGGAAGTGTCATCCTCATCGTCATCCCGGCTGCCCTTCCCGCTCGAAGATCCCTTGGTCGGCCCGGAAACCAGATCCAGACTCGTGATTTTTTTATCGTAGGGGTTAAAATATTCGTTAATGAGCTTCAGCGCCTGTCTTTCGTTCACGAAGTAGAACGAAAGCTCGGTACTATTTCCAGCTGTGCTCATTGCTGAATAACCGGGCAAGGTGTACATGTTGATGCCGTTTGTGGTGTCCACCTGGAACGCCTGGCCGGCCAGCCAAAGCATTTCGCCCGCCGTAATGTCGGTTTTCACGTTGTTGAACACCGCCTGAGCAATCTTCTTCACGTTGACTGCATTCTTAAGCGTCAAGACTTCCTTGGCTAGATATTTCAGGAACTCCTGCTGCTTGGCAATGCGGGTTTCGTCGCCGTTGAGGTATTCGGCCGGCACGTACTGATGATAGCCCGCGCCATTTTTGCGCCAGCGCAGGAATTCGACCACCTCTTCCCCGTTCAAATGGCGCATGCCTGCTTTCGGGAAATTGATTTCCAGCTTCTGCACTGGATCGGAATACATCATTGGGAACGGGATTTCATAATCTACGCCGCCGATCGCATCCACAATCTCGGCAATGCCCTGGAAATTCACAACCATATATTTGTCCGGTGTGAAGCCCATGACCTGCTTGACCTGCTTTTTGGTCTGTTCGATGCCCTGCTTGGTTCCATAGGCCGCGTTAATCTTGCGGTTTGCGCCCGTCTTGTTGACGTTGGACATGGTATCGCGCGGCACGTTCATGACGTTCACCGTATGCTTTTTGGTATCGAACGCCACAACCATAATGTTGTCGGTACGGGTTTCGTCGATGTCGGTTGCACAGACAACAAAGGTAAAGAAATCATCAATACGGTCGCCCATGTTGAGATCCACGCTGATCGCATCGCCGTTTTCCGGATCGTTGATTGTCGAGTCATTGACGTGCTTGGTGGGCGCAAGGCTGGGCGGCTTGGCGACAACGGCGACATACACGCCGCCCGCAACCACAATCCCAAGGATTGCAAGTAAAATACCGATCAGCACCTTTTTCACGGTGGAACGTGGTTTCTTCACCTTCTTCGGCTTTGCCTGCTTTGCGGGCTTGTCCGTCTGCTTGTGCCGGGAACCGCCGCCGCCGAAAATCTTCATTTCTTGCCTCCTGAATTCAATGCACCGTTAAGCGCGCGGAACCCCCTGCCAAATCAGCCAATTGCGCGCTTCAAACGTATCTTTATGTATAAGTTTTCCCCGTTCTACCAGGTCGGTCAAAGAAAAATCAAAACAGTACAGCAGCGCCTGATCGATATCCTGCCGGGCAAGCGCCCGTGCAGGCTCGACCCCCTTGAAGTCGCGCGTCTCTTCGATAAAATCGGCCAGGTAAATGATCTTGTCGAGCAGTGTCATGTTCGCACAGCCCGTGGTGTGGACGGCAATGGCGTGCACGATATCCGCCGGCGCGTGGTATTCTTTCTCTGCGATCGCGGCCGCGGTTTTGCCATGCAGCATCTTCCACTCCATTTTTTCAACATCACACGGTATTATACCGTAATTTTCGCACAAATACAACTGTTCTTCACGAGAAAGTCTTTTTGTAATGTCATGGAGGATGGCTGCGAAGGCGCACTTTTCCTCGTCCCCGCCAAACCGCTTCGCCAACATGACCGCCGCGCGCTCGCATCCCAGCGTGTGTTCCAGCCGGTAGCCGCTCAGCCTTGAGAGGATTTCCTTGCGCATCTTTGCATCACATAACATACAAAAAACCGCCTTTCACCTTAAAAATTATTCTTTTTCGCGTGTGTATAACCGGTTTTGCTCGATAAACTGAAATACTCCGGGCGGCACCATTTCCCGCAGCGCCAGCCCCGCGCGCAGCTGGGTCGATGAAATTTCCACCACCGGGCAGTCGACCAAACGGATATCCGCATGATATTTTTTCCGCAGCAGGGCGGCTTTTTTTTGCAGCTCCCCCTGCTGTCCGGCGCCGCGTGCGACCACAGCCAGCGTACACAGCCGGCAGATTTCCTGCGGTTCACGCCATCCATAGTCCAGCATCATCAACATGTCGGTACCCATAATCAGGAATAATTCCCCATATTCCCTTGTTTCATACAGGGCACGCACGGTGTCAATGGTATAGCTTGCCCCGCCGCGGTCAATCTCAATGGTGCTCAGCTCCGCCCAGCCCCGCCCTTCGAGCATCCGCTCGACCATTTCACACCGCTGCTTTGTGTCCGCCGAACCGGCGGGCATTTTCTTGTGCGGCGGCAGATTGGTAGGCACAAACAGTACCTTGTCCAGCCCAAGCGCATCCTTGACGCACTCCGCCGCGTGCAGATGCCCCAGATGCGGGGGATTGAACGTCCCGCCCATGATCCCTGTACGCATCCTTATTTCTCCAGGACGATCTTGCGCTTATCCGGGTCGGAGGACTCGCGGTACAACACAAATTTGGCGCCGATCACCTGCACGCCGTCCGCGCCAGTCTCGCCGCACAGCGCTTCGGCCACCGTTTTCGGGGTGGCCATGGCGCTTTCCAGCACCTTTCCCTTGACCAGTTCGTGGTTTTCCAGCAGCACATTCAACTGCTCGACCACCCCCTCGGTCACGCCGTCCTTGCCGATGTGCAGGGTCACGGCCAGCGGGTTTGCCAGCTTGCGCAGCTGTGCGCGTTGTTTACTCGTCAGCATAAAATATTACTCCTGAATCTTGATTTTTAGTGCATCCGCAAAGGCAGCAAGCGCCTGTGCGCGATGGGAAACGCGGTTTTTTATGGCGGCGGGCAGCTCGCCGAAGGTGCAGCCATATTCCGGCACAAAAAACAGCGGGTCGTAGCCAAAGCCGCCGTCGCCGTGCATCCGGCGGGTAATTTCGCCCTCGCAGGCGCCGCGCACGGTAAATTCCTGCCCGTCCGGCAGCACGCAGGCGATGGCGCAGACAAACCGTGCGGTCCGTTGCCCGTCCGGCGCCGCTTCCAGATCCCGCAGCAGCCGCAGGCAGCGGTCACGGTCTGTCGCTTTCGGAGGAAGCGGTTCCAAACCGGCCTTCAGCCCGTGCTGTTCCATATAGGAAAAATATTCTGCCGAACCATACCGCGCCGAATAGACGCCCGGCGCGCCGTGCAGCGCGTCCACGCACAGGCCGCTGTCGTCCGCAACCGCAGGCAGGCCGGTATATTCCGCCGCAGCGCGCGCCTTAATAAGCGCATTCGCTTCAAAGGCGCCGCCGTCCTCATCCGGCTCGGGCGCGCCTGCGGGAAGCGGCACGATTTCAATGCCAAGCGTCCCCAGGATATCCCCGAGTTCAAGCAGCTTCTTTTGGTTGTGCGATGCTAAAACGAATTTCATATCTCCTATCTTCGCATCTCCTGTCTGGTTTACAATTCCCCGGTGATCTTTTTCTGTTCGCGGCACAGTTTGGCCGTCCCCTTTTTGCCGAGCGACAGCAGCTTATTGAGCTCGTCCTTCGTAAACGGGCGGCCTTCGCCAGTGCCCTGAATTTCGACAAAATCGCCCGCGCCGGTCATCACCACGTTGCAGTCGGCAATCGCGTGGCTGTCTTCGGCATAGTTTAAATCCAGCACAGCCTCGTCCTTAAAAATACCGACCGACACGGCCGAGACCGGGCTGGTCAGCGGCATTTTCTCAATTTTCCCTTCGTCCAGCAGCTTTTTGCACGCGAGCCACAGCGCCACGAAGCCGCCGGTAATGGATGCGCAGCGCGTGCCGCCGTCGGCCTGGATCACATCGCAGTCCACTGTGACCTGGCGCTCGCCAAGCGCTTTGCGGTCCACGACCGCCCGCAGCGAACGGCCAATCAGGCGCTGGATCTCCGACGAACGGCCGTCCAGCCTGAGGTTCTTGATATCGCGCTTTTTCCGGGTGCCCGTCGCGCGCGGCAGCATGGCGTACTCTGCGGTCACCCAGCCGAGGCCCTGGCCTTCGAGGAAGGGCGGCACTTTTTCCTCCACGCTCGCCGTGCAGATGACCTTGGTGTTGCCCATTTCGATGAGCACCGAGCCTTCCGCATACATGGTATAGTGCGGGGTGATTTTCACCTTCCGCATTTCGTCGTTGCGTCTGAAATCCGGTCTTGCCATGATGATTCTCCTTTACTCCGCGATGGGTGGCAGCAGGGCTTCGAGGAAGTCCGAGCGGCTGAAATCCATAAGGTCGTCAATGCCCTCGCCCACGCCGACCAGCTTAACCGGCACGCCGAGGCCCGCTGAAATGGCAATGACGATGCCGCCCTTGGCTGTGCCGTCCAGCTTGGTCAGGATAATGCCGGTGAGCTTGGCCGCCTTGTTAAATTCCTCCGCCTGATGAACGGCGTTCTGGCCGGTCGTCGCGTCGAGCACAAGCAGGGTCTCGCGCGACGAATCGGGCAACTCACGGGTCAGGATGCGGTCGATCTTCGCAAGTTCGTTCATCAAATTTGCTTTATTATGCAGTCGGCCCGCTGTGTCGATAATGATCACATCGCATTTGCGCGCCTTCGCCGCCGCGACCGCGTCAAAGACCACGGCCGCCGGGTCAGCGCCCTCGCCGTGGCGGACAATATCCGCACCCGCGCGCCGCGCCCAGATTTCCAACTGGTCGGCGGCGGCGGCGCGGAAAGTATCCGCTGCCGCCAGCATCACGCGCTTGCCCTCGCCGGCATAACGCGCCGCCAGCTTGCCGATGGACGTGGTCTTGCCCACGCCGTTGACGCCAATCACGAGTACCACTGCGGGGGCGCCCAAAATATCCAGCGCGCTGTCCTCCAGCATCATGTCCGTGAGCACGTCCTTGAGCAGGCTGCGCAGTTCGGCTCCCGTGTTGACCTTCTGGTGTTGGGCGCGCTTTTTGAGTTCGGCGCGTGCGTTTGCCGCGACCGTCGCGCCGAGATCGGACAGGATCATCGCCTCTTCCAGTTCGTCGAGCAGGTCGTCGTCGACCTCGACGAACGATGCGATGATGTCCTCAAACTGCTGGGTCACCGCTTCTGTGGTTTTCTTCAGTCCCTGCTTAATTTTGTCGAAAAATCCCATAACTACTCCTTTATTTTCAGATATGTAGGAGGAAAAACCGGGGCTATCCCGCTTTGCTCCCTATCTTTCATTGGTTTCAATGTGCTTTTCCGCTTCCGCGAGGTTCAGCATCAGCATACGGCTGACGCCCTGCTCCTGCATCGTCACGCCGTAGAGCATGTCGGCCTGTTCCATTGTACCGCGGCGGTGGGTGATGACGATAAACTGTGTCTTATCGCTCAGCCGTTTGACATACGCGGCAAAGCGGGCCACATTCACGTCGTCGAGCGCCGCCTCGATCTCGTCAAGCACCGAAAACGGCGTAGGGCGCAGCTTCAAAATTGCAAAATATAACGCAATCGCCACAAACGCCTTTTCCCCGCCCGACAGGAGCGTGATGGTCTTGACCGCCTTGCCCGGCGGGGACACGAGGATATCGATCCCGCAGTGGAGGATGTCCGAGGTGTCGGCAAGCTGCAATTGCGCATGCCCGCCGCCAAAAATCTCGCGGAACGTCTGTCCAAAAAAGGCGTTCAGCTTGGCGAACTCGGATGCAAAAATTTCTTTCATATTGTCCGTCAGCTGCCCAATGACCTTGTACAGATCGCGCTGCGCGGTTTCGAGGTCGTCTTTTTGCTGGCCGAGGAAAGTGAACCGTTCCATCAGGGCGCCGTACTCGTCCACCGCGTCCAGATTGACGTTGCCGAGCGCGCGCATCTGCGTGCGAAGCGCAGCGGCGCGTTTATCCGCCGCAGACGGGTCGGGCAGTGTGGCGGCCACCTGTGCCGCCGGGGTGGGCGTCAATTCATAGCTTTCCCACATTTTTGTAAGAATTTGCGTTTCACGCTCTTTTTGCTGTTCAAGCCGCGCCGTCAGGCGGGAATTCTCCCGTTCCAGGCCAAGGATTTCTTCATTCTGCGCCTGCGCGCGCTTGTCCGCCGCAGTCTTATCGCCTTCGAGCTGCATGCGCTGCTGCACTGACGCTGCAATCTCCCCACGCAGACGGTCGGCTTCCCCGCCGCCGTCCTGTAAACTTGCTTCGGCTTTTTGAAGCGCTTCCGTGTTCTCCGCAATGCTTTGCTCAAACGCGCGCAGCGCCTGTCCGGCGCCGGACAGGCTGTGTTCCATTTCATGCCGCAGGCGCTCCAGGTCATCCAGAGCGCGGCGCTCCGCCGCAGCTTCGGTACGGTTTTCCGCCGACGCAGTGCGCAGCGAAACGCCCTGTGCGGCGCTCTGGGTCAGCGCTTCGTCCAGTCCGGCAATCGCGGTTTCCCGGGCGTCGCGCTCGGTTTCCAGCGCCCGGACCCGGGCCTGCCCCTGCCGCAGGGCTTCTCCCTTTTCCGCAATCGTGCGTTCGTAACCGGCCTTCGCTTCCGCGAGGCTGCCCCGTTCCAATTGCAGCGCGGCATGCCGCTGCCGGACGCTGTCGAGCAGCGCGCTGTGCTGGGCGAGCATGGCGGTCAGGCGCGCTTCGTCCTCCTGCGCCCGCGCACGCTCGGCCTCGATGGCTTTGCGGTCGTATTCGAGCGCCGCAGCCTCTTCCTTTGCGGCAGCGAGTGCATGCGCAGCGTCCTCGGTCTCTTTCCGCAGTGCCTCCCGTTTGTCTTCCAAATTGCGCAGCGTACCCGCGCGTGCCAGCGTGCCGGTGGTTTTGGACACCGATCCGCCGGTCATCGCGCCGCCCGCCTGAATCACCTGCCCGTCGAGCGTCACAATACGGAAACGATGGCGATACGTCCGCGCGAGGGCGAGCGCTGCGTCCATATTGTCCGCCACAACCGTGCGCGCGAGCAGACTCTGCACAATGGCGCGGTATGCTTCGTCGCAGGACACCAGCCGGTCGGCTGTGCCGTGGCATCCGGCCATCTGTTCTACGCCCTGCTCCCGGAGGGACGCCGGCCGGATGGTGTCCATGGGCAGGAAGGTCGCGCGGCCGCCGTCGCTGCGTTTCAGGAATTCAATCGCCGCTTTGGCGTCCTGCGCGGTTTCCACCACGATATTGGAAGCCGCCGCGCCGAGCGCGGTCTCGATGGCGGTCACATACGCTTCTTCCACGGTGAGGAGCGAAGACACCGGCCCGCGCACGCCGTGCTGCGCGCCTGCTGCGGCCCGCTTCATGACCAGCTTGACCGCGCGGGAAAAGCCCTCATACTCCTTTTGCATCTCGCGCAGCATACGGATGCGGTTTTCACAGTCGTTAAGACTGGATTTATACGCGGCGAGCGCCTTTTCGTATTCCGCGACGCGGGCACGGCGGTTGTCCGCCTTAAGCGAAACCCCGGCCAATTTATTTTTGACGCCGGCAATGGTTTGCAGGCAGGCATCGAGTTTGGCTTGATACCCGTTGTGCACGCGCTGCTCCGCTTCCAGCTGGGAAGCAACCCGTTCAATATCGCTGTCAATGGTGTCCCGCCGGCTGTCCATCCCATCCAGCCCGGCCTGTGCGGCCGTCTGCGCCAGCTCGGTCTGGAAATTCGCAGCGTTTCGTACTTCAAGTTCCTCACAAAGCGCATGCCGCGCCCGCACAGCCTGTGCGCGTTGCTCTTTCAGCGCCGCCGCACGGGTTTCTTCCTCGGCAATGCTTTTTTTCAGCCTTTCATAAGCTTCCTCCAGCGCCGCGCAGTGGGCGCGCCGGCCGGCCTGCTGTTTGGCAAGCGCCGCAGCCTGTTCAGCCTGCCGCCCGCTGTCCCGTTTGGTGCGTTCCATGTTCTCCCGCGCATTCTGGATGTTGGCGCGCAGCACCGCGCAGCGGCTCTGCAAACCGGCCATGCCTTGTTCCTGCTCGCGCAGCGCGCGGCGCATATCGTCGGTGTGAGCGTCCGTCTGATGCATCTGCTCCGCCAGCGCTTCCGAACGGCGGTACAGCTGTTCCAGCTGGCCGCGCGCCGCGGCCAGCTGCCCGGCGCAGGTTTTCTGATCGGCTTGGGTCTTTTCGGTATCCGTGCGCAGGGTGTTCAGCTCGAGCAGCCAAAGCGATACCTCGATGACGCGCAGCTCGTCGCGCAGCAGCAAATACTGCTTTGCTTTTTCGGCCTGCGCGGCCAGCGGCCCGGCCTGGTTTTCCAGCTCGCTGTACAGGTCGCGGATGCGCACCAGATTGTCCTCGGTCGCGGCGAGCTTGCGCTCCGCTTCCTCCTTGCGGTAGCGGAACTTGGTAATGCCCGCCGCTTCCTCAAAAATTTCACGCCGGTCCTCGCTTTTGAGCGACAGGATTTCGTCGATTCGTCCCTGGCCAATGATGGAATAGCCGTCCCGGCCGAGGCCGGTATCCATAAACAGCTCATGAATATCTTTCAGGCGGCAGTGTTTTTTATTCAGATAGTATTCGCTTTCACCCGAGCGGTAATACCGTCTTGTGACCATAATTTCCGTGTGTTCCGATCGGAACACACCCTTGGAGTTGTCCAGAATCAGCGAGACCTCGGCGAAGCCCAGCGGGCCGCGCTTCTGGGTGCCGCCGAAAATGACGTCCTCCATTTTTGCGCCGCGCAGCGAGCGCGAGGACTGTTCGCCCAGCACCCACCGGATGGCGTCCGAGATATTGGATTTTCCGCTGCCGTTCGGCCCGACAATTGCCGTCATCCCGCCCAGGAACCGGATTTCGGTTTTGTCCGGGAACGACTTGAAGCCTTGCAGCAGGAGGCTTTTCAGTATCATGCAGTATCCTCATTCAGGCATAATTCGTGATATCATAAGTTTATCACTTTCCGCCCGTGGAATCAACGCGGCCGGGCTTTTTTTCGCAGGGCAGGAAAAGTGCCGGGGCACGACGGAAGCGCGTCCTGTCCCCGGCACTTGTTTATTGGCGGAAAGGGATCCTGCTTTATTTGCCGAAGCCCATGAATTCGAGCGCCTGTTTGGCTGCCATCTGCTCGGCTTCCTTTTTGCTGTGCCCCTGCCCGTGCGCGAAGACGTTGGAATTGAGCAGCAGCTCCATGGTAAACGTCTTGTCGTGATCCGGGCCGCTCGAGCCGGCAAGCCGGTATTCCAGCGTTTCCTGCCGGTTTTTCTGGACGATTTCCTGCAAGGTGGTCTTGTAGTCTTTAAACATGCGCCCCTGACGCGCCCGCTCGGCCTTTTGCGGAATAAAGCTCAGCACAAACGCCCGCGCAGGCTCGATGCCGCCATCGAGATAGATTGCGCCCAGCAGCGCCTCGACCGCGTCGGCCAGGATACTCGGCCTCTGTCGGCCGCCACCCGTTTCCTCGCCGTGCCCAAGGCAGATTTCCTTGTCGATGCCAAGTTCCTTGGCGACCTCGTACAACGCCTGCTCACAGACCACCGCGGCGCGCAGCTTGGTCAGCTCGCCCTCAGGCAGTTCCGGGAAATGGTTATACAGGTAATCGGCTGTGACAAAGCCGAGTACGGAGTCGCCAAGGAACTCAAGCCGTTCATTGTTTTGCAAATGCCGCGCGCGCTGTTCATTGGCGTAAGACGAATGAGTCAGCGCCTTGCGAAACAGCACGTTGTTGCGGAACTGATAGCCAATTTTGTCCTTCAGCATGTGTTTCTTCCTTTCCTGAAAGCGGAAGGGCCCGGATGTACCGGGCCTTTTCCGATGATGTATCCGTCTATTCCTCGCCGATCAGGCACACAATATCGCCGACCGTCCGGATTCCCGCGGCAGCCTCTTCGTCGATCTCCCCAATGTCGAACTCTTCTTCCAGTGACATCATCAGTTCGGCCAGATCAAGGGAATCGGCATTCAGGTCGTCTGCCAAAGAGGTTTCCATCGTGAGCGTGTCCGCCTCTACGCCAAACTGCCCTGCCAGCAGTGTACACAGTTTTTTAAAAACCATGCGGTCATCATCCCTTCTTCTCAGATTTGCCCGCCGCGCGGGCACGTATGAAGCTTAATTTGATGATATAAGCCGATACGTTTTCTGTCAAGAGGGAGGCGAGGAATTTTTTACTTTTGGAGGGTCATATGGGAAATGTTTTGTTCGACCGCTTCAATCATGCCGCTTTTGGTGTAGGCGATGGCCTGCCGCACCGCGTTCATGAACGCGATCTCATTGGACGAGCCGTGCGCCTTGATGACCGGGTGCGCGATGCCAAGGAAAGGCGCGCCGCCGATGGCGTCCTGATTGAACAGTTCCCGAAACGCATCCATGCCTTTTTTGCAGGCGAGGTAGGCGAGTTTGGTGCCGAAATTGCGCAAAAAGACCTTTTTAATTTCCCTAGCCATGAATTTGGCCGTGCCTTCAATGGTTTTGAGCATGATGTTGCCTGCAAAGCCGTCGCACACGGCCACGTCGCACTTGCCGCCCGGCACGTCGGTGCCCTCGACGTTGCCCACAAAGTTCAGGCGGCCGGCCTCATGCGCTTCTTTGAGCAGCGCATAGGTCTCTTTGCGCATCGCGTCGCCCTTGGAATCCTCGGAGCCATTGTTCACAAGGCCAACGCGCGGCTTTTCAATGCCGCGGATTTTCTCGGCATAAAGCGAGCCGAGATAGGCGAACTGGAGCAGGTATTCCGCCGTGCATTCGGTGTTCGCGCCCGCGTCCACCAGCATCACCTGTCCGCCCGCGCACGGCATCACCGGCGCAAGCGCCGCACGGCGGATACCCTTGATACGCTTGCAAAACAGCGTTGCGCCCGAAAGCAGCGCGCCGGTCGAGCCTGCGGACACAATCGCGTCCGCCTCGCCGTTTTTCACCAGCTTCAAAGCGACCGCCATCGAGCTTTCCGGCTTCTGGCGCAGGACGGAAGCCGGGTCGTCGTGCATGTCCACCGCGTCGGGCGCATGGACAATCGAGATACCGGGCGTATTTTCCGCACCCTGCCCTTTGAGCAGGCCGCGGATTTTGTCCTCCGGGCCGACGAGGACAACTTCCTCACCGTAGGCTTTCGCAGCCAGCACGCCGCCCTGTACCGGCGCGAGCGGCGCGTTGTCGCCGCCCATTACGTCAATCGCAATTTTCATCGCAAAGCTCCCCCTTTATGCGGTCAATGATTTCGAGCGCGCGCTCGGAAATTTTCATGTTCTTCTCGCGCTTGCCCCTGACCTTATGGCCAAGCGGGTCCAGAATACCGAAATTAATATTCATAGGCTGGAACCGGGCCACTGTCTCGTTCGAAATATAGCGTCCAAGCGCGCCGATTGCGGTCGTGGACGGGAAATCGGGCGCGGGCTTTCCGAGCAGCTCGCACGCGGTCGCAAGGCCCGCGAGGAAGCCCGAAGCGTTGGATTCGATGTAGCCCTCCACGCCGGTCATCTGCCCGGCGAAGCGGACGCGCGGGTCGGCGCGCAGCGCAAAGTTATGATCCAAAAGGCGGGGCGAATCGAGGAAGGTGTTGCGGTGCATGACGCCGTAGCGCACATACTCGGCGTTTTTCAGCGCCGGGATCATGGAGAAAATGCGCTTCTGCTCGCCCCATTTGAGGTGGGTCTGGCAGCCGACGAGGTTATACAGCGTGCCCTGCGCGTTGTCGCGGCGGAGCTGCAGAACCGCGTACGGGTCGCGGCCGGTCTTGGGATCGGGCAGGCCGATGGGCTTGAGGATGCCGAACAGCAGGGTGTCGTGCCCGCGGCGGGCGTTGACCTCGATGGGCATGCATCCCTCAAACACCAGCTTATCCTCAAAGCCATGCACCTCGGCCTCCTCAGCGGTCGTGAGCGCCTCCCAGAACGGGTCGAACTCCTCGCGGGACAGCGGGCAGTTGATGTAATCGGGCGTGCCCTTGTCGTACCGCGACGCAAAATAGGCGTGCTCCATGTCGATGGACTCAAAGGTCACGATGGGCGCGGCCGCGTCAAAGAAATGCAGGAAGTCCCCGCCCACCTTGGCATGGATGGCGTCAAACAGCGCGTCCGAGGTCAGCGGGCCGGTGGCCACGATCACATGCCCCTCCGCGGGCAGTTCGGTCGCTTCGCCGTGCACCACCTCGATGAGCGGATGGTTCCTGATTTTCCCGGTCACAGCTCTTGCGAACGCCTCGCGGTCGACCGCGAGCGCGCCGCCCGCTTCGACCGGATGTGCGTCCGCGCAGGCCACAATAAGGCCGCCCAGCCGGCGCAGCTCTTCCTTAAGCAGGCCGGCGGCGTTGGCCAGTTCGTTCGAGCGCAGCGAATTCGAGCACACCAGCTCGGCGAAATCATCGGAATGGTGGGCTTCGGTTCGCTTTTCGGGCTTCATTTCGCGCAGACGGGTCGGGATGCCGCGCTCAGCAAGCTGCCAGGCCGCTTCGCATCCCGCAAGCCCTGCGCCGATGACGGTCACTTTATTCTGCATCGGCTGCGCCCTCGCTTTCGGTCACCGGCTCCACGGCGGTCTTTTTCGTGCTCGCCCTTTTGGCCGTGGCGGTTTTCTTGGCAGCGGTTTTCTTGGCAGCGGTTTTCTTGTCCGTTGTTTTTTTGACGGCCTTTTTGGCCGTTTCGGACGTCTTCTTTGCCGCCGTCTTTTTGGCTGCGGTTTTTTTCGCGGTCTTTTTCCCCGGTTTTTCTTCGCCTTCTGCGTTTTCGCCCGCTTTGGCGGCTGCCGCTTCCTCCGCGGCCTTCGCCGCCTTGGCGGCTTCCCGCTCGGCAGCCCTGGCCGCGCGCGCCTCGCGACGCTGGCGGTTCTTTTCAGCCTCCTCGGGCGGCAGCCCCTCCTTGACCAGCTCCTTATAGCCGCAGCCCTCGCGCAGGCACACGTCCGTAACCTCCTTGGAGTCGCGGTCGGTGTGGCGGAACAGCGAACTGTCACAAGTCGGGCATTTGGTCTTAAGCGGCTTATCCCAAGTGATGAATGGACACTCGGGGTACTTATCACACGAATAATAGACATACCCGCGCGCGGATTTCTTCTTGACCACCTTCATGCCGCACACCGGGCAGGCTGCGCCGGTGTCCTCGGTAATGGCCTTGGTGTTCGTGCACTCCGGGAAGCCCGGGCATGCGAGGAACTTGCCGAACCGGCCGATCTTGATGACCATGTTGCGACCGCACTTGTCGCAGACGATGTCGGTTTCCTCATCCTTGATCTTGATGCGCTGGCCCTCCATATCGGTCTCAGCCTGATCGAGCGCGCTTTCAAATCCGCCGTAGAAGCCGCGCAGCAGATCGACATAGTTTTCCTTGCCGTCTTCAACGAGATCCAGCTCGTTTTCCATATTGGCCGTGAACTCGTAGTCGGCCACCGACTTGAATTTATCGACCAGCAGGCCGGTCACACCCTCGCCAAGCGGCGTCGGGCGCAGGCTGCGGCTTTCCTTGGTGACGTAATTGCGGGTCTCGATGGTGGAAATGGTCGGCGCGTAGGTGGACGGGCGGCCGATGCCGCGCTCCTCCATGGCGCGCACGAGCGACGCTTCGGTGTAGCGCGCAGGCGGCTGGGTGAAGTGCTGGCTCGGCTCGATGGACAGCGCGGTCAGCGGGTCGCCCTCGGCAAAGGGCGGCAGCGGCTTGCCCGATTCGCCCTGCTTTTCGTCGTCGGTCGATTCCTCATAGACCGCCGTAAAGCCCGAGAACGCGACCGTATGGCCGGAGGCGCGGAACACATAGCCCTCGCTCAGGATGTCGGCCGAGATGGTATCCAGCAGCGCGTCCGCCATCTGGCAGGCCACGAAGCGCAGCCAGATCAGGCGGTACAGCTTATACTGATCCGGGCTGAGGCTCTGGCGGATCTGATCCGGCTCCAGCGTCACATCGGACGGGCGGATGGCTTCATGCGCGTCCTGTGCGCCCCCCTTGGTCTTAAAGACGCGCGGCTTGCCCGGATAGTATGGGTCGCCGTAGCGGCTTTTGATGAACTGCGCAGCCGCCGCGGTCGCCTCGTCGGACAGGCGCAGCGAATCGGTACGCATGTAGGTGATCAGGCCGGTCAGGCCCATGCCCTCAATTTCAATGCCTTCATACAGCTCCTGCGCCACGCTCATGGTGCGGCGGGGCGTCATATTCAGCTTGCGGGACGCCTCCTGCTGGAGCGTCGAGGTCGTGAACGGAGGGGGCGCGGATTTCTTTTTCTTGCCCTTTTTGACCGTGCCGACCGTGAACGGCTTGCCGGTGACCGCGTCTACGACCGCATGCGCGCTCTCCTCATCCGGCAGGTCGCGGTTGCCCTGGCTGTCGCTGTAATAGCGCGCGCCAAACTTACCGCCCAGGCGGGTCTGGAGCTGTACGTCAATCTGCCAGTATTCCTCGGGCTGGAACGCGCGGATTTCGTTCTCGCGATCCACGACCAGGCGGGTGGCGACCGACTGCACGCGGCCCGCCGACAGGCCGCGCTTGACCTTGCGCCACAAAAACGGCGACAGCTTGTAGCCCACGATGCGGTCAAGGATGCGGCGCGCCTGCTGCGCGTCCACCAGGTCAAGGTCGATGTCGCGCGGGTGCTCAATGCCGTAGCGCACCGCGTTTTTGGTGATTTCATTGAACGTGACGCGCTTATAGCCGCCTTCTTTCAGCTTGAGCAGCTCCTTGAGGTGCCACGAGATGGCTTCGCCCTCGCGGTCGGGGTCGGTTGCGAGATAGACGAAATCGCTTTCCCTGGCGGCCTTGCGCAGCTCGCTGATGATCTTGTCCTTGCCCTCGATGGGCACATATTCCGGAGCAAAGTTGTTGCCAAAGTCAATGCTCATCTTCTTTTTTGGCAGGTCGCGCAGATGCCCCATCGATGCCTTGACCACATAATCCGGGCCGAGATATTTCCCGATGGTCTTGGCCTTGGCCGGGGACTCCACGATTACCAGTTTTGACATGTTTGTTCCTCCATTTGGCTCTATCGTAAAACCGGTCTGCGCCGGTGCTGTGTGCTATTGAATCACAATGCGCCCGCTCTCCCGCGCCAGCACGCCATCCAGCTCCAAAAGCGTCAGCGCGGTCATCACGCGCGCCGCGGGCAGGTCGGTGCGCTCCAGGATGTCCTCGGGCGTGCCCGCGCCGTCCAGCACGGCCTGCACGATCTGGCGGTGCTCCTCGCTGAGCCCTTCCGGGATGCGGTGTTTTTCTTCCCGCTGCGGTTGTGCAGGCACGGACGATCCCTCCGGCGGCTGCAAAATCCGGTCCCACAGGCTCGCGGGTTTTTCCCCGGAAGCTTCCCCAGGATCTGCCGGAAGCGGTTCGGGCAGACGCCGCAGGCCGCCGCCCAGTTCCCGGGCAATGTCACGCGGGTTCGTGACAAGCGCGGCCTCTCCGTCGCGGATCAGCCCGTTGCATCCCGCCGAATTCGGCGCATTGATCGCGCCGGGCACTGCGAACACCTCGCGTCCCTGATCCAGCGCCAGATGGGCGGTGATGAGCGCGCCCGAACGCACGGGCGCTTCGACAACCAGCACGCCGCGCGAAAGCCCGCTGATGATGCGGTTGCGGATGGGGAACCGGAACCCATCATGGCGAGTTCCGGGCGGGTTTTCGCTGATGACCGCGCCCGCCAACTGGATATCGCCCATCAGGAAGTTGTGCTCCGGCGGATAGCAGAGGTTCAGCCCGCCCGCAAGCACGGCGATGGTCTTGCCGCCCGCTTTTAACGCGCCCCGTGCCGCGGCGCCGTCTGCGCCAAGCGCCATGCCGGACACCACCGTAAACCCGGCTTCCGCCAGCCCTTTGCCAAAGGTTTCGGCCGCCATCAGGCCGTAAGGCGTCGCCTTGCGGGTGCCGACAATCCCCACGCCGGGCGCCCGCTCCAAATCGGGCAGCGTGCCTTTGACGTACAAGACGAGCGGCGGATCGGGGATGCGGCGCAGAATGGCCGGATAACCCGCGTCTGCGAACGTCACGATTGCGATGTGCAGCTTTTCGCAGTCAAAGGCAATGGCCCGCGCGCGTTCCATGCTTTTGTCGCTGAGCACATCGACCTGCCGCTTGGTCAGGCCGGTGGATGTGACCAGTTCGGCGCGGCTCATGGCATAGAGATGCTCGGGTGTGCCGAAGCGGTCAAGCAGCTGATGTTTTGCGAGCGCGGTCAGTTCTTCCTTGGCTGCCAGCCACAGCCAGTATTCCCGGCCGCTCATTTGGTCATCTCCCAGATGAGGATGGCGGCCGCCACACCCACGTTCAGCGATTCGGCGCGTCCCGCCATGGGGATCACCACTTTCTTGTCGCACAACTCGAGCGCCTGCGCTGTGACGCCGCGCCCTTCGCTGCCAACGATGACGGCGGCGCCGTGCAGGTCGAGCGCCGTGGACGGCACGCTGTCCGGCTCGAGCGCCGCCGCATAGACGGGCAGCCCGCGCGTTTTCAGAGCCGCGGCCGCTTCCGCAAGCGGCATGCGGTACACCGGCTGGCGGAACGCCGCGCCCATGGTCGCGCGCACGACCTTCGGCGCCGTCGGATCGGTGCAGCCCTCGCACAAAATCACCGCATCAAGCGCGAACGCATCGGCGGTGCGCAAAATGGTGCCAAGGTTGCCGGGGTCCTGCACGCCGTCGAGCAGGATGGCGCCCGAAAGCGTTTCGGGCAGATCGTCCGCACGGCGCTTTGGCGGCACGCATGAGAAAATCACGCCCTGCGGGGTTTCAACGTCGCTCGCCTGCGCGAACAGGGACGCTTCCGCTTCAAACAGACGCGCCCCCTGCGCTTCCGCCTGCGCGATGAGGCCGCTGTCCGGCGCATCGCCGGTGCGCTGCAGCACGGTTTTGACCGTGACCCCGGAGGACAACGCCTCGCCGAGCATCTTCCAGCCCTCGCACACCATCTCTCCGGCGCCCTGCCGGTATTTTTTCTCACGGTTCAGCCGCGCCAGATGGCGCAGCGTGGTATTGTGCTTGCTTTCGATCGCCGTGATCACGGGCCATCCTCCATTTCTAAAGCAATATGCCGAAAGCCTGAATGCGCGAAGCATCCAGGCTTTGTGTTCAGAATCAGTCGAGCGGCTTCATGGTCGGAAACAGCAGCACGTCGCGAATGGACGCCGAATCGGTGAGGAACATGACCAGACGGTCAATGCCCATGCCCATGCCGCCCGTGGGCGGCATGCCGTATTCAAGCGCGCAGACGAAATCGCTGTCCATCATGTTCGCCTCATCGTCGCCCGCATTGCGCAGGGCAACCTGACGCTCAAAGCGCTGCTTCTGGTCGATCGGGTCGTTCAACTCGGAAAACGCATTGCACAGCTCGCGGCCATACACAAAGCACTCAAAGCGCTCGGTCAGGCGCGGGTCGGACGGCTTGCGCTTGGCAAGCGGGGAAACCTCAACCGGGTAATCGGTGATGAACGTCGGCTGCACGAGGTTCTCCTCGACGTATTCGTCGTAGCAGAACGCCAGCAGGTCGCCCCAGCTCTCCTTGCCCTTTTCCGGGGTCAGGCCCTTGGCCTTGACAGCCGCAAGCGCCTCCTCGGGGCTCATCGCCATGAAATCCAGACCGGCGTATTCCTTGACCGCGTCAGCCATGGTCATGCGCTTCCAGCCCTTGGAAAAGTCCAGTTCCGTGCCCTGATAGGTCACCTTGGTGGTGCCGAGCACCTTCTCGCAGACATGGATGACCATATCCTCGGTGATATCCATCATGCCGTTGTAGTCGGTATACGCCTGATACAGCTCAATGGTGGTAAACTCCGGGTTGTGGCGAGTGTCCATGCCCTCGTTGCGGAAGATACGGCCAATCTCATACACCTGCTCCAAACCGCCGACAATCAGGCGCTTAAGGTGCAGTTCGGTCGCAATGCGCATGTACATGTCAATGTCGAGCGCGTTGTGGTGGGTGATGAACGGGCGCGCCGCCGCGCCGCCGGGGATGGTATTCAGGCACGGGGTCTCCACCTCCATAAAGCCGCGGGAATCCATAAAATTGCGGATCTCGCGCACGATTTTGGAGCGCTTCTCAAAGGTGTCGCGCACGTCGGGATTGATAATCAAATCGACATAGCGCTGACGGTAGCGCATGTCGGTGTCCTTCAGACCGTGCCACTTCTCCGGCAGCGGGATCAGGTTCTTGGACAGCAGGGTCAGGGACTGCACCATGATCGAGATTTCGCCCTTCTGGGTACGGAATACCTCGCCCTCGATGCCCACAAGGTCACCGATGTCCAGCTTCTTGAATGCCTTGTATTCTTCATCGCCCAGATTATCCCGCTTCACGTACATCTGGATGCGGCCGTAACGGTCGCTCAGATCAGAGAAGGACGCCTTGCCCATGATGCGCTTGGACATCATGCGGCCGGCCAGACGGACGGTTTTGCCTTCCATGACGTCAAAATCGCCCTTGATATCGGTGGTGTAGTGGGTGCGGTCAAAGCGCACCTGCTGGAAAGGGTCGTTGCCTGCCGCCTGCAGCTCCGCCAGCTTTTCGCGGCGGATGCGCAGCAGCTCATTCAGTTCGGCCTGCGTCGGCTCGGCCTGGGGGGCCTTCTGCTCGTTTGCCATGCTTTCTTTCACCTTTTCTGTGTTTTTACTTCTTGAGGTCAATGATCTTATACTTCACGGTGCCGACCGGCGCCTCCACTTCGACGGTCTCACCGACCTTATGGCCGAGCATCGCCTTGCCGAACGGGGACTCGTCGGAGATCATCCCCTCCATGGGATTGGCTTCCTGGGAGCCGACAAAATGGTACTCTTCCTGGTCGCCAAACTCCAGATCTTCCACCGTGAACCGGCAGCCCGGGGATACTTCGTCCGCCGCATAGGTGTCGCCGGTGACAACCACTGCGTTTTTGATGATCTCTTCCAGTTCCGCGATGCGGGAGTACAATTTACCCTGCTCGTTTTTCGCCTCATCATACTCAGCGTTCTCGGACAGGTCGCCGAAGGAACGCGCTTCCTTCAGCTGCTCGGCGACCTCATCCGCGCGGGTGGTTTTCAGGTATTCAAGTTCTTCCTTGTAATTGTCCAGGCTCTCCTGAGACAGTTTAATTTCCTTAGCCATCTGCAATACCCTCTTTATTGTGAAATAAAAATTTTACATCATTACGATACATTACCTTATTATATGGAGTGAAAAGCCTAATGTCAAGCGGCGTTTTCGGAACTTTTACAATTTCCCTGCCGCGGCTCGCGCATTATGCGCCCAGCGCGGCAAGCGCGGCCTGAAGCTGGACGTCGTCCTCCTGCGGGGTAAAGTACAGGTTGAAGCCTTCCGCCGGGCTGCTCTGCACGTCGGGCGTAACCCCCGTCCCTATCAGGCTTTTCCCATTCGGCGTGAAATATTCCTGATCGGATAAATGCAGCGCCGAGCCATCGCTCAGTTCGTAGTTCTGCTGGGAATAGCCCTTGCCAATGGTCTGCTCCCCGATGACCACCGCCTTGCCGTACTCCTGCAGCGCGGCTGCGAAAAACTCCGCAGCGCTAATCGAATCGGCGTTTACCAGCACCGCCATCGGCAGGTCGACCTCGTTTTTGTCCGACTCATAGACGGTCTCCTTGCCCGCCTTGGTGCGCAGGGTCATGATCTTCCCCTCGGGCAGCAAGGCGTCCAGCGCATCGCACACGCTGTCCACCGAGCCGCCCGGGTTGTTCCGCACATCGAATATCAGCCGCTTGGCCCCCTCAGCGGTCAGCTTCTCCACTTGTTCGCGCACCTGCTTTTCCGAGCCGCGGTGGAAGTTGTAGATGCGGACGAAGCCGGTTTGACCGTCTTTCAGCATGTGCCCTGCCGCCATGATGGTGTCCGTGGTTTTGCGCTCCATTTCGACCGTCTCCACCTCGCCGGTCGCGGCGCGCTGGATGGTGACGCTGGCCTTGGTTCCCTCCTCGCCCGCCACCGCGGCAATGGTATCGCTGTACCCGTCTTTTTCCACGGTCTTTCCTTCCGCGCCCAAGATGAAGTCGCCCTTCTGCAGGCCGAGCGCTTCGCCGTCCGACCCCGGGAACACCTCGACAATGCGCAGCTCATTTTGATCGGCATCGTAAGCGGTATACAGCCCAATGCCGAACGACTGGCCGGAAAAGCTCAGCTTATACGCCTGATATTCCTCAGCGGACATGTAACTGCTCCACCGGTCGCCCACGCCCACGACAAACCCGGCCGCCGCATCGTCGACCGCCTCCTGCTGGTCATATTGCCCCACATAGTAAGCGTCCACCGTGCGGCGGATCTCGCCGATTTTGCCGTAAATCGCGGCGTCGGTCTTGTAATCGGGCAGCAGCGCTTCCAGACGGCGTTCCATTCCGATATACGAGACAGCGACCGCGGTCACTGCGGTCAGCGCGCACAGGGCGGCCGCTGTCCCGCGGGAAACATTTTTTGACATGGTTGATCCCTCCCAGGGTCACAAAAAGGCGTGCCGAACGGCACGCCTTTTGGATTTCCGGCATTAAAAATAATTCATCGGGTTTACAGTAGAGCCGTTGACATAAACCTCAAAATGCAGATGGTTGCCGGTTGAGTTGCCGGTTGAGCCGACCTTGCCGATCTGCTGTCCGGCGGACACGCTCGCGCCCGCTGAAACCAGACGGCTGGACAGATGGGCATACGCAGTCATCAGGCCGCCGCCGTGGCTGATGACAATATAATTGCCATAGGACGACGAATAATAGCTTTGCGAAACCGTGCCGGACTTTGCCGCCAGTACCGGGCTGCCGCCCGGGGCCGGGATATCGGTGCCCTTATGGAACTTGCGCGTGCCGTAAATGGGATGGGTACGCCAGCCATAGCCGCTGCCCGCGCTGCCCGAGGGCGCCGGCCAGACGAGGCCGCCGACGCTCGCAGAAGTGGAATAGGATCCGCCCGAACTGCCGCCGCTGCCGCCGTTCGACGACGACTGCTGCTTTTTGCGCGCCGCTTCCTCAGCCGCTTTCCTGGCCGCCTCGGCTTCCCGGCGGGAAATCTCCGCGATCTCGTCGCTGATGCGCTCCTGCTCGTCCGCCAGCTCGTCGTCTTCCTTCTGCGCCTGATTCTGATCGCTCTCCAGCTTCTTAGTCAACGTCTGAACCTCCTGCTTTTGGAGGATCAGGGCGTCGTATTTGGACTCCAGCGTACTCTTGTACGCCTCCTGATCGGCCTTATCTTCTTCCAGCGCGGTCTTGGCGTCCTCAAGCTTCTGCTTGGCCTCCTTGTAATCGGAAACAACCTTTTTGTCGCCTTCCATGACCTCGCCGACGATCTCCATACGGGAAAGCATCTCGCCAAAGCTATTAGAACCCAAAATAACGTCCAGATAGCTGATGTCGTTGCCGTTTTCATACATCACGCGCATACGGGTCTCAAAGATTTCGGTCTTTTCGTCCAGCTCTTTCTGCGCGACGACAATTTCTTCCTCCTTGGTCTCAATTTCGTCGGCCAAACGCACAATAACCGTCTCGGTTGCGTTAATGTCTTCCTGGGTCAGGCTCATCTGGGTTTTAAGCGCCTGCAATTTTTTAGTATTGCTGTTGATCTGGCTTTCCAGATCGTCAATGACCGCCTGAATCTCAGCACGCTGCTTGTCGAGGGACGAAATTTGTCCTTTGAGTTCCTTGACCGAAGCCGCCTTGGCGGTGGCGATCGCGGAAATCAGGCTGCCGCCCGCAATGCTTACAACCAGGATGATTGCAATCGCCGCAGCGATTGTACGAATTGCTTTTTTACTCAGCATAGGGTCCTCCCTCCTTCCATCAAACATCCAGGAACCGGCGCATGGACAGCACCGAGCCGCCAACGCCGATGATCACGCCTGCCCCCAAATAGATTGCAACCATGATCATGCCAAACTCATGGAACGCCGCCATTTTAAACGCAGACAGCGCGCTTGTAACGGTCTCCGCCAGTTTTTCATAAATGCCCCATTCGGCGAGCGCGCCAAGGCCGCCGGCCACCAGGCCGAGCAGCATCCCCTCAATGATAAACGGCCAGCGGATAAACCAGTTGGTCGCGCCGACCATTTTTTCAATTGCGATCTCCTCGCGGCGAGCAAACATGGCCAGTTTGACCGTATTGGAGATGATAAAGATCGAAATTGCGCCAAGCGCCGCGATCAGCGTCAGGGAAACAACCTGGAAGACCCGGCGCGCACGCACCAGCATGTCCAGCGTGTCCTCACGGACAACGACCTTTGCTACGCCCGCAATCCTAGAAATTTCCTTTTCGGTCTGGTCGGCCAGCGAAATATCGTCCAGCGTGATACGATATCCGTCGCGCATGAAGTTGTTGTTCGCATCATAGCCTTCAAGGATGCCGCCGTCCTCGCCAAGCTGGTCGCGCAGATCTTCCAAGGAATCTTCCTTGGACTGGAACTCAACGGTCTTAACGTTGTCCACCGCCTGGATTTCGGATTCCAGCGACCGCGCCTCGGCAGACGTAAACGACTCATCAATAAACAGCATGATCTCGCTGTTCT
>URFQ01000022.1 GCA_900547195.1 uncultured Butyricicoccus sp.
CGTTTTTCCCGCTTTTGCAGGTCTTTTTTTATTCGGATTTTGGTTTCTTGCGAAATGGGTGCGCGCGGGCTTGCAGTGACAGTGTATTTGGGGGAGCACGGCGGCGCCCGCAGGGATCAAAAATCATAAATTATATAATATAGAGAACTTGCGGTTCTGGAAGACGAAATGGACAACAAGCACAAGCAATATAAATGATATAAGCTTTTAGAAAGAAGATTTTTGAATATAACAATGGACAAAATACACAAAAATAAGCGCGATTATTTGGCGTTCATAATTATAAATCCCTAGATCAAGCGCATTCTTTCGGAATCTTGCGCTAAAAACAGGGGTTTTACAAGAAAACAAAAACCTAACACCATATTCTTGCGAAAACTGGTGCAAAAAACAGGGGACCGCAACAATTGACAAGTCCGTTCGGGCGTGTTATCAATATAAGTGAGAATTACATTTTCGGTGAAACCAGACTTTTGAAATACAGGGAAGGAGGGCTTCCGAATGCCGCCGAACGAACTTGCCGTATCTCTTGGGAAAAAAATCCGTGCCATCCGCACGGCAAAAGATATGAAGATCACAGAGATGTCCCGCCTGTCCGGTTTGACCACCAGCCTTATCAGCCAGGTGGAGCGAGGACTGATCTCCCCATCCATCGAGACCCTGAAAAAGATCGGGAATGTTCTTGATGTGCCGCTCAGTTTTCTGTTTGAGACCGATGAGAGGGAGGGGACGCCGGGCGGCGTGCCGCAACGGCCGGCGGCGGATGCCGCTGAAATCAAGCCGCTAAACCTGTTTGGCGCTTCGCCGGTCGTGCATCCGGACGCGCGTAAGCGCCTCTACCCGGGCGAGGGCATCGAACTCCAGCTGCTCAATCCCAACCTCAACGGCCCGATCGAATTTATTTATAATGTATACCAGCCGCACAGCGGTACCGGGGGCGGGAAATACAGCCATCCGGGCTCGGAATGCGGCCTGATCCTGACCGGCGAGCTGGTCGTTGAAATTGGGGACGAGACCCATGTGCTGCGCGCAGGGGACAGCATCACCTTTGATTCGACCACACCGCACGCCAAACGGAACCTGTCCGATCAGGTGTGTACCTGCGTGTGGGCCAACGTCCCGCCGTGGTTTTGAAACGCATGAAAAGAAACGTAAAGAGGACGCCAGTACGATGAAAGGAGTATCGTTATGATCCAGTGTTTTGCATCCCCCACCTTTGATTCCAGCTTTGAGCACAGCAAACCGCCGCGCCTGATTTCCGCAAGCAAGATCGATTCTTCATATTCCATTCATCCGCGCGTCCTGCACAAGCACAACGATTTCCTGGAACTGCTGTATGTGCGCAGCGGCACCGGTGTATACATTGTCGATGAACAGCGCTACAACATCTGCGAAGGCGATATCATTATCTGCAATGCGGGCGTCCTGCATGACGAAGACCCCTCGCAGGCGCAGGATCTGAACACGTATTCACTGGCGCTGGCTGACATTGCGGTGAAGGGGATGCCGGCCAACTGTCTCATTGCGCCCGAATATTCGCCGGTATTCCCGGCGGGCGAGTGCGCCGAAACGGTCAGCCAGCTCATGGGCATGATCCATAGCCTGCTCGCGACCAATCCCAAGGGCGCGACCGAGACGTGTAACTATCTGGCCTCTGCGCTCATTGCCAAGCTGCTGCTGGTCATCCGCAAATACTGCGAAAATGAGGGGAATACCGTGCGCAGCCGTACCGACATCATCGCCGGACAGGTCAAGCACTACATCGACACCCATTTCGACGAACAGTTCACCCTGCAGGACATCAGCGACGCGATTCGCGTCAGCCCGTACCATCTGGCGCATATGTTTAAGGAAACCACCGGCTATTCACCCATGCAGTATACCGTGCGCCGCCGCCTCGGCGAGGCGCAGAGCCTGCTGATCACCACCTCGTTGTCGGTGACGGAAATTGCGGTATCGGTTGGCTTTGGAAACCCGTGCCATTTTAATACTATGTTCTCCAAATACATCGGCATGTCGCCCAGCCGCTATCGCAGCTCCTATGTCGCGCGGGCGGACAGCGAACCGGACGCCCCAAAAGGCAGTCGCAAGCGCAAGCAGATGTAAGGCGCTGCTGCAAGGAAACAAAAAACGCAGACCCCAAAATCGGGGCCTGCGTTTTTTATGTGTTTTTAAAGGCTTCGGCAGCGCGGGTTCTCTCAAAAAAGGCATCCATTTTGTTCCACAAAAACACCCGGTCGTATTTGTGAAAGCTGCATGAAGGGAAAAAAGCACCGCATTTTAAATGTTCGTATTGTGCGGATTCCTGCTTGAATCATTCTAATCTCTGCGTGCTCCCGGTGGTAGGATAAAAAACAAGAAAAGGATAGCCTGAAAAAACCGAAAAACCTGTGAAAATGAGATTTGGAGGCCTGTTTATGAATTGCAGAGAGCAAGAAATCCGGACTCTAAGCTTTTCCAACGAGGGGCTGGACCGCGGGGTTGTCGAAGAGAGCATGTATCCCTGGGACAAAACCGTTGCCGCATGGGATGCGCAGGGACTGAAAACCGGGTTTCTGGACAAGGTTCATTTTGCCACCCTGCCGACCGATAACCTGTATGCCTACAATGCGCCGTATGCGCCATGGGAAAATTATTATAACACCATGATGACCGAGCCGGTTTTTGCGCATGAAAGCAAGTTTGCATTCGACCCGGTCAAGCGGATCTGCTTCCGGATCCCGTTCCTCTCCTTTGATGAGGAAATCCGGGAGGAAACCGATACCTATATCCTCCGCCGTGACCGCGATGGATGGCTGCGCAAATACCCCAAGAGGGAAGGGCTGGTCGAGGATGTCCGCCCGGTTATCACCGATGGGGAGGACTGGGAAGCGCTCAAAGCGCATGTCCATGAGCAGATTAAAACCCACTTGACCCCAGAGCATATGCACAAGGCGTTTGACCGGTACACCGAGGGCTGCAAATACAGAGATTATGCCGTTCGCCTGCGTTTGCAGGGATTTTTCTGGTGCCCGCGCGACCTGTTCGGCATTGAGGAGCACCTGTATGCGTACTATGATTACCCCGAAGTGCTGAAAGGCATCGCACGGTTCCAGCTGGACGTTTATAAAGAACAGCTGGACGGCGTCCTGCCGGTGGATGTCAACGCGGGCGTGGACATGGTCAAAGTTCGCGAGCAGTTTCCGACCCTGAAATTCTTCGGCGGATTCAATAAGCTGGCGATGATTGACGGCAAAGACGCCATTGAGGCGGAAATGAATCGCCTGGAGCCGGACGTCTATGTAGAATCGGCCGTATCATTCTCCGCTCCGATGACCGTCATGGATAGGCGGTTTCCGGCTTCATCAAAGCGGTATGCCTTGGTGACCGCGTCCGCTGCTCCACTTTCAGTTTCCTGCGTCAGGCGGCGCTGCGCATCATAGGCATAGCTTGTAGACGGGCCGGTATGGTCGGTTTTTTGCGCCTGATTACCGTCTAAATAGTACTGATATACATAGTTCGACAGGGTAGACAAACCCTTTTTGTTTTGCAGGGACGTTACCAGGTTGGCTGCGTTGTACGCATATATCACCGTCGTACCATTACCGTTTGTCATGGTGGCGCGGTTGCCGTTTTTGTCGTAGGTGTAGCTTGCCGCCTGCGCGCCGTTTTCCGAAACCGTCGAAAGACGGTTCATTTGGTCATAAGTGTATGTGGTGTTCATTTTCTGCGCGCCGCCGACCAGCAGCTGATACCCGGTGCGCAGGTCTGCAAGGTTATACGTGTAGTTTTTCACCACGCCGCCAGTCTCCGACTCCTGCGTCATGCGGCCCAGCGCATCGTATTTCCACGTCACCGTTGCCGTATCGTTTTGTTCGCTCAGCGTCTGCCCGGTCAGGGTGTATGCGGTCTGCTTGGAAGAAAGCAATGTTCCGGCGGCTGATTTTACCTGTACATTGACCTGCCGTCCCAGATCATCATAGGCAAAGGTCGTGACGTTGCCGTTTCGGTCGGTCGTGGTCAGCAGATTGCCATTCAGATCATAGGTATGCGTTTCCTTTTGTCCCATGGCGTCGGTCATCGTTGTCAAATTGCCAAGATGATCGTAAGCATAGCCTGTTACCGCTTCTCCGTTCGCCGTAGTGACCGTCAGGGGGTTTCCAGCTGCGTCGTAGGTATACGTGGTAAAGTCGCTGCCCGTTTGGGTGCGGATCATCTGGTCACGATTGTTGTAGCTGTAGGTCGTAACACTTTTCGTTTCCGCTTCGCCTGGCTTATTGGTCGTTATCTTGCTGGCCGTGACATTGCCGTTTGCGTCATAGCCATATGTTTTGACCGAATATTCCATCATGGATCCATCCTGATGGAAAGGTATGCTTTCCTTTAATATCCGTCCCACTGCGTCGTACATATAGGTCGTATAGTACGGCGTTGTCTGGCTGTTGGAGACATAGTCGGCCGCGCTGATGAAACGCTGCAATCCGTCATAGCTGGACGTTGTAAAGTCGCCAAGCGCATTGATCGTCTTTGTGACCAATCCTGCATAGTTATACTCCTATTTTGTGGTATATTCCGCGTTTGGAGTATTTGCATAGGTCTGTGCGGTTTTTTCGCTGAGCTTGTTACCCACATAGTCATAGGTATAAGTATCGTAATATTCCGTCCCGTTTAAAAATTCGTCCGGTTTTCACGATATTCCCCATGTTATTCGTATAACTGGTGGTGACAATAGACGGAGCATTTGCATCGCCGCTTACTGTTATCGATATAGTCCTTTTCTTTTGTCACCTGTCCTTTGTCATTATAGGTGTAATCGGTGCGAGCTTTTTGTGCGGAATTCTCCGTCGTTACTGTGCTGGCAATACCCTTTTTATCCGCAGTAAGGGTGTTTTGAATCCGGATGGTTTTAAATGCATCCTGACTATAAGAGGTTATAAGCGGCAAGTTGTACGCTGCATCATATGCAGTGCAGCCGCTTGTTCAAAATCGGAAATCGACATTCCAAGAGCCTGCGCGCGGATGGTTTGAAGCTCCTGCTGTTTTTGCAGAATTTCAGCGTCGCTGTATTCTTTCAGGTTTATACCTTCGGCATCCAGCAAATCGGAAATTTTATCTTCGCTTAGCGATGCATCCTCGTCCGAAAGGCGCACGTATCCCCGAACCGTGCAAAAATTCCTGATTGGCTGCTCAGTTTCAGCAGGATCTTCGGACGGCTCACCGACGCTGTTTTTCTCTGAAACGGGGTCTCCTGTTTCCGGCTGTCCGGCAGCGGGTTCTTCCGACGGTTGTCCGGATTGCGTATTTGGGTTCGCTTCCAACTGTGAGCCGGATTCCGGTGCAAAACTGTTCAGGGAATCCCCCTCTAAAGCCGCTTCGTCCATCATGCCGCCTTCTGGTGTTGGCAGCTGCGATTGTTCAACCGCAAATGCGGCGGGAAGCATGCGGTACAACATTGTAAATGCAAGGGCCAGGGCAAGTGCGCTTTTCAGGGTCCTCTTTTTCATGATACACCTCTTTTTTGGATTTCCTACGGATGTAATTCTCTGGATACCTCTTTTATGAAAGTATATTTTATAAAATATTGAAAAGCAATTGCCGTTAGGTATTTTCTATAAATCTTACAATAAATAACCACAAAAACTGTATAATATATACAATGTTTTTGCTGCATCAATTGGCTGTTTGGCGATGGAAAACATGAATATTTATCGGGATGCAGCCGGTTGCTCATATACTGGTTTCGGATATACAAAAGCTTAAATCGTCCGCATTCTGCCCTGATAGGGATCCTCTTTTTTACTGTATATTGTACTGCCGCACGCGGACAAGAGTGAAATGCGAGAAAGGGCTTGTAATTTGCGCACAGAACCGATATAATAGTAATACTATGTGAAATTGTATAAGGAGGTGTATGACGATGGTATTGTTAACGACCATGCCGAGCGCATCGCAGTACGGCCAGATCCTCGGCAGCGTGCTCCCGATCGTTCTGCTGTTTGTCGTATTCTACTTTTTCCTCATCCGTCCGCAGAAGAAGCGGGACAAGGCGGAAAAGGAGATGCGTGAATCCATTCAGGTCGGCGACGAGATTTCGACCATTGGCGGTTTTATTGGCAAGGTAGTCAGCATCAAGGATGAAACCCTGGTGATCGAATCCTCGGCTGACCGCACCAAGCTCAAGCTCTACCGCTGGGCGGTACGCGGCAAGGAAGCTGCCCCGGCCGATAAGGTGGAAGAGCCCAAGAAGTAAACGCGATCCGGAAGAAACCGGGTTCTAATTTCCGGCCTGCCGAAATAGATTGCTACAAAGCACGATTTTTTGGCGGGAGGGGAACGCAATGAAAAAGACTGAAAATCTCCCTGCGGGTCAGGTGCTGGGTTTCCCGGTGCTCCTTGGCCTTGGGGTGACGCTGCTGCTGATGGCAGCCGGCTCGCTGCTTGTTTTGAGCGGCAAGGCGGACGCCGCGCAGATACCGGCGCTTGCGCTCGGATGCCTCGCGATAGGCTGCGTCGGCGCTTCGTTCCTTGCGGCGCGCCGGGCGCTCCGAAGCCGGCTCGTCTGGGGCGTTGCGGCTGGAATGGCCGATTTCGCGTGCCTGTTGGTGCTCAGCCTGCTGTGGCTGGGCGAACCGGTCAGCTTTCCGCGGTTCGCGGTCAATCTGGCGGCCAGCCTGGCGGCGGCAGTTCTTGGCGGCATGCTCGGCGCGGGCATGAAGCGGAAAAAAAGAAAAAAATGAATGGAGGGAATTCCCCATGAAACACATCAAGACCCTGACGACTGCAACCCTCAAGCAGACTGCGGCACACGGCGGCTGCGGCGAGTGCCAGACTTCCTGCCAGTCGGCCTGCAAGACCTCCTGCACGGTTGCAAACCAGAAGTGCGAGCACAACAAGTAATCGCAAACCATCCGGAATGACTGCGAGGCGTGCCCAGGGCGCGCCTCGTTGTTTTCTGTATAAAACATACTGATCACGGAGAGGATATCAATGATCCATCGTTACTCGAAAAAAGGGATTAATTTCCTGCTGGATGTCAACAGCGGCGCGGTGCATGTGCTCGACGATCTGTCGTATGAACTGGCCGGGCTGGTGGATGAAACCATGGGCGAGGCCTGCCCCCAGGAGATTATGGACAAGCTGGCAAAGTTCCCGAAAGACGATGTTGTTGCGGCCTATGGCGAGCTGTACGCGCTGAAAAAGGCCGGGCAGCTGTTTGCAACCGATGATTACATCGACGTCAGCCGCTACATCCCGACGGATGCCCCGGTCAAGGCGCTGTGCCTGCATGTGGCGCACGACTGCAACCTGCGCTGTAAATACTGTTTCGCCTCCACGGGCGACTTCGGCACCGGCCGTAAGATCATGCCGTTTGAGGTCGCAAAAAAGGCGATTGATTTTGTCATCGAGCGCTCGGGCGCGCGCAAGAATATTGAACTGGATTTCTTCGGCGGCGAACCGCTGATGGCATGGGATACGGTCACCAAAACGGTCGATTATGCGCGCTCACTCGAGGAAAAGACCGGAAAACACTTCCGGTTCACGATCACGACGAACGGCGTCCTGCTGGATGCGGACAAGATTGATTATATCAATGAGAATATGGACAATGTCGTCCTGTCGCTCGACGGCCGCGCCGAGGTCAACGACTATTTCCGCAAAACCGTGAACGGCGGCGGCAGCTATGACGTCATTGTACCGAAGTTCCAAAAGCTGGTCGAGGGACGTGGCGATAAGGATTATTACGCGCGCGGCACCTTTACCGGCAAAAACCTGGATTTTGCGTCCGATGTCGAACACATTGCGGACGCAGGCTTCCCTAGCCTGTCGGTGGAGCCGGTTTCGGCCGAGGACGGCTGCGGCTACGAATTGACCGAGGCCGACCTGCCGGCTATCTTTGCGGAGTATGACCGCCTTGTGGACATCATGCTCGAACGCAGGAAGCAGGGCAAGGCGTTTACCTTCTTTCACTTCATGGTAGACCTGAACCAGGGGCCGTGCGTGGTCAAGCGCCTGCGCGGCTGCGGCGCAGGCTATGAGTATGTGGCGGTCACGCCGGACGGCGACATCTATCCCTGCCATCAGTTTGTCGGCAAGGAGGAATTTAAGCAGGGCAATGTGCTGGAGGGCACCTTTGACCTGGACATTGCGCAGCGCTTTGCTTCCATGAATATCTACACCCGTGAGAAGTGCCGTGACTGCTGGGCGAAGTTCTATTGCAGCGGCGGCTGCAGCGCGGCCAACTACAATATGAATCAGGATATGAACATCCCATATGAGCTTGGCTGCGAAATGGAGCGCAAACGCCTGGAATGTGCAATCTATCTCAAAGCGGCGGAGATGATGGAAGCAGATTTGTAAGACCCAACGAATCTTGGAAATTGCATGAAATCGAGTTGCAAAATTCACTTTCGCGGCCTTATAATATACAGGTAAAAAAATTCTTAGCATTTGGAGAGGGTGATTTTGTGGCACATAAGATTCGCGTGGCCTTCCTTGGCGAGGGCGAGCTGCTCCCCGCCGCAGTAGTCGCTGTTTTGGATAAAAATATTCTTCCGCCGGAAAATATTTTCCTGTCCGAAAAGGATAAGGCGGTTCATGAAGCAGTCGCTGACCGAGGGGTCGTTTTCTGCTCGGATGATATGAACACGGTCGTCAAGGGCGAGGTCGTTGTTGTTTGCGCGCCGAAAAAGAGCGAACTGAGCGCGGCGCTGTCGCCGATCAGCGGCTGCACCCGCGGCCGCATTGTGATTGCAATGTGTCCGGGCGCGGACTGCGCGTACGTGGCCGACCGCGTTTCCCGCGGCACGACCATTCTGGCCGCTCAGCCCGAGCAGACCGAAGACGGCGTATTGATGGCTGACCTGGAGTTTGCGCCGGGCTTCCCGTCGTATATGCGCGGCCCATGCGCCGACATTGTCGGCAGCGTCTGCGAGCTGCGGTAACAGGTCTAAAACGCAAGAGCCGGGAATATCTTGTTTCAGAAGGTTGTCCACGGGCGGTGTGCCTGGAAAAGGAGGATACGATGAAACGGTATATTCCCGGTTTTTTTGCGCCGCTCTGGCCTTGCCCGGCGCTGATTTATCTGACCGCGCTGTTTGTGTGCGGCGCGGTGGCGGGCTGCTGCACCGGCCTGCTCGCTGCATCCGGCGGGACGGAGGCCATCGCGCAGATCGCCGGTGCGCTGGAAGCGCAGGCGGGACGTGTTCCGGGTGGGATGGATGCGCTGTATGCCGCGCTTGGCGCGTTCGGCTGGCAGGCCGCCCTGCTGCTTGCCGGATGGGTGCGCCCGGCCAGCCTGTTTTTGTCGCTCGTATGCGCGGCGCGCGGGTTTACGCTGTCGTTTTCGGTGTCTGCGCTGCTGCACGCGCTTGGGATGGAGGGGGTGTGGCGGTCGCTTGCGGCCAGCGGGGCGGCAGCGGTGGTGACTGTGCCATGCCTGCTGCTCACTGCGGCAGCCTGTTTTCTGGCTGCGCATGATGCGCCGCGCGGCCGGCGGGGCGGATATTTTTATGCGCTTGGCCGGTATCGCGGTGCGGTGCTCGCCTGCACGCTCGCGGCCGTGTGGGCGGGCGTGATGCAGCTGCCGTTTGGCTGGATGGTTGAGCGGTGGATTTTATAACAAAACAGCCCTTCGGACATGCCGAAGGGCTGTTTTGTTAGGTTTCGTGCTGCTCCTGCTGGTACCAGAGGTAGCTGAGTACCGCAGCGGCGAGGGTTGATAGCAGCACCGGGCCGCATACCAGCACCAGCCGTGCAGCATCGTTTGGGACAAACGCGCCCACAATCGCGATCAGGCCGCTGGCGAAGAGCATGCGCCCGCCCACGCGCTGGGTGCGGCGCCAGACGGCCTCGCTTGAAATCGTCCACGGGGTGCGCAGGCCGCAAAACCAGTTGGAACGGAATTTTGGCATCATGTTGCCGAGTACGGTAAACAGAAGCCCGCAGCCAAGACAGACGACCATGGCCACATTGAGCGTGCCGGGGCGCAGGCTCTCGACCAGGGGCAGCCCGGTCATAACGAGCAGGAACAGCATCATCAGGACCTGGAACAAGTCATAAGAACTGCGGAACTTGTCATAATTGCGCTTTTTTGGGTCGAGCTTCGGTATGAGCGGGAACAGCACTGCAAACAGGAGCGGCAGCGCCGCGACAATCCACAGATGCCATTTGGGATCATAGCGCACCGCGCCGTCGAAGCCCCACTGCATCGGCACCTTGTCTGGCAGACGTGCGTACAGCGCCGCCACCAGAAGCAACGGGACAATTGATAATATCCACGCAAAAATCTGCATTTTACTAAACTTTTTCATGTTTCTCCACCTTTCAATGCACTGAGCCAGCCGAGTATCTCGTCCACCACCGACATATTCAGCTCATAATAGATGTACTTGCCGCGCTTTTCGTCTATCACCAGGCCGGCGTCCCGCAGGATGGACAAATGGTGCGAAATGGTTGCCGCGGAGGTGTCAAACCGCGCCGCGATTTCGCCGGCAGTCAAGCCGCCGTCCCTTAGAAGCTGCAAGATCTCACGCCGGGTCGGATCGGAAAGCGCCTTAAAGGTCTGCTGGAATCCCATGAAGCACCGCCCTCCTTGTATTTATTATTTCGATGATCATCTAAATATAATATAAACAATTGCATGGGGTTTGTCAATAGAATATTTCGATAAATATCAAAATGTTTTCCGACATGGAAAAACCCCGCCGAAGCGGGGCTCAGAGCAGGACAAGGGTCACGCCGTTGTTGTGGCGCTCCAAATCCGGGTCACGGCGCAGGTCGGGGCAGCATGCAAGCGCCCGGCGCGTGTCCGCGTCAAAGATGGACAGGCGTTCGCCGGGGATCATGCACTGGACATAGCCGCGCTTTTGCAGCGCTTCCAGCTCGCGGCGGGCCGCGACGCGTATTTTCCCGCCCTTACCGGTCGAGCCGAAGCCGTGGATCAGCTTGACTGCTGCAAGGCCGTGGCGCTTTGCCAGCCGGATTTCCCGGCCGAGCAGCGCCATTGCATCCGCGGCTGTGGGCATACCAGCCTCCAGATTGACAATGCGATAGGATTTCATAGGGTCATATTCCTTTGTTTTGAGTGGGGCGAAGCAGGGTAAACAGGGCTGTATGGTCGGCGGACGTGTCCATCATGAGGCCCTGCACCATGCGCTCGGGATGCCATTGCACGCCATAAACGGGCAGGGATTCGTGTTCGAGCGCTTCAATCGTGCCATCCGCCGCGCGCGCAGCCACATGCAGGCGTCTGCCTACGCGGCCAACCGCCTGATGGTGAAAGCTGTTTGCGGAAAACTCCGCGCCGCACAAGGCGCGGAACCGGCTGCCGGGTGCAGTGCGGACGGGGTGGGGCGCGCCGTCGTGGCCGTCCAGGTGCTGGATGAGGTCGCCGCCAAAGAATACGTTCAGCACCTGAACGCCCCGGCAGATGCCGAGCGCCGGTTTTTCCAGCGTGCAGAATGCCTCTAGCAGGGCAAGCTCGGCATGGTCGCGCGCCAGGTCGGGGTCTCCCGCGCGCGGATGGCGCGCCTGTCCGAACAGGGATGCTTCCAAATCCCCGCCGCCGGAAAGCAGCAGGCCGTCAAAGCGCCGGGCAAGCTCCTGCGGGCGGCCGCCCGTCCACGCGGCGCCCAGGCAGCCCGCGCGCTCAAGCGCGCCGCCGTACAGCACCGACAGGCTTCGCCGGGGGGACATCGGATGCGGCACTGTGCCGCAGGAAATCAGGATCAGCGGAGGATGGTTCATGGAAAGCGCTCCTTTGCTGCGGATATTGTCGGAAAAAGGCCGCCGGCTTGTGAAAAGCCGCTGTAACAGGCCTTTATGCGAAAATCATGAATTGTGATCATGGCCGCTTGCGGACATTATAGCACAGTGTGTCAGAAAAAGACAGCGTTTTATGCTTTTGCGAGAAGATTGTCAGATGTGCTGAAAATATCCGGCACGCATGCACACCGGTTGACAGTGTGCGCGGCAACCCGGTATAATAAAATTAGTGTAAAATTCATGTAAAGAAAACGTAAATTCGTTGACAGGCGAAGAGAGGGAAGAACATGCAGTTTGATTTGATGTCTGTGCTGCTTTTGGCCGGAGGCCTCGGGCTGTTTATCTATGGTATGAAGGTCATGGGAAACGGCCTGGAGTGTGCGGCCGGCCCAAGTTTGGAGAAAACGCTCGAAAAAATGACGGGCAATGTGTTTACCGCCCTGCTGATGGGCATGGTGGTCACTGCGGTGATCCATTCCTCGGCGGGCACAACGGTCATGGTCGTCGGCTTCGTCAATGCGGGGATTATGACGCTTCAGCAATCGGTCGGCGTCATTCTGGGCGCGAATATCGGGACCACGGTCACGGCGCAGATCCTGCGCCTGTCGGGTGCGGATGACGGCAACTGGTTTTTAACGCTGATGGACCCTAAAAACCTCGCCTACGTGGGCGTCGTTGCGGGCATCATCATCATGATGCGCGGCAAGAAAAAGCGTACCCGCTACATTGCGGATATCTTCACCGGCTTCGGCATCCTGTTCATCGGCATGGCGACCATGGAGAATGCGCTGGCGCCGCTTGCGGAAATGCCGCAGCTCGGCGGCATGTTTGCCGCGATTTCCAATCCGTTTCTCGGCATCCTGGTCGGTGCGCTGATCACCGCGCTGCTCCAGTCGTCCACCGCGTCGGTCGGCATTTTGCAGGCGCTCTCCACCACGGGCGTGATTACCTGGTCTGCCGCGGTGCCGATCATCCTGGGGCAGAACATCGGCACCTGTTTCACCACCTTCCTTTCTTCCCTCAGCGGCAACAAAAATGCCCGCCGCGCGGCGATGATCCATTTCTATTTTAATATGATCGGTTCGCTGGTATTCCTGCTGGTGATTTATGCGATCGAGTATACGATTGGCTTCGGCTTTTGGGAGACCCCGATTAACAAGGGCGGCATCGCGAACTTCCATACGTTCTTCAACGTTGCGGCGACGCTCCTGTTCCTGCCGTTCTCGCGCGTGCTGGTTTTCCTTGCGGAAAAGACCATCCCGATGAGCGAAACAGCGGCCGATCCGCTGGCGCGCCTGGAGCCCCGTTTTCTTGCGACGCCGTCAATTGCGCTGGAGCAGGCGCAAAAATGCATCGGTGACATGGGCGCTGCGGCGCATACCAACTTCATGCTGGCCACCCAGCCGCTGTTCCACCCGGACGCGCAGATCGACGCCGAAAGCTTTCATGCGCGCGAGGCATTTCTCGATCGCGCGGAGGTCGACATTGCCAAATATCTGGTGAGTATCAACTCCGACCTGCCGGGCACCATGCGCCGCATGCACGCCGAAATGCTGCATTCGCTGAGCGACTTTGAAAAAATCGGCGACTATGCGCAGAATATCCTTGAGTGCGCCGAGCAGATGCGCGACAGTGAAATGCGGTTTTCCGATTCCGCGACGCGCGAACTCAAGCTGATGTGTGAATCGGTATCCGAAACCATTGACCTGACTGTGCGCGGTTATATGGAGCGCTCGGCCGAGCTGGCCCGCGCGGTGGAGCCGGTGGAGGAAATTGTGGACACGCTCAAGGATCGCCTGAAAAACCGCCACATCGAGCGCCTGAATGCCGGAAGCTGCACCATTCAAACCGGTATCCCGTTCCTTGAAATTATTCACGACCTTGAAAAGATCGGGGATCACTGCTCGAACATTGCGATTTATACCATCCAGCTGTGCGAGGGCGCAAAGACGTTTGATACCCACAGCTATTACCGGCAGGAATATAAGGAATCCGAAGCGTTCCATACGGCGCTCCACATGGCTTCGGAAAAATACCTGCCCCGTTTGGACGCCATCCCGGTTACATAAAGAAAGGCTCCCCGGCCCGCGTTTCCAGGCGCGCCGGGGAGCCTTTTTGGGGATTCCCTTTTGCGCTGTATGGTGGTATAACAGCCGCAAGGCGGCTATTATACGCTTATTTCATGATTATACCATAGCGGCTCTAAAGCAAAGATTTTGCCGGAATTTTACCTGCCGCTATGGTATAATAGCCGCAAGGCGGCCATTATACGCTTATTTCACGATGATACCATAGCGGCGCTAAAATGGAGATTTTTCTGAACTTCTGCCTGCCGCTATGGTATAATGGAAACAGATTTGCATCGTGATGCGCGGGAAGGCCCCGCGGGAAAGGACTGTTTACCATGCTCAACCAATCGGTGCTTGCGCTCGGCAAAAAGCGCTCGACCATCCGCGAGATTTTTGAATACGGCAATCTGCGCGCCGCGCAGGTGGGCCGTGAAAACATTTTTGATTTTTCGCTTGGCAATCCGAACGTACCGTCACCGGACGCGGTGCGCGAAGCGCTGCTGGATATTGTGACGAATCAGGATCCGGTGGCGATTCACGGCTATACCTCGGCGCAGGGCGCGCCGCAGTGCCGGGCCGCCATTGCGGACAACCTGAACGCCCGCTTCGGCACGAATTACACCGCCGGCCAGCTGTATCTGACCGTGGGCGCCGCGGCGTCCATTTCCATCTGCTTCAAAGCGCTGACGGTTTCCCCAGAGGATGAATTTATTGTTTTTGCGCCGTTTTTCCCCGAGTACAAAGTGTTTATTGAGGAGGGCGCAGGCGCCAAATGTGTCATCGTACCCGCGCAGGTTTCCGATTTTCAAATTGATTTCGCCGCATTTGAGGCGCGCCTGACCCCGCATACGAAAGGCGTGGTGGTCAATTCCCCAAACAACCCGTGCGGCGTGGTGTACTCGGACGAGACCATCGCCCGGCTGGCTGCGGTTCTGGCCCAGAAATCCGAGGAATACGGCCATCCAATTTATCTGATTTCGGATGAGCCATACCGTGAGATTGTGTATGATGGCCTAGCCGCGCCGTTTGTTGCGCGCGCTTATCCACGCACGCTGGTGTGCTATTCGTACTCCAAGTCGTTGTCCCTGCCCGGAGAGCGCATCGGCTATGTGCTGGTGCCGCAGGTAGAGGAGTTCGACGACCTGTATGCGGCCGTGTGCGGCGCAGGCCGTGTGCTTGGCTATGTGTGTGCGCCCAGCCTGTTCCAGCAGGTGGCCGCCCGCTGCGCGGGCGCGACCGCGGATTTGTCGGTTTATGCGGAAAACCGCAGGCTGCTTTTTGAAGGGCTGACCGGCATGGGATATTCCTGCGTCAAGCCGGGCGGCGCGTTTTACCTGTTCCCGCGCACGCTGGAAGCGGACGACCGCGCGTTCTGCGAGCGGGCGAAGAAATACGACCTGCTGCTTGTTCCGGGCGCTGATTTTGGCGCGCCCGGGCACATGCGCATTTCCTACTGCGTCCAGACCGAGACCATCCGGCGCGCGCTGCCGTTGTTCCGCAAGCTGGCGGAGGAGTACGGCGTGCGGTAAAGCAGGGCGCTGCCCTGCACCCGCGAGCCTTTGAAAAGGCTCGAGCGAAACTTCAAATGCCCTCTGTTCCATCGGAACAGAGGGCATTTTGTCTTATTCAGGGGCGGAATCCGTATCTTCTTTGAAATCAAGCACCCGGATATCCGGTTCGGGTTCGGACAGGTAGATCTCTTCGGCTTGCCGCTGGGCTTCGATCAGAATGCGGATTGCTTTTTCAGTCGCGCGCGCCATTGTGAAATACATTTCCTGATAATCGGGCATACTATCACCTCTTATTTTAATATACATCATATAGTGTGCATATGTCAATATATGATGCATGTTAGCCTCATCCTGAGGTGATGACCATGATAACGTATAAACCGTTTTATCAAACACTGCTGAAAAAGGGCGTGACCGAATACCATTTAATTTTTAAAGAGGGCATATCGCCCAATACCCTACAAAGAATGCGGCATGGCGGGAATATCACGATGAAAACGCTCGACACGCTGTGCTTCGTCCTCGACTGTGAGGTCTCGGATATCATCCGCTACGAGAAGGATGAGTGACGGCTTCCCCTTTGTACAAATTGCGGAAACTGGACGCCGGATAGCGTTCCCCCTTTACATGGCGGCGTATTTTGGATATAATAGAATCGCTATATTATGGAGAAGGAGCATTTTCAAATGCTGCAATTTGAAGAATACAAGGTAAAGCTCACGAACATGGAGCCCGCGCTCGAAGAGCTGCGCGGCAACCTGAACCTCGAGCAGGCCGCGCGCGAGGTGGATGAGCTCGAAATGAAGTCGGCGCAGCCCGGCTTTTGGGATAAGCCGGAGGAAAGCCAGAAAGTCGTGTCGCGCATGGGCGCGTTAAAGGGCAAGATCGAAGGCTATAACAACCTGCACAGCCAGTGGGAGGATCTGCTGACCCTGTGCGAAATGGCGATTGAGGAAAACGACGAATCCATGCTCGAGGAGCTGGAGAACGGCTATGCCCACGTCGAAGAAGAGATGGAAAAGCAGAAAATGTCCACCCTGCTCACCGGGGAATACGACCGCAACAATGCGCTCGTGTCCTTCCACGCCGGCGCGGGCGGCACCGAGGCGCAGGACTGGTGCTCCATGCTGTACCGCATGTACACCCGCTGGGCGGAGCGCCACGGCTTCACCTACAAAATCATGGATTACCAGGACGGCGAAGAGGCTGGGCTCAAGTCGGCCGATATCATCATTGAAGGCGAAAACGCCTATGGCTTCCTCAAGGGCGAATCGGGCGTGCACCGTCTGGTGCGTATTTCGCCGTTTGACTCGTCCGGACGCCGGCATACGTCGTTCTCGGCGGTCGAGGTCATCCCGGATATTCCGGACACTTCCACGGATTTTGAGATCAAGCCCGAGGATTATGAGATGCAGGTCTTCCGCTCCAGCGGCGCGGGCGGCCAGCACATCAATAAGACCTCGTCGGCGGTGCGCCTGATCCACAAGGCGACCGGTATCGTGGTTTCGTGCCAGACCGAGCGCAGCCAGTTCCAGAACAAGGATAACTGCCTGCGTATGCTGCGTTCCAAGCTGGTGGAGATCAAGGAGCGCGAGCATCTCGACAAGATTTCCGACATCAAGGGCGATCAGAAGAAGATCGAATGGGGCAGCCAGATCCGTTCCTATGTCTTCATGCCCTATACGCTGGCCAAGGACACCCGTACCGCGTTTGAGAACACGAATATTAACGCGGTGATGGACGGCGATCTTGACGGCTTCATCAACGCCTATCTCACGGCGCTGGCGACGGGCGAGTGGGCAAGCAAAACCTGATATGAGCGTGCAAAAAGCTTCTGCGGAAACGCGGAAGCTTTTTTTGCGCCGGAAAGCGGCAGGATACCATTTGGCGTCCTGCCGCTTTCGGGGTGAGATATTAAGAGAAGAAGAAAAGGTCTTAGTAGGTCAGCTGCATGGGCTTATTCCCGCGGAATGAAGCGGTTGCGGTCAGCGCCAGCTTGATGCCGATCATGCCGTCGTATGCGGTGACCGGGGACGGCTTGCCTTCGAGGACGTTCTGCACAAAGGCGGACATTTCCAGCTCGTAAGCGTCCTTGAAGCGGCCGAGGCACCAGTTCGCCATGTCGTAGGTAATTTCCTGCCCGCCGACCGTCTTGAACGGGGTCAGTTGTTCCTGGCCGACAAACACGCTCTTCGTCAGGCCGATCACTTCGGTGCGGGTGTCGTACACGTCGTTCGCGTTGCGGCTAATTTCGATCATGCCGAGGCCGCCGTTCTGGAACTTGAGCAGCATCTGGCCGTCGTCCACGTCGTTCAGGTCTTTTAGGAACGCATGCTTCAGGACAGCGCCCTGCGCGTAAATTTCCGTGATCTCACAGCCCATCAGCCAGCGGGCAACATCGAGGTCGTGGATGCCCATGTCAACGAACAGGCCGCCGGACTGCGGGACATATGCCGGCGGGGGGCCGTTGGGGTCGCGCTGGCAGTCGTGGATGTAAATCGGCTTGCCGCAGGCGCCCGATTCGATCATCTTCTTGGCGGCGACATGGCCCGGGTCAAAGCGGCGCATGAAGCCGACCTGTAAGTAAAGGCCTGCCTTTTCGACGGCTTCCATAATCTTTTCCGCTTCCTCCGCGGTAAAAGTAATGGGTTTTTCCACAAAGATCGGCTTGCCGGACGCGATCACATCCATCAGGACGTCGTAGTGGGTCTGGGTGGGGGTCGCGACAACAACAGCCTCCACAGCCGGATCCTTCAGCATTTCCTTGTAATCGGCATAGCCGGTCACGCCAAAGTCGTCGACGCCGCGCTCAAGCGCTGCCGGGAACGGGTCGGAAACCGCGACCAGACGTGCGCCCATGGTGCGGGTGACGTTCATGGCGTGCTGATAGCCTAGGCGGCCGAGGCCGATGACACCGATGCCCAAAGTCTTTTTCATAGAGATCTACCTCCAAGTTCAAGTTTCGCATTTACCAGGGAGGCCGGGTATGGCGTTCGCCCTGGGTGGTTTTCCTGTTGAAACTATCGTACCACATAATATGAAAATGTCAATAAAATTAATATTACAAATATGAAAAAGAAAAATTGTGCAAAGCGGCAAAAACGCAGCTTTCTGAAAAAAGAGTTTGTCAGGGACAAAAAGCATAAATGCAGCGCAATGAAAACAAAATAAAAGCAATATTTCAGCAAAAAAGACGCAGTTTGGCCGGGTTATACAGAAATATAGACAATTGAGAGAAAGAATGCCTTTGGATGTACAAACAAATGCAAACGGATGCTAAACAAAATAATCGTGCATTTTGCATATGAAGCCAAAGGAATTTTCGTGAAAATTATCGTGATTAATGTGATTGACATATGATAAATCGTGAAATATACTAAGGATAACAACTTCGCGGAGCATCGGAAGAGAAGCAAGGAGGAGTGAAGATGTCAGAGAGCACGCGGCCTGTCACGGAGCGAACGGGAGCAGGCAAGGCACAGGCGCCGCTGCTGGAAATGCGCGATATCACCAAAATCTTCCCCGGCGTTGTGGCACTGAGCCACGTCAACCTCACCATCCATCAGGGGGAAATCCACCTGCTGCTTGGCGAGAACGGCGCGGGCAAATCAACCATGATCAAAACCATAATCGGCATCAATAAGCCCGAGGGCGGCGAGATGTTCTGGCTCGGCCGGCCGGCCAAGCTGCACAGCATCCAGGATGCGTATGACCTCGGCATTGCGGTCATCTATCAGGAGCTGAGCAATATCCCCTGCCTGAGCGTGGTCGAAAACATGTATCTTGGCTTTGAAAAGCGCAAGGGCGGCTTCATCGATTGGAAGGAGCAGAAACGCTGCGCCCGAAAAGCGCTGGAGCGTGTCGGGCTGGCCGATCTTGATGTGGACACCCCGATGGAGAAGCTCGGTATGGGCCAGCGGCAGCTCGTGGAGATCGCCCGTGCGATCGACCGCAACGCCAAGCTGCTCATCATGGACGAGCCGACCTCGTCGCTCAGCCGCAAGGAGATTGATTTCCTGCTCGACCTGATGCAGGAGCTCAACCAGAAGGACGGGGTTTCCATCCTGTTCATCACCCATAAGCTTGATGAGGCGAAAAAGGTTGGGCATAAGGTCACGGTTCTGAAAAACGGCCAAAATTCCGGCCCGACCATCGACGTAGCGGGCGTGACCGAGGATCAGATCATTAAGATGATGGTCGGCCGTTCGCTGGAAGAGAAGTTCCCGAAACGTGACGTCCCCATCGGCGGTGAAGTGTTCCGCTGCGAGGGTCTGAGCGCGGAGAAGTTTGATAACATCGGGTTTTCGGTTCGGAAGGGCGAAATGCTCGGCGTGTTCGGCCTGGTCGGCGCGGGGCGCACCGAGACCATGCGCGCCATCTTCGGCGCAGACCCGCTGGCCGACGGCCATATCTATATCGACGAGCAGGAAGTCCGCATCAAAAACCCGCAGGACGCCATCAAAAAGGGCGTCGTCCTCATCACCGAGAACCGCAAGGAGGAGGGCCTTATCCTCATCCATGACGTCATCGAGAACGGCACAATCGTCACCATGCGGCAGTTTAAGAACAAGCTCGGCCTCATCAGCAACAAAAAACGCCGTGAAATGGTGGAAAAGTACGGGAATTACCTGAACCTGCGCCCCATGCAGCCGGATAAGCTTTCGGTCAATTTCTCGGGCGGCAACCAGCAGAAGATCGTTATCCTCAAATGGCTGCTGTCCGGCGCCAAGGTATTTATCTTTGATGAACCGACCAAGGGGGTCGACGTCGGCGCCAAGGTGGAAATCTACAACATTATGAATTCCCTGCTCGAGGACGGCGCGTCAATCATCATGGTCTCTTCGGAAATGGAGGAGATCCTCGGCATGAGCGACCGCGTAATGGTTATGTATGAAGGCAGGCAGACCGGCATCGTGGCAAACGACGGCTCGGTTGGACAGGAAGAAATCCTGACGCTGGCAACGGGAGGTAAACTGGAATGAACAACTCTGCGGCAACCAAAATGAAAGAACTGATCGGCAAGGCAGGCCCACTGGTGGCGCTGCTCCTGCTGGGTATTTTCCTGACCGTGAAAAACGAGAACTTTTTGACCGTGGGCAACCTGATGAACGTCGCGCGCCAGACCGCCCTGAACGGCTTCCTGTCGCTTGGCATGATGGTCTGCATCCTGACGGCCGGTATCGACCTGTCCATCGGCTATACCATGACGCTGTCCACCATCGTCATGGCCAAATGCGCGGTGGAATTGGGCTGGAACCCCATCCTTTGCCTGATCGTCTGCATCCTGTCCGGCGCCGTACTTGGCCTTATCAACGGCCTGCTGCTTACAAAGTGCAAGCTGCCCCACCCCTTTATCTCCACGCTCGGCACGCAGAACATCTATAAGGGCGTCGGCCTTGTCATCACGGGCGCAACCCCGATTGCGGGCATGCCGCTCGCGATCAAATGGGCCGGCTCCTCGTTCCTGAGCAGCAACCCGGAGTCCCCGCTGGGGCGCATCCCGGTATCCTTTGTGCTGATGCTGCTTGTATACATCCTGTTCAGCGTCTTCCTGAACTATACGACCCTGGGCCGCCATATCTACGCGGTCGGCGGCAATATCAATACGGCGGGCCTGTCTGGCATCAACGTGGATTTTGTCCGCACCAGCGTTTATGTGATTTCGGGCGTTATGGCTGCCCTCGGCGGCATCATGCTGACCGGCCGTACCGATTCGGCGTATCCGCTGTCCGGCAACCTGCTGGAAAACGACGCCATCGCTGCGGTCATCATCGGCGGCACCAGCTTCTTCGGCGGCAAGGGCAACGTGCTCGGCACCTTTACCGGCGTGCTGCTGATTTCCGTTTTGCGCAACGGCCTGAACCTGCTGAATGTATCCTCGGATATGCAGACCATTTTCCTCGGCGGCATCATCATCGTCGCGGTATTCATCGACGTTGTGCGCGGCGGCGGCTTCAAGCGGGTCAAGCGCATGAAGAGGGAAGAAAAGGCGGCCGCATAAGTTCTGTAGCATCCCCTCGGGAGAGGAAGAGAATACAACCATTTATTAAGGAGGAAAAAACGATGAAACTGAAGAGAAGAATGTTGGCGCTGGCAATGAGCGGGCTGATGCTCACCGGAACCCTGGCGGGCTGCGGCGGCGGAGACGGTAAGGAACCCGCGGCAAGCGGCGGCGGATCGCAGCCCGTGGCGTCCTCGCCTGCGGACGGCGGCGATGCGTATGAGATCACGACCATCTGCATGGCGCTTAACAGCGATTACTGGCATATGGTTGAGGCGGGCGCAAAGCTGGCCGGCAAGGAGCTGGGCGTCAAGGTCAACGTCATTGGCCCGAACGCGGAATCCGACTCTGCGACACAGATCAACATGGTCGAAGATGCGGTCAACAATAAGGTGGACGCCATCGTGCTCGCGGCGAACGAGCCGACCTCGCTGGTCTCCGCGGCGCAAACGGTCAAAAGCGCGGGCATCCCGCTGGTTCTGATTGACGCGATGCTGAACACCGACGACGAATCCCTGTACTCCTGCTTCGTCGGCACCGGCAACCTGGACGCAGGCCGACAGGGCGGCGAGTTCATTGCCTCCAAGCTGCAAAAGGGCGATAAGGTTGCTATCATCCGCGGCCTGGTTGGCCAGACGGTCCATGACCAGCGCGCAGACGGCGCACAGCAAGCCATGGAAGCCGCGGGCCTGGAAGTGGTGGCGATTCAGCCGGCGGACTCCGATCGCGGCAAGGCGGTCAATGTCGCGGAGAACATTATCCAGGCGAACCCGGACATCAAAGCATTCTACTCCACCAACGACGATATGGCGCTGGGCGCATACCAGGCCGTTGCTGCCGCCGGCCTGAAGGACGTTGTTGTTGTCGGCTTTGACGGCACCTTCAATGCAATGGATTCCATCGCAAAGGGCGAGATGAGCGGTTCGGTTGCGCAGCAGCCCATCGAGGAAGGTTATCAGGGCGTTGTCAACGCGGTCAAGCTGCTGAAGGGCGAAACCGTTGAAAAGCAGCAGCCGCTGGATGTTGTTGTCCTGAACGCGGAGAATGTTGCAGACTTCCGTGCAGAGGTCGAGGCGAAGATTCAGGAGTCCGGCGTAAAGCTCGGTTAAGTCAATCTGGGAAAAACAGCGCCGCACCGGCGCTGTTTTTTTATAAAAAGGCGGCCGCCATCCCGGTTTCCCGCGGCCTTCGTTTTTCTGTTGCTTTTAACTGAGAAATGGAGTATCATAAAATGGTATATTGAAGCAATCAGGATGCGAAATCCTGTATGGAGGTATGGGTATGAGAGTCACACTGAAGGATATTGCGCAGCGGTCGGGGGTATCGGTCAACACGGTTTCTCTTGCACTGCGGAACATGCCGAGTGTCAAACAGGAAACCCGGGAAAACATCCTCCAGATTGCCGAAGAACTCGGCTATTTCGGGCAAAAGGGCAAGGCCGAAATGCGGAACATCGGCCTGGTCTCCACCGGGGAACGCCTGCGGGATTCCTATTTCTATATGAGCTTCCATCAGCACATCCTGAGCACAGCGCACGAATATAATTACAACCTCATGGTTTTCAGCGGCACGTCCTGCGACGTGGCCCTGGATGAGCTGCGCCGCAAGTTTGAAAGCAACTCGATCGCGGGTATTATCATCCTCGGCGACATGGAGGAGCGCATTGCGGCCAAGGTTGCCCGGTGCGGGATCCCGGTCATCGCGACCGGCACACGGTACGACAATTTGCAGGTATGCACCATCATTGAGGATAACCTCAAGGGCGGCCTGATGGCGGTTGGGCATCTGTACGGCCGCGGGTACCGCAAAATTGGCTTTCTGGGCAATCCCAACCACAGTACCGGATTTATGGAGCGGTACGAAGGCTATATGGGCGCCATGATGCATTATGGGCTGCCGGTCAATCCGGGGCATGTGGTGACCGACATGGATCGGGTGCATGTTTATGATTATCCGCGTTTGTTTGCGGCGCTGCAGCGCTGTGAAACCATGCCCGAGGCATTCATCTGCACGAACGACAATATGGCGATGATTGGGATGAAGGCGCTTCTCGCGCAGGGGTTTTCGGTGCCCGGGGATGTGGCGCTTGTGGGCTTCGACAACACTGTGATGGGCAAAATGGCGATCCCGGCGATTACCTCGGTGGATGTGCATTGCGCGGCACAGGCGGAGGCCTGCGTGAAAAAGCTGATTTCGTTCATCCAGAACGGGGAGACCATCAGCGAACGCATTGTGCTTCCGGTGACGCTCGCGGAGGGGGAGTCGGTTGGTTTCATACATGCGGAATCATCAAAAAATTTGGAACGCACTCTGTAAAAAGGGTGCGTTTTTATTGATATTATGCCGGATCATGAAAAATACAGCCCGCAGAGCGGGCGTAGCTTGTCGAAAAAGTTCCCCACGCCACAGCGCGTATAAAATTCTCAAAAAAGTCAGGACATGTGCCTGACTTTTTTGACAACAAGAGTTTTGAAATGGCTCATTTATGCGCCTTTTCAAAACTCCCTCGCCCAGAGCCATTTATGGCGGCGGGCGTACTTGTCGAAAAACTGTAGTTTTTCGACAAGTCTGAGCCCGCAGAGCGGGCGGTCTCATTGGTATAAATTTCGAGACGCACTGAATGGATTTTTTCCCGGGACAGCCATATGATTGCGGATCGGTGCATACCTGTACAGCCGAAAAATCGAGGCGGCTGCGCCGCAAAAGCGCGCGGGTTTCTGGGCAGAGGAGGGATAAAACCGCGCCGCCTGCGGCAAGCTACCACCGAAGGAGGGAATCCGCATGGAGGAAAAATGTTTCCCGAAGTATGACGACCACGCGCATATCGACACGGCTGCGGTGGATCATCCGCCCAAAACCCCGGAAGATTACACCGCGGAATATTTAAAGCTGCGCGGCGCGGCCGTGCGCCCGCCAGAGCAGGGCGGCACGTCGCCCCGTCTGACCGAGCAGCGCGACGGATAAGCGAAAACCGCCCTGGAAAGGGCGGTTTTCCGTTGCGCCGGGCGTGGATGCGGGCTATAATAGGGGATAGAAACAAAAAGGAGCCGTCCGCTATGATCTATACCGTCACCCTGAACCCTTCGCTGGATTATATCGTCGACGTGGAGAATTTCCAGCTCGGCATGACCAACCGCACCTGTGCCGAGCAGATCCGGCCAGGCGGGAAAGGCGTCAATGTGTCGCTGATGCTGCAAAACCTCGGGGTGGAGAGCATCGCGCTCGGTTTCGTGGCGGGTTTCACGGGTGAGGAAATCTGCCGCAAGCTTGCAGGATGCGGCCTGCGCACCGACTTCCTCAGGGTGGCAAAGGGCGATTCGCGCATCAATCTGAAATTGCGCTCCGTGGAAGGGACGGAGGTCAATGGACGCGGCCCCGTGCTGGAACCCTGCCATTTGAAACGGCTGGAAGAGCAGCTTGCCGGCCTGGCTCCAGGCGATGTGCTGTGCCTGGCGGGCAGCGCGCCGGAAGGCGCGCCGCAGACGGTTTACCGCGATCTGGCGGCCGCCGCCGCTGCCCGCGGGGCGGCCGCCGTGGTGGACGCTGCGGGCGGGCTGCTGCTGGACGCGCTCGAAGCCCGCCCGTTCCTGATCAAGCCGAACCAGCATGAGCTTGGCGCGTTATTTGGCGTAAGGATCAGCACGCATGCGGATGCGGTTTGCTACGCCCGGCGGCTTCAGGCATGCGGGGCGCGGAATGTCCTGGTGTCGTTCGGCGGCGCGGGCGCGGTATTCGTGCCGGAGGCTGGGGAGGCGATGCGGCTGTCCGCGCCGCAGGGCAAACTGGTGGACGCGGTCGGCGCGGGGGACAGCATGGTCGCGGGTTTCCTTGCGGGCTGGCAGGAAAGCGGGGAGGAGGCGCATGCGTTCCGCATGGCGGTGGCGGCGGGCAGCGCCAGCGCTTTTTCGTCCGGCTTCGCCTCGCGCGAGGAAGTCGGGCTGCTGTATGAAAAAATTCAAAATTGTGAACAAAAACCGGCGCTTATCCATGTATAAGCGCCGGTTTTTCTGCAATTAGTAAGCAAGCTTTGCTTCAATCGTTTCTTTGACCATGTGCGGCAGGGCGCGCAGGCCCTCACGGCCCATCCCCGCGGTTTCCACCGCCGGATGGATGGTGATGTCGACCACCGCCGGACGGATGCGCATCTTGTTGCCCTCCATCAGGCGGAAGGAGCCGTCGATGGTCACCGGCACAACCGGAACCCCGGCGCGCGACGCCATGCGGAAGGCACCCGCCTTGAATTCCTTCACCGGGCCGCCCCTGGAGCGTGTGCCCTCCGGAAAAATGGTCAGGCTGTGGCCGCCTGCGAGCAGCCCGGCGCCGTCCACGATGGTCTGCGCGCCAGCGCGCGGGCTGCTGCGGTCTACAAACAGGCAATGCAGGTAGCGCATCCAGGTGCGGATGCCCGGGATGCGGTCGATCTCCTGCTTGGCTACCAGGCCGCGCGGCTCGCCCACGCAGGTCAGCATGATCGGGATATCAAAATACCCCTGATGGTTGGCGACCACCATGTATGCGCCGCTTTTCGGCAGGTTTTCCTGCCCGGTCACGCGCACGGTTGCGCCGGCAAGCTTTAGCAGGCGGCGCGCCCAGTTTTTGACAAAGTGCGCCACATACCGGTCGGCCTTTGCACCATCTTTTTTGGCGAGATGGCGGATGTACAAGCTGATCGGGATACACAGCAGCAGATACAGCCAGAAATAGGTGAACCAAATCAGTGTGCGCAGCATGGATTACCCCTCCTTCGGCGCGTCCAGAAAGCGCAGTTCGGTGCGGTGCGCATGGTAGAGCAGGGCAAATGAGATCGCGAACGCGGCCACCTCGGCAATCGGGAAGGCCCACCAGATGGCGGAAAGGCCGCGCACGCGGCCGAGCAGCCACGCAACCGGCAGGATGACAACCAGCTGGCGGCAAACCGACACGATCAGGCTGGCAATGCCGCGGCCAATGGCCTGGAAGATGGTCGAATTGATGATGCCGAACGCAGCGCCAAGGAACGACCAGCTGATGGTGCGCAGGGCGGGTACGCCAGTTTCCAGCAGCGCCGCGGTGGCGGCGTCGTCCTTGGTATCTGCAAACAGCATGAGCATTTGCTCAGGCAGCAGCTGGAACACGACCAAACCGAACAGCATAATACAGAATGCACCGCACAGCGCAACTTTATACGCGCTCATCAGACGCGCCCGGTTGCGCGCGCCATAGTTGAAGCCCATGACCGGCAGCGCCCCCTGGTTGATGCCAAAAACGGGCATAAAGATAAAGGTTTGCAGCTTGAAGTAAATGCCGAGCACCGAAACCGCAACCTCAGAAAACGAGATCAAAATGAGGTTCAGGCCGGCCGTCATGACCGAAACTACGCTTTGCATGATGATGCCGGGCAGGCCGACGCGGTAGATTTCGAGCACGGTGCCGCCCTTCCAGCGGAAGCCGCGCATGCGCACGTCCACAATTTTCTGATGTACAAACGCGCCCCAGACGCCGACAAACATGCCGCCGGTCTGGCCGATGATGGTCGCAACCGCCGCGCCGCGGATACCCATTTCCGGGAATGGGCCGATGCCGAAGATCATCAGCGGGTCGAGGATGATGTTGATGATCGCGCCGGTCAGGCCCTGGCACATGGGGATGATCATGTTGCCGGTTGCCTGCTGGATCTTCTCACACATCACCGAAACCATCACAAAGATGGACAGGCCGACCGCGATGTGCGAATACTGCACGGCCTGGTTCAGCACGCTGGGCCTGTCCGTAAACGCGGCGAGAAACGGGCCGCTCAGGAAAAAGCCGATCAGGATGAACACGACGCCGCCCACCACCGACAACGCGACGCCGTGCCGTGCGGCGCAGTCGGCGTCCTCCTGCATGCGCGCGCCCAGGCGGCGGGCAATGAGCGAGTTGACGCCGACCGCAGTGCCAACCGCAATGGCGATGACCAGCTGCTGGAGCGGAAACACCAGCGAGACCGCTGTCAGGGCGTCCTGCGAATACTTGGCGACAAAGATGCTGTCCACAATGTTGTACAGTGCATTGATCAGCATGGAAATCATGGCGGGGAGCGCCATGGAGAAGATCAGGGGCACCATTTTCTGCGTGCCCATTTTGTTTTGGGATTGGTCCATGAATTCCCTCCTCATCAAAAATGGCGAAAAATGGGGCTGCATCGCGGAAAATCCGCATGCAGCCACGTACTATCCTTATTTTAAAGGAATATAAACGGTATTGCAATGGGTTTTGCGTAAAAAATGCGATTATTTCCCGATTTTGTGCAGAAGGACGGGAAGCACCTCGGAAAAGCCATGTTCCGCAAAGAGGTCGCTGGCCGCGCGCAGCTGTTTTTCCCCGGCTGCATACCACGGCTCGGCCACGCCGCACACCTGGAAGCCGGCTTTTTTGGCGGTCTCGCCCGCGTAGGGCGCGTCCTCGAACACCATGCATTCGCCCGCAGGCAGGCCCATGCGCGCGGCCGCCATGCGGTAGATTTTGGGGTCGCGCTTGCTCACGCCCACGTCGTCGATTGTGAGCATGAAATCGAAAAAGTCCAGCATGCCGCGGTCGGCGAGCGCCTTTTCCGCGTGCTTGCGGTCGGTCAGGGTTGCGACGGCCATCCGGACGCCCGCGCCGCGCAGGGCGGCGAGCAGCTCGAGCACGCCTTCGCGCGGCTGCGCGAGCGTCTCATACCGGCTGCAAATCAGGCTGTCCAATCCTGCGACGACCTGTTCGGGCGTTTCGGTGATTTCTGGATAGCGCCCGCAGAAATACTGCGCGCCCTGATACTGGGTGCGCGCTTCGAGCGCCGCATAATCGGCGCCGGTAATGCGGATGCCGAATTTGTCCAGATAACGCTGGGAGAGCTGCTCCCACACGCACATGGAGTCGAGCAGCGTGCCGTCCATGTCGAAAATCGCGCCGCGGATCATCGGCAAACCTCCTCTGCGAGGGCGCGCATGCGCCGCGCGGCCGTCTGGATATCCGGCTGGGCGAACACCGCCGAAATCACGCACAGCCCGGCCGCGCCCGCGCCCGTCAGCTGCAGGGCGTTGTCCGCGCTCACGCCGCCGATGGCGACCACCGGGATGGAGACGGACTTGCAAATTTCCGAAAACTGCGCGATGGACATGGGCTTTGCGTCGGTCTTGGTCGTGGAGCCGAACACCGCGCCCGCGCCGAGATAGTCCGCGCCCGCGCGTTCGGCCGTCTGCGCCTGCGCGATGGTTTTGGCGGTCGCGCCGATGATCGCGTCCGGGCCGAGGATGCGGCGGGCTTCGGCGATATCCCCGTCGTCCGCCCCGAGATGCACGCCTGCACCGGCCGCCTGCGCAACCTCCACGCTGTCGTTGACGATGAGCGGCACGCCGTACCGGCCGCACACGGCCTTGATCTCCCGGGCGCGGAGGATGTATTCCTCCGTGGGGACGTGCTTTTCGCGGATCTGCACAAGGGACGCGCCGCCCTCAATGGCCTGTGCGACGGCGTTCGCGAGGGATGCGCCGCGCAGCCAGGCGCGGTCGGTAATCACGTAAAGGGTGTAATCGATGGGTTTCATAATGGGATGCTCCTTGTCAAGATTTCGCGGGGGATTAATCGCCCGACCGTCTGCCGACAAACTCGGCGCTGTATTTGGAATACATAATTTTCTGCTCGCTGTACAGCCCGCGGTAGCCGGACAGCATATAGCTGACCGCGACGCACAGCGCGAAAAGCGGCAACCCGTCCCCGCCAAACAGCTCATAAGACAGCAGAATGGAGGTCAGAGGGCAGTTGGTGACCCCACAGAACACAGCGGTCATGCCCAGCGCGCCGGCAAACCCGGCCGGGATGCCGAGAAAAGCACCGTAAAAGCAGCCGAAGGTCGCGCCGATGAAGAGGGACGGCACAATTTCGCCGCCCTTGAAGCCTGAGCCGAGCGTGATGGCGGTGAGGATGAGCTTGAGCAGGAAGGCCTCCGGCCGCGCCTCGCCGGCGACCGCGCGTGCAATGACGTCCATGCCCGCGCCGTTATATGCATGCGTGCCGAACAGCAGCGTCAGCAATACGACGAGCAGGCCGCCGACGGCGATGCGCACATACGGGCGCTTCAGATACCGCACGAAAAAGCGGTGGGTTACGCCAAACACCGTGCATACCAGGATGGCGATTGCGGCGCACAGCATGCCAAGCGCCAGCACGCGCGGCACCATGGGATAACTGAGCGCCGGTACTTCGGCCAGGGAGAACGCGGTCGGATGGCAGCCCAGCTGCCGGGCAACCAGCGTAGCGAGCAGGGAGGACAGCATGCACGGGAATATCGCAGCGTAGTACATGACCCCCACGCTGCACACCTCCATGGCGAATACCGCCGCCGCCAGCGGCGTGCCGAATAAGGCGGAAAAACCGGCTGCCATACCGCACATCATAATGATGCGTTCGTCTTTGCCGTCCAGGCCCATCAGGCGGCCGAGACGGTCGGAAATGGAGCTGCCCATCTGGAGCGCTGCGCCCTCGCGGCCCGAGGAACCGCCGAACAGATGGGTCAAAACCGTCGAAATAATGATGAGCGGCGCCATGCGCAGGCGGATGGGGTCGTTTTCCCGCACCGCCACAAGCACATAGTTGGTGCCCGGGTCGCGGGGCAGGCCGCAAAGCTGATACAGCCCCAAAATGGCCAGGCCGGCGAGCGGAAGCAGGTAGATGACCCCGCTGTGGGCTTCGCGGTATGCGGTGGCGAGGTTCACCGCCTCATGAAACGCGCCGCCGACCGCGCCGACCACGGCGCCAATCAGGCATGAGAATACAATCCACTTAGAAAAAATGACAATCCGGGTGCTCCAGCGTTCCCAGAGCCCTTTCAAAAATTCCATGCCCGCGTCCCCCCTGCGTCGTGGTTTCTGAAATACATCATATTCAGTATAGCATATCCGAGGAAAAAAGGGAAACTGCAAAATTGTAAACTTATTCATTGACTTGCGTTGACAAATGCGGTATACTCGGATTGTCAACCAATAGAGTGAAAATAAGTTTACAAGGAGACTCCCAATGAAAATCAGACAGCTTTGTTATACCGCGCTGCTCGCGGCACTGACTGCGGTGTGCAGCCAGCTCATCATCCCGACCCCGTGGCAGGTGCCGGTTTCCATGTCGACGCTTGCCGTGTTCCTGTCCGGCGCACTGCTCGGCGCCAAATGGGGTACCGCCGCGCAGGCGGTTTATCTGTTGCTTGGCCTTGTGGGTGTACCGGTATTCAGCGGCATGCGCGGTGGCTTTCAGGTGCTTGCCGGCCCGACGGGCGGATACCTGATCGGCTATCTGGCCGCCGCAGCCCTGACCGGCGCGCTGATTTCCTGTGTCCGTACCCGCTGGATGCCGCCGGTGGCGATGGTGGCCGGCCTTGCGGCCTGCTATGCGTTCGGCACGGCGTGGTTCATGATTTTGAACCAGACTGCGCTCGGCCCGGCGCTCAGCATGTGCGTGCTGCCCTACCTGCCAGGCGACGCCATCAAGATCGCGGCCGCTTCCCTGATCACCGGGCGGATGGGCGCACTGCGCCTGGCCGCAGCCACTGCCTGAACCTGACCTCAAACGCGCTCGTAGAGCGCGTTTCAGACTGTCGAAAAACTACAGTTTTTCGACAAGTACGCCCGCCGCCATAAAT
>URFQ01000023.1 GCA_900547195.1 uncultured Butyricicoccus sp.
CATTCAGTCCCTGCTGCATTTAGCAATGCCGTTCATCATTGGCGGTGCAATTGCATTCATCCTGAATGTCCCCATGCGTTTTTTGGAGGGCAAACTATTCCCCCGGCGCTATGGACGCAAACGCAATCCGTTTTACCGCATGCGTCGTGTGTTGTCGTTGCTGCTTACACTGGCGCTCGTCATTGCAGCGCTATGTGTGCTGCTGCTCATGGTCGTGCCGGAAATGGCGCGGTCATTTCTGACCATGCGTGACCGAATCCCGGAATTTTTCAACCAGCTGATTGTTTATGTGGATTCGCTCGCGCGTGAATATCCAGAAATTTTTGCGGAAATTCAGGCGTTTGCCACCGACTGGAGCAAAGCCGATTGGAAAACCATTGGCGAGACAGTCTGGAATTTCTTTGCAAACGGCAATGTGCTGGGCAGCACCTTTAATGTTGCGTCGACCATCATCGGCAGCGTGGCCAATTTTACCATTGGTTTGGTCTTTGCCATCTATCTTCTGCTGCAAAAGGAAAAACTGGGCGGCCAGTTCAAGCGTGTTCTGTATTCGTTTGCACCCGAAAACAAGGCGGATCGCTTCCTTGAAATCTGCCAGCTGTCCAGCGATACCTTCTCCAGTTTCATTTCCGGCCAGTGTCTGGAGGCCTGTATTCTTGGCCTGATGTTCTTTTTTTCCATGTCGCTGCTGCGTATGCCGTACGCAATGGTAATCTCCATACTCATTGCGGTGACGGCTCTGATTCCCATTTTCGGCGCCTTTATCGGCTGCGGCGTGGGCATTTTCCTGATTTTAATCGTCAGCCCGCTACAGGCATTGTGGTTTTTGATCCTCTTTCTGGTTTTGCAGCAGGTGGAGGGCAATCTGGTCTATCCGCATGTGGTCGGAAGCTCGGTCGGGCTGCCGTCCATCTGGGTACTCATGGCTGTCACGCTGGGCGCGAGCACCATGGGCGTCGTCGGGATGATTATTAATATCCCCCTGTTTTCCATCGTGTACACCCTGCTGCGCGAAACTGTGCGCAATCGCTTGCGCACACGGGGCATCGACCGCAACAAACTCCGATAAAAATGAACGGGATGTAAATCTTGTCCTACCCTCTTGATTTTTTCAAAACATGGTATTATCATGTACAGTGTTAGCACTCATATACTTTGAGTGCTAACTCCAGAAATTTAATTTTTCGAGGTGTATTTTACCATGGCAAAGAAAGAGTTTCAGGCGGAATCCAAGCGCCTGCTGGATCTGATGATCCACTCAATCTATACCCATCATGAAATTTTCCTGCGCGAGCTAATTTCCAACGCATCCGATGCAACCGACAAGCTGTATTATAATGCCATGCAGGAGGGCAAAACCGGCGTTACCCGCGATTCTCTGCCCATTCGCATCACGATCGACAAGGATGCGCGCAAATTGACGATTTCCGACCATGGCTGCGGCATGACCGCCGAAGAACTCGAGGAAAACCTTGGTACCATTGCCCGCTCCGGTTCGCTGGCTTTTAAGCAGCAGATGGACAAGGGCGAGGACGTCGACATCATCGGCCAGTTTGGCGTCGGCTTTTATGCGGCGTTCATGGTAGCTCAGACCGTCGAAGTGCTTTCCCGCTCGGAAAAGACCGGCGAAAGCAATCTTTGGGTTTCCGACGGCGCGGACGGCTACACCATCACCCCGGTGGAAAAAGCCGAAGCCGGTACAGATATCGTCCTGACGATCAAAGACAACGCGGAAAATGAGAACTTTGATGAATATCTGGAGCCTTACCGCATCCAGTCCATCGTCCGCAAGTATTCCGATTACATCCGTTACCCCATTCAGATGGAGATGCCGCGCAGCCGCATGAAGGAAGGCTGCGATCCGGAAAAGCCAGAATATGAAGATTATATGGAACTGACCACCCTCAATTCCATGGTGCCGATCTGGAAGAAATCCAAGTCCGAGCTGAAGGATGAGGATTACAACAGCTTCTATAAATCCAAATATTACGATTTCAAGGATCCGGTGCGCCATATCCATATGAATACCGAGGGCGCCGTTACCTTCAACGCCCTGCTGTTCATCCCGGCCAGCGCGCCATTCAACTATTATACCAAGGATTACGAGAAGGGCCTGCAGCTCTATTCCAACGGCGTTCTCATTATGGAACGCTGCGCCGATTTACTGCCGGATCATTTCAACTTCGTCCGCGGCCTGGTCGATACAGCCGACCTGTCGCTGAATATTTCGCGCGAGATGCTCCAGCACGACCGGCATCTCAAGCTGATTGCAACCAATCTCGAAAAGAAGATCAAGTCCGAACTGCTGAACCTGCTGAAGAATGACCGCGAGAAGTACGAAACCTTCTTCCAGGCGTTCGGTATGCAGCTCAAGTACGGCGCATACGTAGAATATGGAGCACACAAGGAGCTTCTGGAAGACCTGTTGATGTACCACTCCTCGACGGAAAGCAAGATGGTTACGCTCGACGAGTATGTTTCCCGCATGAAGGACGACCAAAAATACATCTATTATGCCTGCGGCGAAAGCGCTGCTAAAATTGGTCTGTTGCCTCAGATGGAGCGCCTGCGCGACAAGGGCTATGAAGTCCTGTGCATGACCGACAATATTGACGAATTCTGCATTAAGATGATGCAGAATTATAAGGAAAAGGAATTTAAATCTATTACGGACGGCGACCTCGACCTTGCCAGCGAGGACGAGAAAAAGGCCATTGAAAAGCTGTCGGAAGAAAACAAGGGTCTGCTCGAGCAGATGAAGGAGGCCCTTGGCGACAAGGTTGCCAAAGTGCAGCTTACATCCCGCCTGAAAAGCCATCCGTGTTGCCTATCCACCGAGGGCATGGTCTCCCTTGAGATGGAAAAAGTGCTCAAAGAGCAGCGTATGGGCGACGAGCAGACGGTAAAAGCCGAGCGTGTGCTAGAGCTGAACGCCGGCCATCCCATCTTCCAGAAGCTTGTATCCCTGTCCGGCGATGCAGAGAAACTCAAAACCTATACAGAAATCCTGTATGCGCAGGCGCAGCTGATTGAGGGCCTTTCGCTTGAGGATCCGGTTGCCTATGCGAACGCCGTATGCAGCCTTTTGTCTAATTAATTCCCCATTTAAGGAGGCGTGGACCGTATGCCGCAAAAATTACTGTTTATCGTGAACCCGAATTCGGGAAAGGGCGAAATGCGCCATCAGGCGATCGACTGCATTGACCGCTTTGTCAAAGCAGGCTATGAGGTCACGGTTTATACCACCCAGCAGTCGGGCGACGCCACGCGCATTGTCACCGACCGCGGCAGTGACTTTGACCTGATTGTGTGCAGCGGCGGCGACGGCACGCTCAATGAAACGGTAGCCGGGCTGATGCGGCTGAAGGAAAAACCTGCGCTTGGTTACATTCCCTCGGGTACGACAAACGACTTTGCAACCAGTCTCGGCATCCCCAAAAAAGCGCTGGATGCAGCCGAACTCATCTTGCGCAGCAAGCCCTATTGCGTCGACGTTGGCTGTTTTAATGACCGGTATTTCACTTATGTGGCTGGGTTTGGCGCGTTTACGGAGGTGTCCTACTCCACCCCGCAAAACACCAAAAATGCGCTCGGCCGTATGGCGTATATTCTTGAGGGAATCAAGTCGCTTCCGACCCTGCAAACCTACCATGTGAAGGTGGAATGCGAAGACCGCACGATTGAGGATGAATTTATTTTCGGCATGGTGACAAACGCCACCACCGTGGGCGGGTTTAAAGGCATTGTACACAACGTCGGGCTGGATGACGGCTTGTTTGAGGTTTTTCTGGTTAAGGCGCCCACCAATCCGCTCGAAATTCAGCAGATCCTGAACGAGCTGCTCATCGCACCGGACGACAACAAATTTATTATTCGCTTCAAAACCCCATATGTACGGTTTACCGCTGACCGTGAGATGCCCTGGACGTTGGACGGCGAGTTTGGCGGCGCGCCCCACATCGCCGAGATCTCCAACTGTCAGCAGGCGCTGCATATTTTTGTTGGGGAAAGCCTGATTGGAGAGGTTAAATAACAAGGGAAAACGCCTGTCGAAAGCACTTTTTCGACAGGCGTTTTCTACTTGCTGCACTTATTTGCAGGTAAAGCTCTCACAGTCGGTGCACTTGCACTGAGTCGGGTTCGCCTCATGGGTACCTACCTTAATAGACTCCAGCGCGCAGTAATCACTGCTGGTGCTGTGGTTTGCGCATTGGGTTACCGTGCAGCGAATTGCTTTGTTTGCATTCATGTGTTGTTCCTCCTTTGAAATGGTTCGAGTCTATTGTGTCCGCTATATAGGCGGTTTATGCAGCGTGCCTGCCGCATAATTTTCAGGCTTTTGGAAAAAATATTGCAAAATGAATTTTTCCTCTTGACTTTTCATCCAATTCAGTGTATTCTCTAAATAGGAATTATTCTTATCTATAAATTTTACGGATGGAAGGAGCAATTATTATGGCAGACTTAAAAGGCACCAAAACCGAGGCTAATTTGATGACCGCTTTCGCCGGTGAGTCTCAGGCACATACCAAGTATCAGTATTACGCATCCAAGGCAAAAAAGGACGGATACGTCCAAATGGCGGCTATCTTCGAGGAGACTTCCGCCAATGAAAAGGAACACGCGAAGATCTGGTTCAAACTGCTGCACGACGGCATTCCCTCCACGATGGACAATCTGGCGGACGCTGCTGCGGGCGAAAATTATGAGTGGACCGATATGTATGCAACCTTTGCCAAGGAGGCCCGCGAAGAAGGCTTTGATCATATCGCTTTTCTGTTCGATCAGGTCGGTAAGATCGAAAAGGAGCATGAGGAACGTTACCGCAAACTGCTTGCGAACATTGAAGGCGGTTTGGTATTCTCCCGTGATGGCGATATGGTTTGGCAGTGCTCCAACTGCGGCCATATCCACATTGGCCAGCAGGCGCCGGAAATCTGCCCGGTCTGCGCTCATCCGCAGGCATATTTCCAGCTCCGCGCAGAAAACTATTAATTCATATCCGGCCGCAGCTCATGCATCTGTACGAGCCGTTCCCCTCCGGTTTTTCCGGAGGGTTTTTTTATGGCTTGCGTTCTGCCGCGAATGCCGTTATACTTACCTTTAGAAAAAAGTATCAAGGGAGTTATGTGACCATGCAGAAGGGCGATCGAAGCAAGCTGAAGCTTTTGCTTATCGGCATCAAGGCAAGACTGGAGCAGAACCGCGATTATTTTGTCCGCGTAAACTGTACCTTCCGTGCCGGTAAGAAAAGATTTGAGGGCAAACTGTGCATCGGGGACGGTAATATGTACCTGCTACGCTTTCAGGGTACGGAGCGTATGGTGGATGCCGCAGGCGCTGTGGATTTTTTTGCACAACAGGCTGAGGTTTACGAAGAGTCCGTACTCGTCTACACCGAACGTGGCGCGGAAATCACAATTACCGTAGGTGCGCGCGGCGTGAATATGAAGCAGGCTGAACGAAAAGCCGACCCCGAAGGGAATGCCGCGGCAGCCAATCCGCTGTTGTCCAGCGGCCGTGAATACTTGATCCGGGTAGATCAAGCCGCTCCCCTGCTGCGTGAAATCGGTATCCTGACCGCAGAGGGCAAAATTAAAAACGATATGATCCGCAAATACAACCAGATTGATCACTATGTCGAACTGGTTGCCCCCATGTTCCAGCAGGATGACAGCGAAGAGATTCTGCTGTTGGACTGCGCCTGCGGCAAATCTTATCTGAGCTTTGTCATGAACTATTACCTGCGCGACGTGCTACGCCGCCGTTGCCGTGTGATCGGAATCGACATCAACGCCCATGTAATCGAGGAAAGCAAAAAGATGGCGGCACGTCTCGGCTATCACAATATGGAGTTTATTCAGGCGGATTTGCGGACATACCAGCCGCCTAAGCATGTGACGGCGGTGATTTCCCTGCACGCATGCGATATCGCGACCGACCTTGCCCTTGGCACCGCGATCCGCGCCCAAGCCAAGTATATCGCCTGCGTCCCCTGCTGCCATAAGGAGCTGCTGGATCAGTACCACATTCCAGGCCTGGAGCCGCTGACCCGATATGGCGTATTTCAAGCGCGTTTCAACGACGTACTCACCGATAGCATGCGCGCATTGAAGCTGGAAGCGGAGGGCTACAAAGTGTCTGTTGTGGAATATATTTCCCCGCTTGACACCCCCAAAAACCTGCTCATCCGCGGCGTATACACCGGCAGAGAAAATGCCCGTGCCCGTGCAGAATATGAAGCCGTGCGCCGCACTGTCGGCACATTTTCCGAATTGGACCGTCAGTGCCAGATGCAGGCCGACAGCTTTTTTATCACCGACGGCGATCTTGCCTGATCATAAGCCGGACGCAATGACAAAACGCCGCATAGCATGCGGCGTTTTGTCATTGCGCAACCGAACCATCGGCAGCCTCAGACTCAATGTTTGTTGCTTCCAACTTAAAAATCACCGGACGCAGCCCGTCGTTACAGCTGCAAATTGCCGTGCCGGGTTTGCAAATCCAATCCCCATAGTACAGCAGCTCCTTCCCCGCACCGTGCGCAAGAGCAAACACGTATTGGTAAATTGCTTTCCATGCTTCGTCGCATAGGCCCTCCGGTTTGGCATAATCGGCATAATATACCTGTCCCGTTTTGTGAAACGGGCAGGTTGCCAAGCCCGGCGCCCCGTATTCCGCAGCAAGCTCTTCATCCAACGTTGTCTTCAATACGGTAATCCGCACCTTTCTCATCGATTATCCCTCCACGTCCATACGTTCAATTTTAAAAATTACCGGCCGGGTACCGTCGTTGCAGCAGGCAATCATCATTTTTTCATCGTTTGTCCAGCCCTTCATAATCGAGCCGCCCTGCAGGGCAGTATATACATATCGACTCATTGCATCCCATGCCTCAGCGCAAAACTTTCCATCCAGCATATGCCAGAAGTCATCCCGTTCACCGTTGCGCTCCAAAATAAATTCCTGACCGACCTCAAACATTGGGCATACGCCTGATTTTGGATTTGCCAGATACTCTTCCTGCAAATCTGGATAGCATTCCTTGCGCAGCACAGTAATTCTGCATTTGTGTTCCATCTTTCATTCCTCCTCAATTTTCGGCCTGCGGCAGTGTCTGCCACCCTTTGAAAGCCGCCAAAAAAGTGTTAAAATATATGCACGAAAGGAAGTGATCCTATTCTTATCCCCCGTTATTTTTTTGCAAAGGACTTTGAGCAGTTCTACCCCTATTTTCTCTCACAACCGCATCAAAAACGGGTATTCTCAAAAGGCGCTTATCTTTGGGAGCCGAACACGCCTTTTGAGAAAATCCATTATATAATCTCCGGCGTCGCGCAGAACTACGCGGAACATGAAAATGGCCATCGGAAAATCATCTCTTTCCACGGAAGCGGCACCGTCTTCCCGGGATATCATCAATATGATTTTAAAATCGAGCGCTCGCTGATTACAAGGGCAATTTCCGATATGGAAGTACTGGAGTTTACCAAAGACGAGTTTCGAACGATGTTCGAGACCAATCCCGCTCTAAGCGCAAACCTTGTGGACTGGTATTCCATGTATGTCAACCGGCTTTTGTACGAGACTGCCCATCAGGGATACAATCATTTCTTCCTTAAGCTGTGCAATTTACTGTATTTGCTTTTAGGCAGCCAGAATAGCATCCGGAAACATGTGATTGATATCACGCAGGATGATATTGCCGACCTTCTTGGTATTAGCCGTGTCAACCTAACACGCGGCCTTTCGGAGCTTCGGAGCCAAAACATTATTCGCACGCACCGCAAGCAGATTGAAGTCATCGACCTGCCTGCTTTGGCACAATACTGTTCGCTTGAAACACTTTCGCCCCTTTGCTTTGTATGATAGCAGACTCTTGCATATTCGTCTGCTAAAAATGATACAGAACCCATACCTTTTCATGAAATCTTCTTTGACAAAAAGAACCGGCATGGTGAAAACCATGCCGGTTCCTCAGTTGTGTTAAACCAAGGCGGTCAAAATGCTGTTTTTGTTTACTTACATTTGCATCGTCCGCCGCCTGAACCGGAACCGCAGCCGCCCGCTGCATTGTCGCTGTTGTTGCAGCCGTTGTTGCCGCAGCCACAACCGCAGGAATCGCAGCAGCGCGGCTCTCTGCGCGGCGGGAAGAACTCATCAATGGGGAACTCGAACCGGTCAAAGACATCACACGGATCTTCGGCCTCTTCACCGCCTGCGCCAGTGCAGCTGCAATCACGCTCCGGCATGCAGATATCGAATGCGGGCATCAGCAGCTGGATATCACGCTCCAAGCGCAGGATAGAGAACTGACCAAGTGTTACAAACAGACGGTTGCCGTCACAGTTCAGTGCAATATCCTCTCCGCCAAAGCACTGGCAGATGGGGGCCGGCACAGAGCTGATCTCACAGCCGCAGCCGCAGCAATAGGTCGGCTCTACAATCTTGGCCTCAAGCAAAATCGGCTCCACCGCTTCCACAACCGCCGTAGGCTTATTTGCAGACTGCATGCGCTGGTAATCCGGTGCATCCTGCACAAACTTAGAGCTGAAAATCCGTGCGCCGCCTTCGCTGCCAAACAGAATGCAGCGCTTATCAAATACTGCAAGACCGCTCAACAGGCGGGGACAGCCAATCGTCGTGCTGGCCTCAACCGTGATACGATAGAAAAACCTTACATCGATCGTATAGAACCCTCTATTATACGGAACCTTCTCCACATCAATGTTCACAAACAGTAGTTCCGCCGCGCGGGGCTTCACGTTCACACCGCTGTTGTTGATAAATGCCTGCGACTCTGCTGTCAGATAAACACGCAGGTCGCGGATGCACTCCTTGCTTTTGCAGGAGTCGTAAACCTTATTCGTATGGATACAAACAGCCTCGCGGAAGCAAGCATTGCCGCCTACCGGGCCGGGGGCAATTTTCTCTGACATGAATATGACCTCCACATATCAAATTGAAGAAGCTTTCTTCATTGTCAGACTATGTCTGCCGCCTGCCTGTGGTGACTGCCTACTGCACACTCAGGTTTAAATAACGTCGTGCTTGCAATTCCTGATCGGGAATTTCCACAATGCGCCAGGAACAGTGGCCTAGCTTCTTATGCCGCTTCATAAACCGCAGAGCTGAAATTTCCGTTTTAAAACGCCGCGCATAGTCCGGAAGATGAAGCGACAAACGGTGATTGTATAAGTACATTTTTTTCCCATCCACATTCATTTGCACAAAAAACATTTTCTTTCTCCATTGAATCATCGCAGAATCATCATAACCTGACTTCAGAGCGGGCATACTAAGCATACCATCAAACCACATGGAGGAACTCAAAATGCTGACCGATCAGGAAATGCTGCGTTATATTTATCAAGGTGCGGAAATGGGATGCAATGGCATCAATGGGATTCTGCCTTATGTCGCTGACCGTTCTCTTATGGGAGCACTCGAAACGCAGCGGCAATCGTATCAAAGCCTGCGTCATCAGGCCGCGGCTATGCTGAATCAACGCGGCTTGGAGCCACAGGGCATCCATACGGCAGCCAAGCTGTTTTCCCGTGTGGCATCCGAAGTGCGCGCGGTAACCGATACCTCCGCATCTCATCTGGCAGAGATGGTGATTGAAGGAAATGCAACGGGAGTCACCAAGATGCAAAAACACCTGAACGATTACCATGCTGGAGACGCCCATGTCCGCGCGCTGGCGGAAAAGCAACTCAAACAGGCACAGGAAAACATCGAGCAGATGAAATCCTTTCTCTAACAACATTCGACATTTTATCAACCATTTTCGACAAAATATCCTCTTTTCACACCTTTTATGCCTATAATTATACCACCCAATTCTTTTCTGTACAAGATACAACCCGTGTGGACAATTCCTTTTTTCTTTGATGCATCCGTTCATAATTTGTTTACGGTAAGGACATTTTTTATCCATCTCCTTTGGCTTTTCATACCGTATAATGAAAGCCAGAAAGGAGTTCCACTAATGAATTTCAAGAACAATCGATTTGACGTACCCAATCGTCTTCCCCTATATCATGTAATGATTGCGCTGCATCGGCTTGCAACACGTCTGGATCTTTCCGAACCGTTCCTGCGGGTTTCCGATTTCCTGCATCAAAAGTTCGGGTTGCCCGCCTTACAGCCGGTTCGTGTCCGCACAAGAGAATAACCAAAAGACGCCACCCGCTGGATGGCGTCTTTTTGATTCTATCAAGGTTTACAATTGAAGGCATCCGCCTTTGGCATCTTTTACTGCGGGTCAATTTGGACTTCCGTATCTGTCTGGCTCACCTGAAAGTCCACCATCACCTCAAAGGCCTTAGCCGGTACCCAAGTATGTCCTTCCGCATCGATATACGGCGCTGCCCCCAATTTGACGGGACTGGTCATACCGATAAGGCCGGTCTTCGGCGCGGCGGCAGAAACATATAGATCGGTGCCGATTGTAACGGTCATTGTGCGCGCATCGCTCGTAATCGTCGCGGCCTGCGCAGTCCCGTCCCATGCAACCTTGCAGCCCAGCGTCTCAGCCACCGCACGCAGCGGCACCATGGCTACATCGTTTTTCATAACTGCCTTATTCGCAAGCACCATATCGCCGTCCAGCACAATACTGTACTGCTGTTCCGTGCTGTCCGCAGGTGCAGTATCCGCATCCTGCTCTTCGCTCGGGATCAGCACCAGCTTATCGGTATATGCCTGTCCCGGATAGCTTTCTAGCACAATATTGTACCAGGCAAAGATACGGTCACCGGCCTTGACGTCCTCCAGATGAACAATGTTTTTGGTATACAGCGGGGAAACCTGCGTGTCCTTGCCCGCGGTGATATACAGACCGCCGTTATCGGTCAGAATGCGGATCCCGCCGTCCTCAGCAGTCTCTACACGTTCCACGGTATGCAGCATTGCACAGGCTGCGTCCTGTGGCACATTGGTCACAATGGCCTCTGCATAACTCTGCGGCGGCAGGGACATTGTCATCGCCGGGCTGTGGAATGCATAAATACTGTCGCCTGCCTTCAAATCTCCCAAATTCGCCGGTACGCCGGTCTGGCTGTCCAATACAATGGTCTCGGTGTTGACATTGAGCACCAGCTCACCACCGTTTTCCTCCGTGCGGGAAACCGCAACCTGAACCGGCAATCCGTTCTCCACCCGGATTTCCTTAATGGTGCCCCAAGCCAGTATACGCGCAGGTGCGCTGGCTGTATCCTGCTCCACAGCAGGGGCGTCCAGATTCGGCACCTCCGCCGCAGATGCTGTAATACCCATACTGCAAAGCACGGCCGCGCCGACCAGCCCTGCCAAAATCTGTTTTGTTTTCATGACTTCCGTCCTCCTTGCAAAAATACCGGGCTTATCGACCCTATATTCTTTTGACGTGCAATGCGATAAAAGGTTCCCTCTTTTCGAAAATATTTCTTTATTTAAGGCAACACCGCACAAAGACGGCGGCGGCGCTTTGCTAATCTTTTCCCGCCATAACTTTGTTGCGAAAACTTGAAATCCACCAAGGATTCCTGCGTTTCCGCGCCTAGTTCTGACGTAAAATTTTCACGCAAATCGCTCTTGTCGCATTATGCGGTCTTGCCTTAAGTTTTCTTCCAACCTGCCCGGAAACACCAGTATTTCCGGGCTTTTAATAGTTGGCCTTTGGCACTGATGATTTCATGCTTGTTCCCCGGCATATAGAGCTCTTTGTATTCTTTCTTAAAATTAAATGCGATTTCACACCTGGCTAAATGGAATTTGTCTGTTTAACGCCCTGAATGTCACTGTGCAAAAGAATCGATCAACTCCTGCACCTCATTAAAAAATCTTGACAAATGGAATCCATCCGCTACAGCATGATGGATATTCATAGTAAGCGGCATGAGTGTTTTATCACCTTCAGCTTCATATTTTCCCCATGTCACAACAGGAGCCAAAAATTTTCCCTCGTCAAATACATGAACGTCAAAATGCTTATACTTAACCCAAGGCAGGCAGGAAACATCAAAAAAGTTTTCGGGCTGACCTTCTATGATTGCGCGAGAATTCTGGTGTTTTTGCAGGTCGCGCTCGTACCTTTGGCAAAACTCAGGCAAACTATCCGAGTATTCCGTTACAAATTTGGAGAAGGCCTCATCCTCCTCATTAAACACAGTATAGGACGGAGAAACAGTATCCCAGCGAATCAAGCTGCCGGCATTGTTCCAACTGTATTTGAACTCATCATGTGCATTTATTACCTTTGATACAACCCATATCATAGCAGGGTAAAATTTCAAGCCCTTTCTCTTTGCATAGGCGCACAGTGGGGCCACATCAATATCGACAGTAAGGCTCATGACGATACGCATTTTCTCTATATAGAACCGAAACAGGCTCCCCCGGTTCCATTCTTCTAAATCAATCTTTGTATAGTTCACAATAATTAACCCCTTTCTCAATAAGGTATTCTCTTTCCCGTTCGGGGATTCTGCAGTTTTTCTAAATCTTTAAACACCATCTTCTTATATCTCGCCAAACTGTAAATCGTCTGTTTTTTCTTGGGCGCGGGCAATTCATGGCAAGCAGTTGGTATATAGGAAATCGCTGATTTTATTGGCTTTACAAGCAGTCTATTATCATGTATACCACCGACCATCTTTCCGCGGTAATAGAGCATAAATCCTCCCATCATAGCTCAATATGTGATTTCTTCCGACGCAGTTAATGCCCTAAAATGAATTGTAAATATTCTTTTCTTGATGCCATTATTCTTTTCTCCACTTTTTGCATTGCTCGATCCTTGCTCCATTGTCGCTCTGCTCCATGTCATAAGCAAAGGTATGTAACAAAGGACAGACAAAGCTGTCACATTTCCCGCAATGCTGGTGCTTCCTTGCCTCGCAACAGGATTTTACCGGACAGCTATCCGCCCAGAAAGGCTTGTCCATATTCACACAGCCTTTACATCCCATTTGCTCCCGATACAGACAGTCGCCACACAAAAGGCCACACCTTGATTCAATCACAAACAGATACCTCCATGTTTTTCCTTCCATTATACCATAGCGGCAGGTAAAATTTCGGCAAAATCTCCGCTTTAGCGACCGCTATGGTATAATCGTGAAATAATTGATATAATAGCCGCTTTGCTGATCCTTTTTATCTTGCAATATTCTTCAGAATTGCTCTAATACCTCTTTGGAGGTTCAGGCGAACTATGTAGACTGTTTTTTTTAATTCTTCAGTGCCACGGGATTATTTGAAATGACCATTCCATTGGAAAGAGGACAACCGCCAACGCCCCGCCCACGAAACCGGTAATAAGCTGCGAGATCGAGAACATATTGAAGCTAACGGCCGCCTGTTGCTCCGACAGTTCTAAAAACACGGGGATAGCGATTTGCACTATTTCGATATACAACACGAAACACTTTGCGGCTGCGGCGGCAATCAGAGCGCCTAAACCTTTGCCGCAACCCGCGACACGATGACAACCGATAGCGCCGGCAAAAGGCCGCAAGTCATTACCGTAGGAATAAGCATCAGATCTACGATTGAGTAAGTGTAATCGAATTGCCTAACGCTTCTGTTTTTGCTTGCAACACGATAAGCAACGCTAAAAAACCGCTGTGTGGGTAATCCAAAGTGTCCCAACACCAAGCCCCTGTGCTTGTAACAACATGGTTTTAATAAACGCGCTTATTGACAAACTATCACATATAGTTATTTTGAATTTTCTAATACTTCTTCTATCAAATATTGTTCTTTTATTCATAGCACACCTCATCAAATTGCTGATTTATCGGTTGATCTTCTTGCGAATTATAATTTTAATGGTCACGCAGATTATTAAAACCACAATCAATGCAATACCAGTAATTTGAATGCCGATATACCATGGAGCAGACTGCATGGCATACAACTCAGGATAATTTTTATAATTGAAATATTTCCAGATGGCCCCTCCGATAAATGCACCAGTGAAGCTTCCCATAAGTATGTTTATAAAGCTGTTTATCTTTTTAAGCATTTTTTCCTCCGTAAAATGATTCATCCTTATATAACCATTACCCTTTCTTGCGAAGCTTCAAAACAATGTTTCCTTTTGCCGCCACATCTTGAAGCAATCTCGCTGCAAAAGCGCTTTTTTTCTTTGAGCGTCAGCGTTTCCATATCAGATCTGTTCTCAATTTTCCGAAGTACCTCGCGCAGCTCTTGCAGATCCAAAAGGTTTACTGCAACACAAAAGAGGGTCTTTTTGCGCCCGTCATTATAGCCGGACAGGAGGACATCCAATATTTTTGTCTTTTCGACCTGCTCCGCATTGTAGGCTTCCATTCCGTACTGTTTGGCCTTTTCCAGATCGGCCTTTCGGTTACGGTGCGTAATAAAGGAGTCAAAGTCATCAATGTGCTCGTATTTTTCACAGGGATATTCACTGCATTGAAAGCAGTATTCAACCCCGTTATGCTTCATACTGCACCTTGCGATCTTACACGACTGATTTCCTTCGCCGCCACCGCATCCGGGGCAATTCCTGTTCAAAAACATAGGGCAAAGCCCACAATTCAATCCACAGAGGGATAGTAATTGGTTTTCTCGGTTAAATCCTTTCATAGTTCCTTCCCAAACGGCTTATCCGCATCCAATCCAGCTAATATGAGAATAAAATGAATCCTGTTATTTTACTTGAAACTTATATCCAATGCGCCGTATCTTGCTTCATTTTATCTAGCATCATTTACTCTTTTGCCGGCTCTTCCTCCACAGGGCGCCATGCCTCCCCAAAGTTTATATCCCTAAATAACGAGGCAAGGCCTGTAATCTGCTTGAGGCGCAAAATTTCATCCCGGTCCATCCCCAGATGTTTGGCAATCCATGCGTCTGAACGGCCAAATTCATGAAGCTCTTTTACGATGTTACTCATCAAATCCACATCGTGTGATCCGCGCGCCCTGTTATGGCGCACGGTGCTGGCCATACGTTTGTCAAGCGGTTTCTGAATAACAGAAACCGGCAGTAGGCCCTGCTCTCTTTCATAGATATCCGGATGATCCAGCATGACCTGGTACCGATGGAAACCATCGACGATCAGATAAATATCCTGCGATTTTGAATAGTAACATACGACCGGCATCGTATATCCATCCTCTTTAATGCTCTCATAAAGCAGCCGCATTTCAGGCGGCGCCACTTTATTCGGGTTGTAGTTATTGGGCCGTACCTTCTCAATCGGAACAGCAATGACATTATAAACTGGGCTTTTATACTTCATAATCGAATTCCTCTATGCTTTTGTATTTCCGGCGTATGGCATCCAGCCGCTTCTGCTGCTGCCGTGTCATTCCAAATCCCATGAACCGGCAAATATGGTCGTTTTTCAAAATACAATAACACATCCGTTTCCAACTGGGAACATCCTTTGTGGATTTGATATCGTCCGTGTGATCTGGTATTTTCCCCACAAATACAATGCGTGATTTTTTGTTCAAGGTATAATTGGAGACGCCATTCCTCTTTATTCGATAGCCCTTCTCTTCAAGCTCCTGAATCACAGACTCATCCAACCCTCCTCCGGTCTCATGCCAAAACTCGATAGATGTATTGAATTTCTTTACATAGTTATTCCGCAGCCTTCTTGGAAGGGTATCTAAAAGAAATTTTGTGTAAGATTTCCATGTATAACCCACCGGCAAAGAAATATTCCGGTAGCCCATCGCTTTGGTCTTTCCATAAATGGAAGCAAAATTTGCCCCCTGTACACGTCCTACAAGCTTGCTCCAAATCTCCGGGTCTATGACGCGGTACAGGTTCAGTGCATCTTTCGCATAGTCATTAAACGGGGAGGCCACACGCATTTGCGACGGTTTGAGGCCTGCCATGTAGTAAAGATCATACAGGCGGTTATAATCGTAACCAAATAAATAGTTGGCGTGCCAGATATCATTGGTAGACCAGTCATACAAAGGTGAGGCACACCAAACATCTTTAAATTGTTTGCTGATCCAGCAGGTATTTTTGTACCCATATTTTTTATTCAGAAATCCGCTGTACCGCTGTAAGGATTCATCTGCCCGCATCCCAAGCAGACATACCGTTTTTCCGCCGTTATGGGCGTCCCGGTACCATCGTCCGAACTGTTTTGCCAGGTCTTCCTGGTGCATCCGGTAACGATATGTAGTCATGATGTTGTTTTCCAGATTGATGACGTATTCTTTTTTGGGCATCTCCCGGATCCATAGATCCTTTTTTGTATCATCCCAGGGATACCAATACATCTCGTAACTGCTTAACGCGGTTCGGGTAGCCATGGGCAGGCAGACCCAATAAGGCTCCACCTGATCCTTGATCCGTTCAAAGGTGCGTTCCACATACTCGGTTGTCACCGTATACTGCGCCTCAAAATCCTGATGAAATACCCCAATGTTCCTATCCGGATAATGCTGGTTGCGGTAGTCCAAAACCAGATTGAGCAGCAAGCCGCTGTCTTTGCCTCCGGAAAAGGAGATATAAATGTTATCAAATTCTTCAAAAAGAAAATGCATTCGTTCTAAAAACGCATCATAAACATTCAGATGTAAATACTCCCTTATCAAAAAGACACCTCTCCTCTTTGCAGGAGCTCATTTCGGTTCTCTATCCTTCTCAATGCTTTATAAAAGATTAGAAAAGGCCAATCTCTACATCATCACTTGCGAATGAAAATATTGCTCCTGAAAATATGTTTTTTCTATATTTTTTCTTTTGAGTAATGCGCATTTTTGAAAGGGCGTACCTTCCGGCACGCCCTTTTTGTTTAGTTTTCTTTTGGCTGGGACACACTTTCACGCTTTATAAGCGCAGGCGGAATCATAACCTTTTTCGGCGTCAAACGTACTTCACTTGCAGTTTGCACGGGCACGCGCTCACAAATCAGACGAACCGCTGCCCGGCAAATCTCTTCTGCCTGCACATGCACAGCGGTGAGGGCTGGATGAACACGCGGCAGCTGTGCTGCACTGGAAAATGCAACCACAGACAGGTCTTCCGGCACCGAAAGCCCAAGCGCTTCCGCAGCTGCGTAAATGCCCGCCGCATTTTCCTCTGTGGCAGCAATCAGTGCTGTGGGCAGTTGCCCGCCCTTGCGAACATAATCGAGTAGCTGTGTCTCTGTTTCCTGTGCGTCAATTGCCACATCCAAATACCATTTTCCGGATTCCATATTGCAAATCCGCATAGCGTCCAGATATAAATCAAACAAAATCTCAAACAACATACGCCGTGTCAGCCGGGATCGCATTGCACAGGGACCGACATAGCCAATGCGCTTATGCCCAAATGAAATAAACTGCTCCATTACCAGCGCAATGCCTGCATTACAGTTTGAGACCACGGCATCACAGTGCAGCTCATCCGGAGAGCCATCAATAAAAACAACATTTTCGCTAATTCGGAAAAGCTGTTCCACTTGCGCGTCCTGAAAAGCCCCGATTGCAAGGATTCCGTCCAGCCCAATCAAACCAGATAGCAACCGGCCGTTATCATCAAAACGAAGATCGATAGGTTCAATTTTCATATCCCTGCACACGCGCCCAACACATGATCCCCACAGACGCCGATAGTATTCTTCAATGCGTGCATGCGGACACGACAATACAATTCCAAGGCTGAGTACCGTCTTTAAATTGCGTCCCTTCCGGCTTTTTGTCGCTGCATAATTCAGCGTATTGGCTGCTTCCAGCACCTTTTTACGGGTTTCTTCACTTGCACTCATCGAAGGATCACTATTCAGGATGCGCGATATGGTTGCAATCGAATAACCTGTATATTCCGAAAGATCCTTTAGCGTTGCCATGTAGCAGCACCCTCCATAATGCTCTTGTTTATCCTTAGTTTAACGCTTTTCTCTGATAAACGCAAGCAAAAACAGACAATATTTTTTGCTTTCCACAAATATTATCTAATCAAGAAACTCTAAATCTTTTTTCAAAAATACGGTAATATACCTACTATAAAGAGACGTCAAACGCCCTCCTGTTCGGATCAGGAGGGCAAATGTATCAGGCGCCATGCAGGCTTTGCAAATATTTTTCCAATGCCCGGCGGACAAACTGTTCCCTGTCGATGTGCGCGGCCAGGCACCGCGCATGGTGGCGGCTAGTGATGTAAGTCGGATCCCCGGTCAAAAGGTACCCTGCAATCTGGTCGACCGGCGAATATCCATTTTCCAACAAAGCCTGATATACCGCCTGTAAGTACCAGTCCATCCCCGCATCTTGTGTTGTCATCGCTTTCGCCATCTGATTCACCGTTTTCACCCCTTTCTAAACCAAGTATAGCAAAGACGAATGAAAAATTGGTGAACGGCTCGTGAATTATCCAGCACCGATGCGTTATCATCCCATAACAAAGCGGCTTTCCAGGCGAAAACTGGAAAGCCGCTTTCTGTTTTTATTCCGTTTCTTCTTCTTCGCGGGTGACGGCGATGGACAGCTCGTCCAGCTGCTTATCGTCCACCACGTCCGGACATTGCATCATCAGGTCGGATGCATTCTGCACCTTCGGGAATGCGATCACATCACGGATGGAATCCAGGCCGGCCAGCAGCATGCACAGGCGGTCGAGGCCGTATGCCAAACCGCCATGCGGTGGCGCGCCGTATTTGAACGCGGTGATCAGATGGCCAAACTGCTCGTTCGCCTTTTCATCGGTGAAGCCGAGCGCCTCAAACATTTTTGTCTGAAGCTCGGGATCATGAATACGGATTGAACCGCCGCCCAGCTCATAGCCGTTCAGAACAATATCATACGCCTTGGCACGGACCGCCTTGGGGTTTGTCTCCAGCAGCGGAATATCCTCGTCCATCGGCGCGGTGAACGGATGATGCATGGCAACCAGACGGTTTTCCTCTTCGCTGTACTCAAACTGCGGGAATTCGGTGATCCACAGCAGCTTATAATCGTCCTTCTTCGCAAGGCCCAGGCGCTTGCCTAACTCGCAGCGCAGCGCGCCCAGCGCGACTGCCGCGGTCTCCCAGTCTGCGTCCGCAACGACGAACAGCAGGTCGTTTGGCTGCGCGCCCGCGCGCTCCTTGATGGCCGCAATCTCTTCCTCGCTCAGGAACTTGGCAAACGACGAGGTCATGGAACCGTCTGCTGCAAGCTTCATCCATGCGAGGCCCTTGGCGCGGTAGGTCTTCACAAATTCGCCCAGCTTGTCGATTTCCTTGCGCGGGAATCGATCGGCGTAGCCGTTAACATTGATCATACGGACACTGCCGCCGTTAGCAACCGTATCCTTAAATACTTTAAAAGAGCAGTTTGCCGCAATATCGGAAATATCCTGAATCTCAAAGCCAAAGCGCACGTCCGGCTTATCCGAGCCGTATTTGTCCATTGCATCCCTCCAGGTGATGCGCGGCAGCGGCAGCGGAATATCCACGTCCAGCACTTCCTTGAACACGCGCGCAAGGAAGCCTTCGTTGACTGCAATGACGTCGTCCTGCTCGACGAAGGACATCTCGAGGTCAATTTGGGTGAACTCCGGCTGACGGTCAGCGCGTAGATCCTCGTCGCGAAAACAGTGGGCGATCTGCATGTAACGATCCATACCAGCCAGCATGAGCAGCTGCTTGTACTGCTGCGGGGACTGCGGCAGTGCGTAGAACTTACCCGGATGCACGCGGGACGGCACGAGGTAGTCACGCGCGCCCTCGGGAGTGGACTTGGTAAGCATCGGAGTCTCAATTTCGAGGAAACCATGCTCATCAAAGTAGCTGCGGGCCACCTGCATGACACGGTGGCGAAGCATCATATTCTTCTGCATGGACGGACGGCGCAGGTCAAGATAACGATACTTCAGACGGATCTGGTCGCCCACTTCCTTGTTGTCATCAATTTCAAACGGGGTCGTCTCTGCTTTGGTCAGGATGCGGATATCCTCCGCGATGAGTTCAACCTCGCCGGTCAGCATTTTGCTGTTGATGGCCGCCGCGTCGCGGGCAACCAGCTTGCCTCTTACCGCAACGACAAACTCCGTACGGCAGGTAAACGCGATGTCGAACAGGCCGGCGTTGACCGACTTGTCGAAGGTACACTGGATGATGCCCGCGCGGTCACGCACGAGCAGGAACAGAACGCCGCCGTTATCGCGCACGCGGTCTACCCAGCCGTTGACGACAACAGTGCTGCCCGCGTCGGACAGGCGCAGGTCGCCGCACATATGGGTGCGCTTCATGCCTGCAATGGATGTGTTATTCATAATTTATCAGTCCTTATGTTTTAATATAACGATTTTAAAAACGATAGATTTTACTGTAAAGACCCCTCAGCCAGCCTTTGGCTGCCCGTTTCTGCGCCTGAAAATAGCATACCGGGCTATTTTCTTAACATCTGCGGTCCACGATAACCGTGCCCTTGGCGCGCTCGGCAAGGCCTGCTTTAATGCGCGCAAGCGCCTCGCCAAAGCCGGTGTTGGTCTGCTCGCCGGTTGCCAGCTCCTTGAGCGCAACAATGTCGTTTTTCACTTCGTCCTCACCCATGAAGATGACATACGGCACATGCAGCTTATCGGCATAGGTAATCTTGGCCTTAAACTTCTTCTTTTCACAGTGCAGCTGAATGCGCACGCCATTCTCACGCAATCGGGTTGCGAGCGCAATCGCCGGGCCGACGTCCTCGGTCATAGGCAGGATGAGCACATCCGCTGGGGATGCCGGCGGATTCTCGTTCAGATAATCCTTTTCCTCGAGCACAAAAAACAGGCGGGTCAGGCCGATGGAAATCCCCACGCCCGGCAGCTGCTTATCGGTGTAATACTCCGCGAGGTTGTCATAGCGGCCGCCCGAGCAGATGGAGCCGATCTCCGGATGGTCGAGCATGGTGGTCTCGTACACGGTACCGGTATAGTAGTCCAGGCCGCGCGCAATGGTCAAGTCGATTTCAAAATGATCCGACGGGACGCCGAAGGCTTCCATGTAGGTTGCTACCGTTGTCAGCTCGTCGATGCCGAGGTCAAGCACCTCGTTTTTCCCCCTGTAGCCTTGCAGCGCCGCGAGGACGCCCTTGGTGCCGCCCTCAATGGTGATGAATTTCAGGATCTCATCCGCCTGTCCGGCGCTTGCGCCGCAATCCTCGACAAGGATCTCACGCACCTTCCCTGCGCCGATCTTCTCCAGCTTGTCGATGGTGCGCATCACATCGCCCGCACGCTCGGTCAGGCCGAGGGACGCAAAGAAGCCGCTCAGCACTTTGCGGTTGTTGATGCGGATCTTGAAGCGCTCCAATCCCAACTTGGAGAAAGTCTTGTAGATAATAGACGGAATCTCGGCCTCGTTGATGATATCAAGCTGGCCGTCGCCGATGATATCGATATCGGCCTGATAGAACTCGCGGAAGCGGCCGCGCTGCGCGCGTTCGCCGCGATACACCTTGCCAATCTGATAGCGACGGAACGGGAAATTCAGCTGCCCATAATGAAGCGCCACATACTTGGCAAGCGGTACCGTGAGATCAAAGCGCATCGCAAGATCGCTGTCGCCCTTCTGAAAGCGATAAATCTGCTTTTCTGTTTCGCCGCCGCCCTTCGCCAGCAGCACCTCGGACGATTCCAAAACCGGCGTGTCAAGCGGATAGAAGCCATAGAGCGCATAGGTGTCGCGCAGGGTTTCCATCACGCGCTCCATTTGCGCCTGCCTCTGCGGCAGCAGTTCCATGAAGCCGGACAACGTTCTCGGTTTAATCTTTTCCATTCATGAATACCCCTTTTATATCAATGTTTTCTTATCGAAAATTGACGGCGGCTCTCAGGCGCGCCGTAACTATACGATTATACCATGGCGGCAGGCAGAATTTCTGCAAAATCTCCGCTTCAATGCCGCTATGGTATCATCGTGAAATAAGCGTATAATAGCCGCACTGCGGCTATTATACCATAATTCCGGAAAAACTCAATGTCCTACGCGCAATTTATCCGGATTTTATCAAAAAACGAAACAGCCGCGGCTTTACGCAGCCGCGGCTTGATTGCAATTCTTAGATTAATGGCTTTTAGGATTGACGATATTGCGCCAATCAAGGTCGCCGCGGTCAAGGCCAAGGATCAGCATTTCCGCAGTTGCAGAATTGGTGGCAATTGGGATGTTATGCATGTCGCACAGGCGTGCCAGCGCATGTACATCCGGCTCATATTCGCTGTTGGACATCGGATCACGGAAGAACAGCACAAGGTCGATCTCATTGTACGCGACGCGGGCGGAAATCTGCTCCTCGCCCCCCTGCATTCCCGCGAGGTACTTTTCTATTTTAAGGCCTGTCGCCTCTGCGACAAACTTACCGGTTGTGCCGGTCGCGCACAGGTTGTGCTTTGCGAGGATGCCGCAATAAGCCATGCAGAACTGCACCATCAACTCTTTTTTACGGTCATGTGCAATCAGAGCGATATTCATGTTGAACTTCCCCTTTCAGATAGCAATTCAATTTATATACGCATGATGGGAAGACGTATTCCATCCAATCTTTGGGCGATGTTGCGAAACGCGGTGGACGCCCCGCCCTTCTTTGCGTGAAGCAGGCATTGCCCGCTGCTGCCGCAGGCGATTACATCTTCATCCTCAGGGACAACGCCGAGCAGCGGCAGGCCGACCATATCCATGGTATCGTCAATGTTTCCCATCACGCCATGACGGATCAGCGCCGGACGCACACGGTTGACAATCATGCGGATACGGACGACGTTTTCCTTTTCCAGAATGCGCGCCACGCGTTCTGCGCCGCGCACACTGGCCTGGTCGGGCATTGTGACCACCAGCCCCTGAGTAGCAGCCTGGGCAAACAGGCGGATTTCGGGAGCCAAACCGGCTGGCCCATCAATGAGCACATATTCAAACTTCATCTCGCGCGCCTGATCCATCAGGCTGGAGATCTGCTCCCGCGAGAGGGGCGGCAGGCTTCCGGGCGCGGTCAACAGATACATCCCGGGGAAAACCGGATGCGGGGCCGCCGCGCGTTCGAGCGGCGCCACGCCCTGTGCGACGTCTGCGAAGCTGAATACAATGGAATCACTGAGGCCAAGCACAATGTCCAGGTTCCTCAGGCCGCTGTCCGCATCAATCGTGAGCACGCGGTGTCCCCTTTCCGCAAGCGCAGTTCCCACGTTTGCAGTCAGCGACGTTTTCCCCGTACCGCCTTTCCCAGACGCCACCAAAATTACCTTAAACATATTGCCTCCCTGTCACAGCCTATTTTCAGTATAAAGCATTTGCCGTCCAGATACAAGGTCTTCTCGAATTTTTCATCAGACAAAGTGAAAAATTTCACGAACTGTTCACAAAAGAACAGATATGAGCCTGTGCAGATTTACCAGAAGCATTACTTCAGCAAGGTGTTCTCATAATCTACCGTATCCATGTTTTCTGAGTTGCCGGCAAAGTATGCATCCAGAATGTCGCGGACAATCGGTGCAATATCCGAGCCGTGTCCAGCCTGTTCACCAACGACCGCAACCGCAATCTGCGGGTCGTCATACGGGGCGTATGCGATGAACACCGCGTTGTCCCCCTGGCCGGCGACCTGTGCGGTACCGGACTTGCCGGCAACCTTAATCGGGTAATTTGCAAAGGTGCGCGCCGCGGTACCTTGATCATCGGTAACCTCCGCCATGCCTTTGTGCACAATATCGAGAGTTTTCTGAGAAATGGCAATCTCACGGATCACCTCAGGCTCCTCCGCCTTGACCGTCCCGGTGTAATCGTAGGTCTTAACGCTGCGCAGCAGGGTCGGCCGGTAAAGCGTGCCGCCGTTTGCAATGGCTGCCGTATAGTTCGCCAGCTGAAGCGGGGTAAAGGCATTGTCGCACTGGCCGATCGCCGTGGTAATGACGTCGCCGCCCGGCTCCTGCCACGGGTTCAAAAGCGGGTTATTTTCGAGCATATTGGCCCGGTTTTTGGGACCGGAAGCCGAGCCGGCGCTCTCGCCCAGCTCAATCCCAGTTTTTTCGCCAAAGCCAAACAAATGTTCCCATTCTTCCAACTTTTCTCCGCCAAGCAAATGGCCGGTTTCGTAGAAAAAGACGTTGCACGATTTTTGAATCGCGCGGAGCACATCGGACGGCCCATGCCATCCCATGCATTTATAAGTCCGGCTTTTCGAAAAACGGGTGTAATAGTGCTGGCAGTTTATGGTCGTCGATGCGTTAATCACGCCCTCTTCCAAGCCTGCAATGGCGGTTAAAATCTTGTAAGTGGAGCCTGGTGCATATACACCCTGCGTCGCGCGGTTGATGAGCGGACGATTGGTTTCATCCTTTTCCCAAGTGCTGTACAGTTCATTCCAACGTGTCAGGTCGATACTTGGATAACTTGCCATTGCGAGCACCTGTCCAGAGTTGACGTCCAGCGCAACTGCCGCGCCAGCATTTGAGCCAACCCCCGGCAGCGTATTTGCCAGCGAATCCTCGGCCGCCTTTTGCAGGTCAAGATCAATCGTCAGGATACAGTTATTGCCCGGCTGCGGCTTTTTGCCTTCGATGACATCGGTCACCTTACCCGAAATATCGGTTTCAATCGAACGGGTGCCGCTGACGCCATGCAAATATTTTTCAAACGCCGCTTCCACGCCCTGTTTCCCCACAAGGTCGTTCATCTGATATCCTTCTTTTTCCTTGTACCCAACCTTGCCGTCTTCTCCTTCCCAGTCCTCTTTGTAAATCGAACCCACACGGCCCAGGATATGCGCAGCATATGTGGTCTCGTATTTGCGAACCGATTCTGTCTCGACATTAACGCCCGCAAACTCGCCGTGGCGCTCTTTCACCTGCGAAATCAGGTCGAGCGACACGTCGGACGCAATAATGAAGGAATTATAGGAAGAAAAACCGCTGCGCTCCATTTCATAGCGCACACCCACAACAATACGGGCGTTGCCGTCCGACAGCGAATCATCGACTTTATAATATTCGCGCAGCGCTTTGAGCATTTCGGGCGCGGTCAGATTTTTATCCAGTTTTTTTTCCTCAGCAAAGTCGGCAAGCGCCTCACGCTCTTGGCTCTTTTCCTCGCCGATATACTCAAACGGCTCCGCCCTGGTGATGGGCAAAGAGTCAACCTCCTCGCTGCCTGCGTCGCGGATCAGCCGCACCAGCGATAAAATCGTATCGTTTTGGTTTTCTTTATCCCAATACGAGTAATCAATGCGCAGCGAGTAGACCGATTCGTTGGTCACCAGCGGGCGGCCATACCGGTCCACGATCTCGCCGCGCGACGCAGCCACGGTGGAAGAACTGGTCAGGCGGTTGGCCGCCTGCTCCCGATATTCTTTGCCGTTGATGATCTGAAGGGAAAACAATCCGGCTGCGGACACGCCTGCCAGCAGCACCAGAACAAAGAACAGGGCAACCAGCCTGCGCAGCAGTTTTGCCTTATTATCCATAAAAGGGCCTCCTTTCCCGGGGTCAAAGCATGCGGTCAAACCGGCGGGCAATCGTGCGCACCGGCAGATAAATAATGGGGGACAGCACCACGCTTACGAGAATTTCGCCGCACATGGACTGGAACGCAAGCGGGAACGGCGCGCCGGAAAACAGCATAACGGAAAAGCCGAACCGCAGCATGCCGATGAGCAGCATGCCGCACGTGCTCAGCAGCAGCATGGATGGGAACATGCGCCGAAGGAAGCGCATGCTCACCGCGCCCGCCGCTATGCCAAACAGCATATAGTAGATCGGGAACAGCCCATCCACGCCGACAAAGCCCACGTCATACAGGATGCCGGTCAACAGCCCGAACATGCCGCCGAAAAACGGTCCTTCCATCAGTGCAATGGCTGCCGGGATACACGGCAGCAGGTCAATGCGGAACCCGAATAGGGCGAGCGGCATGTTGGCGGTCTCAATGACGTAGACGAGCACCAGAAACAGAAGATAGCATATGGTTTTGAGAACCGGTCGTTCACGTCTCATGCTCACTCGTTCACCTCAAAGTCCGTGATGATAAACACATTTGTCACTTTTTCCACGTCGACAAACGGCTTAATGACCGCATAATTGGAAATGCCGTTTTCCTCGGGCACAATGCGCTCGACCGTGCCGATCATAATGCCCTTTGGGAAAACGCCGCCGCGTCCTGAAGTCTCGACCGTGTCGCCAATGACAACCCCGGAATCCGGGTCGAGATAGGCCAGCTTGAGATTCCCTTCGTCCATCAGTGCATAATCGCCCTCGGCAATACCGACCTCGCGCGTGCGTGTAATCAGGGCGCCCGCCTGCATATTGGTGTCAATGACCGTTGTGACGTCACAATAGGTCGGGGTCACATTGGACACGTAACCGACCATGCCGTCATCTGTAATCACAAGGTCATCCACCTCTACCCCCTGATTCGAACCCTTATCGAGCGAGATCGTGGTCGCCCACTCGCCGGGGCTGCGCGCGATCACTTCCGCGACCTCAAATTTGAAATCCCGGCTGCGCTCCTTGATGCCAAGCATGGAACGCAGGCGCTCGTTCTCGTCGAGCGCGACCGCGGCATCCCGGAGCTTCTGCTCATTTTCACGAAGCTCTTTTTTGAGCGCAGCATTTTCCTTTTCGAGCGCGTCATAGCCTTCGAAGTATGCCATGCCTTTGCCCGCCATCTCGCTGATGCGCGACACGCCCTTTTGCAAGGGCGCAAGCGCCATGCCGATGCCATCCGACACCGGGTTGCCGTTGCCTGTTGCGCCGGTATACACCACAAGCCCCAGGCAAATCAGCACAATTACTACTGCCACCGCAACCATGCGGGAGGAAAACATATTTTTCAAAGCTCTTTCAGCACCTCTTTATTCGATGTAGCCCAGTTGTGCAAGCATGGTGTACAGCAGCTCGACCGGCAAGCCCACCACACTGAAATAGTCGCCCTCAATTCCGGTGATCAGCGTCGCGCCACGGCCCTGAATGCCGTAGGCGCCCGCTTTGTCAAGCGGCTCGCCGGTCGCGATATAGCGGTCAATCTCCGCGCCGGTCAGGGCGCGGAAGTACACCTTTGTTGTGCGGTGGCCAATTTGGTTTCCGGCCGGCGACAGCACGGCGAGACCGGTAATGACCTCATGAACGCGTCCGGACAGCAAATGCAGCATGCGCCGCGCGTCTCCGGCATCCTTTGGCTTGCCAAGAGGCGTGCCGTCCACCACGACCATGGTATCTGAGCCGATGACGGTACAGCCCGGGTTCTCCCGGAACACCGCCTCCGCTTTCCGAAACGCGAGCGTTTCGATCTGCCGCTCAACCGGCAGCCCGTCCGGCAGCGTTTCGTCCGCATCCGCCGGGCATATGGTAAATTCCTCGGTAATGAGCCTCAGCAGTTCCTGCCGCCGGGGCGAGGCCGAGGCTAAAATGATATGTTTCATTGTTTTGGCTCCAATTGTTATTCCACGCCGCGGTAATACAGCCCGCGGGTCTTGCCCTCCGGAAATTCGGGCACGGTTTCGCGCACATGCGCCAGATAAATTTCGCCGCACCGTGCCGGGGATTCCGTCGTAAAGCGCAGACGCGCGTAAGCAACGCCAAGGTGGGTATACTCGCCCGGCTTGTCCCCGAGATACAGCGGCTGGCTGTTGAGCAGCGTATTGCGGCAGCCATATTCCGGCAGCAGCGCAAATCGTTTGCCTGTGCGGTCGGTCAACGTGGTAAGGCTGCTTTTGCACGAACATTTGCCGGTTTTGCGGCGGATGGCACAGTTTTCAAACACCATCAGCGGCAGATAACCGTACACAAGCAATTCGGTGTCGATGGGTTTCCTCATGTCACGGAGCTGCGGCAGGCGCAGCTCAAATGACAGCGTCTGACGCTTTACGCCGAGACCGTTCAGCGCGCAAAGCGCATCCGAGTTGCACACATTCAGGCCAAAATCGCCGTATACATCCATTCCCTGCTCCCGCAGGGTGAGCACCTGCCCCACATTCCCCGCCAGCGCGGTATGCACCCCTGCGTCCCGCACTTTACTGAGCATGCTCAGCAGTTCGCGCTGCTCGCCGTCGCTGTAGATACGCGGGAGCGCAGCGCAGATTTCCATGCCTTGTTCACACATCTCGCGCGTGCGGTCAAGGTTGTCCGCAAGCGCGGCCAGCGGTACATACACGGTCTTCGGAGGAATGCGCGCCATCTCGTCCGTAATCTGCGCGAGCGAACGCACCTCGACCGTATAGCCCCGGAACGCCTGCCGGGGCAGCGTACTTCCCTCCGGTCTGAAATCGTGCCAGCGGCGCACCGGCGCCCGGCCGCGCTGCTCCATAAGGCGGTCCAGCGCATCCCGTCGCAGCGCATTGAGCCGTGATGTCGGGATCATCAGGCCATCCGCCAAATGGATCTGCGTTTCTTTGGCAAAAAACGGCGTACCGCCTGTTTTCACAAGCGATTTCCGCACACCCTCCTCCGTTGCCGGCCGGTTCTGTGCGGGTTCGATGGGGGCAAGGTCTGTCACGGTTACGCCATCCGTTTCCCCGTCCCAAACATTCAGCAGCAGGCCGGTTTCATCTGCGGCGAGGGAAAACGACACCGGTACAAGCGGCGCTTCCTTCCCCTCCGCAAAACGGCGCGCGGCCTCATCATACAGCGGTTTTACCTCATCCAGCGGCACATCGGTCTTGACGCCAAACATTTTGTCACCTTTTTGACCGGTCAAATAGCCGTCCGTAAATCCGTCCCGGGAAAACACGCGGCGCAGCGCGTCCATTTCCTCCCGTGTCGGGCAGCGGTCTTCACGCAGCAGACGGCTGTAAATATCCGTCACCACGGCGGCGTATTCCGGCCGTTTCATCCGGCCTTCAATCTTAAAGGAAGAAACCCCCGCCTCCACCAGTGGCTGGAGCCGGCCGGCAAGACACAAATCCTTGAGGGATAGTGGATAGGTTTCCTTTTTCCCTTTTCCCGCGCCATCATAGCGGTATGGCAGGCGGCAGGGCTGCGCGCACAGACCGCGGTTGCCCGAGCGCTGGCCGATGACCGACGACAGATAGCACTGCCCCGAATAGCACATGCACAGCGCGCCGTGCACGAACACCTCGGTTTCCACGCCCGCTTTGGCTGTAATTTCCCGGATCTGCCGGAGGGAACACTCGCGCGACAGCACGACGCGCGAAAAGCCCAGCTCTTTGGCAAGCAGCGCGCCGTCGAGCGTGTGGACCGTCATCTGGGTGGAAGCATGCAGCGGCAGGTCGGGCGCGCACTCCCGGATAAGTTTGGCCAATCCGAGATCCTGCACGATCAGCGCGTCCGCGCCCGCGTTATTCAGGAATTTTACATCCTGCATCGCGGCCTCGCGTTCGCGGTCGAGCGCGACAATATTGAAGGTGATGTTGGTCTTGACCCCGCGCGCACGGCAATAGCGGATCGCCTCCGCCATTTCTTCCCGGCTGAAATTCTTCGCGCCGCGCCGGGCGTTAAAGGCGCCAAAGCCCATATAGACCGCTGTCGCGCCGCTCTGAACTGCCGCGCGCACGCCCTCAAACGATCCTGCCGGGGCCAAAAGCTCAGGGATTCTCATCGGCTTCTTCCTGCACCCCACGCTTTGCCGCAAGTTCTTCCTTTAACCGGGCGTTCTCCTGCTCCAGGCGCAGGATTTCCTCGCGCATCGCCTCAGCCTGCTCGGCGCGCTCGGTCAGCTCCCCGCGCACACGTTCGGCATTCCTCTCGGCCTTGGTAGCTTCGTCAGCCAGGTTGAGCGCAGCCAGCACCGCAGCGTTGACAAGCGACGCCTCGGTCACTGCTTTGGCTTCCGCAATCTTCGTGTCCGCGCGCTCAGCCACCTGCCGGGTATATTCCTCGCTCTCTTCGGCGAGAACCGTATATTTTTGTCCCGCAATTGTGACGGAAATTCGATTTGGCATCTCTGCTTCCTCCTCGGAAATCAGTATATTTTTCAAAAATGGCAATCCTATAACAGGATACATTATAACACGGTGATTTCCTGATTTCCACGTATAAAGCGCACAATTTCCAAAAGCCATCGAGTTTTTTGCCGGCGCGCAATTTTCCGGGAAAAGCTGCATTTGCGTATTGTAACATTTTGCACGTTATGTTACTATTTTAATATAGTATGCGTCCCGGCACCGGGGCATAAGAAATCGGAGCGATCAAAAATGTCACACAATCATGCGATGCGGCGCATCGTCGTCAAGGTCGGTACATCCAGCCTGACCTATCCCAACGGAAAACTCAACATCGGCTGCATTGAAAAGCTGGCGCGCGTCATTTCCGACCTGCAAAATCGGGGCTACCAGATGGTTCTGGTTTCCTCCGGCGCAGTCGGCGTGGGCGCGGCCAAGCTCGGCTGGCGCGAGCGACCGCGGGATATCCGCATGAAGCAGGCGGCGGCGGCAGTTGGCCAATGTGAGCTGATGCATATTTACGACAAAATGTTTCTGGAATACGGCGTCAAATCTGCGCAGATCCTGCTGACGCGCGAAAACATCACCAACGAGGAGCAGCGCGCAAACATCCATTCCACGTTCGATATTTTACTGGACACCGACGTCGTGCCGATCGTCAACGAAAACGACACGGTGGCCACCGCCGAGCTGGAATGCAT
>URFQ01000024.1 GCA_900547195.1 uncultured Butyricicoccus sp.
GTTTACGGCGTGGACTACCAGGGTATCTAATCCTGTTTGCTCCCCACGCTTTCGCTCCTCAGCGTCAGTTAATGTCCAGCAGGCCGCCTTCGCCACTGGTGTTCCTCCGTATATCTACGCATTTCACCGCTACACACGGAATTCCGCCTGCCTCTCCATCACTCAAGACCAGCAGTTTTGAAAGCAGTTCCGGGGTTAAGCCCCGGGATTTCACTCCCAACTTGCCAGCCCGCCTACTCGCCCTTTACACCCAGTAAATCCGGATAACGCTTGCTCCCTACGTATTACCGCGGCTGCTGGCACGTAGTTAGCCGGAGCTTATTCTTTGGGTACCGTCAAAATTCGTCCCCAATTAAAGATCTTTACAACCCGAAGGCCTTCTTCAATCACGCGGCGTTGCTGCGTCAGGGTTTCCCCCATTGCGCAATATTCCCCACTGCTGCCTCCCGTAGGAGTCTGGGCCGTGTCTCAGTCCCAATGTGGCCGTTCAACCTCTCAGTCCGGCTACTGATCGTCGCCTTGGTGGGCCGTTACCCCGCCAACCAGCTAATCAGACGCGAGCTCATCCAAAGGCAATAAATCTTTGACATCAAAACCATGCGGCTTCAATGTGTTATGCGGTATTAGCAGCCGTTTCCGGCTGTTATCCCCCACCTAAGGGCAGATTGCTCACGCGTTACTCACCCGTCCGCCACTAAGTTATGAATTCCATCTCCGAAGAGATTTCCAAAATAACTCCGTTCGACTTGCATGTGTTAGGCACGCCGCCAGCGTTCATCCTGAGCCAGGATCAAACTCTCTAAAAATGTTATTTAAAGAACCGAAGTCCTTAAAATCGACTTTAGAGTCTGACGTGTCGGTTTTTCTTTGAAAACAGAGTTCCGACGTCTGTTTGGATTCATCAAGAGTATAAACTCACGAGAATTTTCAGGTTCGTCACATACTTTTTAAAGTAAGCATTTCGTTGTTTAATTTGCAAGGTGCAATTTCGCTTTGCATTCGGCACGCGATTGCACCGCGTGTCAAATTTCTTCATGAAATTTGACCAAGGCGCTTCCCTTGTGCCAAATGCGGAACGCATTTGTTTGCTTTCAGATGAAAGCTTATTTATTTTACCACGCTCAGCAAGCTTTGTCAAGAACTTTTTTAACTTTTTTCGAAGTTTTTCAACTTCAAACAAGTTTTTCATAGCTCTTTCGGAACTTTTTGAGCAGGTTCGCCATCCTTCCGGACAGCTTATTTATTATACCGCATCCAGAATCACTTGTCAACATCTTTTTTCATCCGCTGTCAAGTTTTTTCTGTCCGCGCCGCCGCCCCTCGTGAAGCAGTTTGATTAGTATACGACACTTCCATCCCTTTGTCAACTCTTTTTTCCGCTTTTCTACAAGTTTTTTTGTTTCCTCCATGCCATCCTCAACCGCCGACTCGTTTTCCGTCGTATCGTGTTGGATGAAACATATAGGAATGGGTATGCGCACGGAATCCGATTTCACCGAACACCTTCACGAGGTTGTCCACCAGGTCCGGCCGCAAGTCACGCTGCGACAATGCGATTTTGAGCGTATCGCAATAAGAACTGACCAGAATGCCAAATGGCTGATGGGCGCACGGCAGAATCGCACCATAGTCGGCAATATGACGCTCCATGCTGATCGGAACGCGGAACGGCCCGATGTTTGTCAGGATAAAGCTGTCCCGGCGAATGTACGCGCGCGCCTGTTCACGCATCATCTGCTCCTTTTCCGCAATCGGCATATCGGCCTTATGCCCGCTTGAAACGCGGTCCGCGTTTTTCAGCGCCCAATAAGCGGCATGCGGCAGCGCGCGCTGTGTATCAAAGAATTCGCTCAGCTTGCGGCAAGCTTCATCAAATGGAAGGCTGAAATATTCATAATGAAACGGCAGGTCGAGCAGCGCGACAAAAAATCGTACGGTGGGGGAATCAATATACGTGCGCAGATCCATCGGCACTTCAGCCACAATCGCTTCCTGATGATCGCTGTCCTTGTAATATGTCCGGTACATCGCGTGACAGATTGCAGTCATGAGAAAGGTCAGCGGCGAAATATCATTTTGCTTCACATACCGCCGCACCTGGAAAAACGGCAGTGTAATCTCGCTTGTCAGCTCGTTTTCATCCTCCATATTGTCGTATTCGGGCAGATGGAACGCAGGGACGTCGGGCACATGAGCCTCGTCCGACTGCTCGGCTTTGCGCAGCTTTACAAAACCGTCCTCGTTCTCTTCCGGGGTAAAATCGGTTTCCAGGGTCCGGATGCTGCCGTCGTTCTCAATCGCATACCCACGCAGCTTGAGATAATAGAACAGGACGCATTTAATAAACTCATTGAATCCGCGCCCATCGCTTGTGCAGTGCTGATATTCCAAATAGATTGTATTCCCTTTATATCCGCAGCAGAACAGATACCCATTTGTGTCCTCAGAGCCGATGTAATACGGCGAAATATCGTCAAACGGCAGCACAACCGGCGGCTTGTCAAGCAGGCGGTATTGGTACTGCGTTTCGCCGCGAACCAGGCCAAGCCCCATCTGCGGAAAGCGCAGCAGCGCAATTTTGAGCGCTTCCCGCAGCAATTCCGAGTCAACCGGTTCGGTCATGCGGATAATATGCCGCGGCGCGGTGGTCAGGTCACGATGGGTTGCATACATAAAGAGGCATCCATAGCTGTCCACGTCCAGCAGATGGTTTACCACATGGTTCATCATGCTATAATTCACAGTTCTTCCTCCTATCGGATTCCTGCGTGCTTCATCCTCATAATACTTTGATAATCTTACTATTAGTATACCGAACCACCATCCGAAAAGGTATGGGCTTGTTTACCAGATTTTAAATGGAATATCGATTTTTTACTGACAAAATCGTGTACCATGTATGGTTTCTGCACATTTTCTGTAAACCTTTCTGCAAACTATTTGTCTTTTTTTCGTGCGGCGGCTTTTCGCAGGTTTCGCCTTTTTTCGCAGGAACCGTAGCATGCACCCGTAGATTCTGGTATGATAGAAGAAACCGTTATTTTGAAATTCATGATGGAGGGATTTCCTATGTCGATCCGCTGTGCGCGCGTCCCGCGCATCCTGATGCCCAAAGCCGGCATCGATCTTGCCAAATGGGCGGTTGTCGCCTGCGACCAATACACCTCGCAGCCTGCCTACTGGGAAGAGGTAGACCGCATTGTGGGCGATGCGCCGTCCACCCTGCGCCTGACCCTGCCCGAAGTCCATCTGGAAAGCCCGGACTGTCCGGCCTACATCGAGAAGATTCACGCCGCCATGCAGGCCTATATGCAGGACGGCGTGCTAACCGAGCTGCCCGCAGGCGCCGTGCTGCTCGCGCGCGATACCGGCGGTGCCTGCCCGCGCCGCGGCCTGATGCTCTCCTTTGATCTGGACGCTTATGAATACACGCCCGGCTCGGCGTCGCCCATCCGCCCGACCGAGAAAACCGTTGTAGAGCGCATCCCGCCGCGCCTCAAGGTGCGCGAAGGCGCGGCCATCGAGCTGCCGCACATTATGCTGCTCATTGATGACCCCGGCCGTTCGGTGATCGAGCCGCTCTACGAGCGCCGCGCGGAGTTTTCCAAGCTATATGATGTGGAACTGATGCAGGGGGGCGGGCATCTGGCCGGCTGGTTTATTCCGCAAAGCGCGGAGACCGACGCACTGCTGGACGCGCTTGCAAAGCTCGGCGACCGCGCCGTATTCGACGCCAAATATGGCGTTACCGACGGCCGACCAGTGCTGCCTTATGCAGTCGGTGACGGCAACCATTCCATGGCGACCGCCAAGGCCTATTGGGAAGAAATCAAGCCCACGCTGACCGCCGAAGAGCGCGAGACCCATCCGGCGCGCTACGTGCTTGCCGAGGTCGTCAACGTGCATGATGAGAGCATTGTCATTGAGGGGATTCACCGCGCGCTGTTTGGCGTGGACGCCGTCGATGTCCTCGATGCGGCCAGCCGCTTTTTCCGCGCGCACGGCGCAGAGGTTTCGGTGGCCGAGTCCATCCCGTCCGCGCTGCCGGAGGATGTGCAGCCCTTCCCGTTCCAGGCGGGCACGCACACCGGTACGATGCTGGTCAAGGTGTCGCCATGGGCGCTGCCTGTGGCCACGCTCCAGGCGTTCCTGGACGACTATCTGGCCGCCCATCCGCAATCAAAAATCGATTACATCCATGGCCTTGGCGTGCTGCACGACCTGGCCGCACAGTCGGGCAACATGGGCTTTGCGCTGCCCGACCCGGCCAAGGACGACCTGTTCCGTGGCGTCATCTTCGACGGCGTGCTGCCGCGCAAGACGTTTTCCATGGGCGACGCCCGGGAAAAACGCTTTTATATGGAAGCGAGGCGAATCACCGGATAAAAAGAAAGGGCGCGGTGCAGAACAAGTTCTGCACCGCGCCCTTTTGTGTTTTACGATACCGTAATGATGCGGATCTTGCCGCCCTTCTCGGCGGTACGTTCGGCATACAGCGTAAAGTTTTCATAATCGGCTTTCGCCTGGTTGAGCGTCATAAACTTGCGCGTCCCCGGCAGGTAAACCTGCACTTCATCCGATACCGGGTAGTAGCCCGATGCGGTGCGCACGCCATCCACGCCGTCAAAGGCGCTGAGGCCCACGGTGTCGACCTTGGTCAGGCGGATGCTGGAAAGGAACTGCCGTGTTTCGTTGTTTTCCGCCCCTTTCGGGAAACCGATTGGGCCGCTGCCCAGGCCGTCCGGCTTTGAAACCACCCGATAGGTCAGCTCCTTTTGCGTTTTGTCGGAATAATCGTAGAAGCGCAGCGTTGCAACGTTCTCGCCGGTTGTCTGATACCCTCCGTTGCCGTCTTGATAGCGGCCTTCGGTATAGTATCCATATCCATAGTTCCACGCATTGCCGGTCACGTCGCCCAACACGAATGCAATCACGCTGCCGGTCGAATCTGTGACGACCGAACGGATGCTGTCCGCCCGGATGACTGTGGATGGCAATTCGGAGAACGTGGTCTCATAGAGCGGCGCGCGTTTTTCAACCTGTTCCCAGATCCGCACGTCCGGGGATACTTTTTTCCCTCCCAGCGTGCCCGCGTCCACATCCCAGTCGCCCGAAGGCTTGCCGGACAGGGAGCGGCTGGAAAGCGTCAGTTCCCCGTCGCTGTTCCCGGAGACGGTCACCGGCTGTCCGAACAGCTTCTTATCGTCTGTGCTGCTCAGCGGGCCGCGCACCGTGACGCCGTTCCACAGGGTCACAATGGCGTCGCCGCCGTTCATGCCGGAAAAGACGCCGGCCATGTCTGCACGCAGATCGCTCGCCGGGAACGCCGCCGCAACCGCGCCGCGCGCATCGAACAAAACCGTAATGCGGTCGCCCGCCTTAAAATCTGCAAAATATGTCGCTGCGCGTTCGGAAACCTTGTAATTCTGCCCAAGCATTTCAATCGTTTCCGGGCTTTTGATGGATGGCTTGCCGGAGTCATAATAGCCGGTCACCCGGACGTCGGAAACCTCCGCAGTCTTCGCCGCAGCGTCCATGGTGACCACGTCATACGGTTTCAGCAAATCCGCGGACACGCGGACGCCGTTTTTCAGGATGGTGAAATTGGACGGGACGCCGGCCGCGTTTTTCGTGCCGTATACAAAACTGTTTTCCGAAGCGCCGCGTTCCGCGACGCTGATCAGCTCCAGCGCGCCCGCCTCGTCGTAGTGCAGCGTGATTGCGTCGCCGGGCTGGATGTCAAACCAGGTTTCGGAAAACCTCGCGACCTCACCGTTTACGTACAGCAGGACGTCCCGCTCGGGCTTGACAGTCTCCTCGCCCGTGGTTTCAATCCGGTCGCGCTGTACGCGGCGCACCTCATACGCTTCGCTGCGGCCTTTGTTGTCCGGCACAATGGTCAGCACCGTGTTCGGGGAGGTCTTGCTGTAATAGATGGTGCCGCTTACGCCAATGAGCGCGGAATCGAGCACCCCGTCGGTCGTTTTGGTCACCGGCTCGTCCCCGCCCGTATAAAACCGCGCCTGGTTTTTGCGCAGGTCGCCGTCTGTCTCGCTTGTTGCGAGCAAAATGGCCCCTTCGCTGTCCGAGGACGAGGTCAGCAAATTGATCAGCTTGCTATCTTCCTTGCCCGGGGTATCCAGCGTATTGAGCAGCATAATCGCTGCATCCCCGCGCGACACCGGGCTGGACGCGGTCATCACCGAAGCGCCGTCTGCAAGCCCTTCCGACTGGGCGCGCGCAATGTAATCGCCCGGCCACGTATGCCCGATGTCCTCAATCGAATAGCCCAGCATGAGCATCAGCATGGTGCAGGCTTCGCCGTAATTGATCGTGCGGTCAGGCTGGAAGGTCCCATCCGCATATCCGTGGATGATGCTTTTCCCCTTGATGTCGGGGTGTTTGACCGCCGCGTTAATGTAGCCGGCCGCCCAGTGGCTGCCCGGCACGTCCGGGAACACCGTATAGCTTTTGTACGCCGTGACATCGGTTACGCCGAATGCGGTGACGACCAGCTTGGCAAACTCGGCGCGGGTCAGGCTGCGGTTCGGGGCGAACGTCCCGCCGCTGTCGCCTTCCATAATCTTCAGGGATTTGAGCACAGCCGCCGTCTGTGCAAGTTCCGGCGCCTGAATGTCGCGGAACGCCGCGCCGCACGTCCCGACCAGCAGGGCCATGGCGACAAGGCCGCCTAAAAATCGTTTCTTCATGTTGTACCTCCTAATTCCCCACCATTATTGCGTGCGCAGGGCCTCTACCGGCTGGAGCTTGGACGCCTTATTGGCCGGATAGATGCCGAAAATGATGCCGAGCAGCGCCGAAAACAGGAACGCGCCCACAATCAGCGCCGGGCTGGGCAGTACAGTAAATTTTTCCACCTCGGGCATCCACATGTTCTCGGACATCTGCTTGCCGAGCATGACGTTGCCCATAATCGCCGAGCCGAAACAGCCAACCACAATGCCGATCAGGCCGCCGCAGCACGAGACCGACGCAGCCTCGATCAAAAACTGTAGGATGATGTCCCGCCGCCTTGCGCCGATGGCCATGCGGATGCCGATTTCGCGCGTGCGCTCGGTGACGGATACGAGCATGATGTTCATAATGCCGATCCCGCCCACAAGCAGAGAAATCATCGCCACGCCGCCCATCAGCAGCGCGTCCTGTTCGGCCGCCGCGGCTTCCTGCTCCTGCCACTGACTGATCGAATCGGCGCTGAACCAGCCGTTATTCGCCTCACAAACGGGCTGCATTTTGCTGTTCAGCGCATCAACGACCGGCTGGATGTCGTCTTTGCTCGCCGCCTGGATGATGTATTGTTTATCCGAATAGCGGTCCACGCTCATCATAGTGCTCTGCAAGGTATACGGCATGACGAGCATCTGGTCTTGGGTGTTGAGCTTGCCGCCAAACTTGCCCTTGTACACGCCGATGACCTCAAAATTCTTGCCGCCAATGCGGAGCTTCTGCCCAACCGGGCTCATCGCGCCAAAGAAATACTTGCGCAGGGTTTCCCCAATGACACATACGCGCGCTTCCTCCCGGCAGTCGGCCTCCGAAATATCCCGTCCGGCCGTGATCACGCTGTTTGTCACCTTGCCATAATACTGGTTGCCGTAGTACATATAGGTCTGGCTCTTTTCATTGGTGAGCGTCATGGAGCGGTACTGGATGCCCTTGTTATTCCAGTCCCAGTACTGGCTCCGCGGCGACCAGCCGCTGATGCGGTCTTTGAGGTCGCCGTCCAGCAGCGCCTCAAAGCCCTCCCAGTCCTTACTTTTCGCGCCCCAGCCATAGACCTGGATACTGTTCGTACCCATTGCCTCGTACTGCATGCGGGTGAGCGTCGCCTTGCTCTGGATGGACGAGACCAGCGTAATAACCGCGGCCACGCCGATGATGATGCCGAGCATGGTCAGCAGGGAACGTACCTTATTGCCCAGGATAGATTTCAGCGCCATGCGGATGGTTTGCAATCCGTTCATGCGGGCACGCCCCCTCTCCCCGCGCGGTCGGAAATCACGCGGCCGTCCTGAATGGTGATGATCCGCTCGGCAACCTCAGCCAGGTCGTTGTCATGGGTGATCAGGATGATCGACGTGCCCTGCCGGTTGAGCACGAGCAGCTGCCGCATAATTTCAGCGCCTGATTTGGAATCGAGGTTGCCTGTCGGCTCGTCGGCCATGATGATCGGCGGTTTTGCCGCCACGGCGCGGGCAATGGCCACGCGCTGCTGCTGGCCGCCCGACATCTCGCCCGGGCGGTGCCCCATACGCTGCTCCAGCCCCACCGATATGAGCGCCTGGACAGCAAGTTTCCGCCGCTCGGCCGCGCCCATGCCGCGGTAAATAAGCGGCAGTTCGACATTTTCGAGCGCCGTCAGGCCGGGAATCAGGTTGAACCCCTGGAAGATAAACCCGATTTCACGGTTGCGGATGCCGGCCAGCACCGACGGCCGCATGTCGCTCACCGCCTGGCCGTCCAGATGGTAGGTGCCGTAGGTCGGGATATCGAGACAGCCGAGGATGTTCATGAGCGTCGATTTGCCCGAGCCTGACTGCCCAAGGATGCACAGGAACTGCCCCCAGGGCACCTGCAGGGAAATATTATCGAGGGCGCGCACCTCGTTTTCCTTGCCTTCATGATAGATTTTGCTCAACTGCCGCACATCGATCAGCAGGCGGCTGTCCACCGGCTGCGCGGCCGGCGCGCGCTTCTTTTTACGAAACATCACGCGCCTCCCTTTAACCGATGGCGAAAGCGCCGCTGTTCATTTCCTCAAACATATCCTGCGGGCCGCTGAGGAACACCTCGGTGCCCTCGTCGATACCGGAAAGGATTTCTACATTGCTGCTGTCTGAAATACCGACCGCAACCGGAACCAGTTCGAACCCTTCCGGGATATCGTCAGTGCCCTCCGGGATGGGAATGGTTTCGTCAAACGCCTGCCCTTCGGCGGGCTTTGCAAAGACCGCTGTGCCCTCGTCGGTGTTGACCAGCGCGCGCGCCGGGATGGTGATACAGTCCTCGGACTGGGCGGTGGTGATCTTGTAGCTCACGTAATACCCCATGGATACGCTGACGCCCTCGGGCAGCGGGTCGAGCACGATCACGGCCGTGTAGGTCGGCATGCTGCCGTTGCCGCTGTTCTCCTCCGCCTGCATGGATACGCTCTCCACCGTGCCGCTGAGCGCCATATCCTCGGCGCCGTTGTACATCGTAAGCGTCGCCATCTGGCCGGGCATTACGGCGTTGATGTCGTTCATTGCGATCTGCGCCTTGACAACCAGCGTGGACATGTCCGCGACCACGCAGGGCGCCGTGCCGCCCGCCAGCTCGGCGTCGACTGCCGTATCCATCTTCAGCACCACGCCGTCAATCGGGGACGTGACCGCCGCGCCTGAAATGATGGTTTCCAGTTCGGCAATGCGTTTCTGTTTTTCTGCAAGGGCGTGCTGCTGGCTTTGCAGCGTGCGCGCTGCGGTATCGACCGCGCGGGTCAGGTCCTCGTTCGCCTGCTGCACAATGACTGCGCCTGCGGCAAACTTATAGTAGTCCAGGCCGCTGATGCGGGTAATATCGCCGGTTTGCTTGGCCGTGACGGTCTCCTCGCGGCTGTATTCGAGCAGCCCGGCCTCAGCGGGCATCACCTTGCCCGCCGCCGTGGCCACTTCGGCGGTCGCGGCCATGCCCTTTTTGAGCGCGCCCGGATTGTTCACAGCAATCGTCACGCGGAACAGGCGGGTGCCGTCGTCCGACACCTTCTCGATGCGTTCGACCGATTCCACCTGCCCGGAAACCGTGGACATATTCGCCGGGATGGATACGGTTGCAGCCGCGCCCTTCTGGATGTCGTCAATATACGCATAGCTGAAATACAGCGGCAGCTTCATGACCGTATCGTCGACCAGCGTACCCAGCACCGTGCCGCCCGGCAGCTCGTCGCCCACGCGCCAGGTCTTTGTTTTTTCATCGCCCTCCGGAGGAACCATCCGCCCGGTAAAGGGGGCGGTCGTAGTCAGCTCGGCGACGCTCTTCTCGGCGGCTGTCACCCCGGAGGAGGCTTCATCCAGCGAGCGCTGGGCTTCTTCCATGTCCTTGCGCGCTTCGTCAAGTTCCTTGCGGATCTCGGCCGGATCGACCGTAAACAGCTTGTCTCCCGCCTTCACCGCCTGCCCGGCCTGCACCAGCACTTCTGTAACCTTGCCTTTGAGATCCTTACCAAGTTCGACCTGCGTGCGCGCCGCAATCTGTCCGTCGCCTTCAATGTAGGTTTCCAGATAGCCGCGTGTGGCAACCGCGGTGTTTTCCCCGCTCTGCTGTTCCGGCTCCTCGCCAGTCTTGTGCACCAGATAAAACCCGCCCGCGAACAACCCGGCCAGCACCAGCACCGTTAAGCCGATCTTGACCGGCCGCGGCACCCGCCGTTTGGGGCCGTTCATCAAATCGGCATAGCGGTTGCGCACCGGAGCGTCCGTTTCTTCCGGGGGTACGCTCCTCTCTTCCGTGGGCGCGGCGCCGTCCATCGCCTCTGCGATGCCCTGCACGGCCTCTTCCTTGCCTTCCTGCTCCATTGTTGTCATCTTGTTGTCCATTTGCCCTACTTCCTTTCCCGCGGCCCGTCCGTCTCCACCCGTTGTGCCGCTCTTGAACTACTGTACTAATTATATTAGTACACGTTTATACTCTTCAGTATACCGTCGTGCATCCGCCGCTGTCAAGCAAACCGCGCAATGACACTGTATTGTAAACATACACGGGTTTTGCATCAAAGCTGTATCTTCTCCGCCTGCTTTTCTGATAAGACAAATTTCCCGGCCGATTTGTTGCGCAAAAATCAGGAAAATCCCCCGGCGCTTTGTGCAAAACCTGCCTTTCAAAAGATGTCCCGGTGCGCGGCTTCACATCCGGCGAACACTTACTTTACGAAAACCTGACGGCAACGGTCACCGGGACCGATGGACAGCGCCTGAAGCACACGACCGTCCAGACTGCGCCGCTTCCGGATAAAACCGCATAGCAAACGCCCCGGAGACATGGCCCCAGGGCGTTTTCATTTTAGCAATCCGCTAACTGCTGAGACAACCGTTGGATCTGGACATCCAATTCCGGTGTCGTAGAACGGGTCGTATTGCTATTGGTCAACTTCATCTGTCCATCTGCCAACGTAAACTCAAACTCATGGTTGATTCCAGCGGCATCCTGCTTATAGACCAGCACACAACTCTGGTCCGGGGATTCATCCTACATATTCTCCTTTAAAAACCGCACTCACGCGCCTTCCAAACGCCCGCCGCATGTTTGTCACCCTGTAGCCGTATTGTTCGGCATCGTCCTTCTCCAGTTCGATGCAGTAGTTGATAATATTCTTGTCCTGAATAAGAATTGCCAGCCTGTCTGCGTCCTCTTTGGAAACAAGGATCACGGGCACATACATGCTGTCCGCCAAATCCGGGTACTGCCGTAGCAGGACGAAATGGGGCGCAATGTCCTCATGCGAACCATCCTCCGCCATCTGATATGCATTCAAATCCAGTTTAAAGGAACTTGCAATCTCTGCCGCGTGAATCATATGGAATATCTGCGACGTACTTTCCCCGTCCATGGTTTCCAGGGCGTCCGGCCAGCAGAATGTAACTTCCGGCGGGTTTTGATACCGGTAATACAACCCGCTTACAGCGACCATCGCCCCTGTGAGAACGCCGCAAAGCACATAGCGTATTAATTTTTTCACGTCAACGTACCCCTTCCAACTTATCCATAATCAGGGTTTTATTTTTTCTGCATTGGAGTTATCTCTTTTTAAAATACTTTTATTTCTAGTTACTATCTTTAGTATAACATATTTCTTATGCAAATCAATCTATATTTTCCACATAAACCCTCGTCTTTTTTGTCAATTTCATATAAAAATAGCACCCATGTTAGATGGATGCTATTTTTATAATTTCTTGAATCCGTCTCATCTTCCAAGCTCTTTTGCGCCGGGATATCCGCACATGCTGTGCGCGGCGCGCGCGGCCCGGCCGATCGCGCGGCCCATCACATAGGCCGCGAGCGTGCCGGTTACGTTAAGGTCCGCGGTTTCATACCCGGTGGACAGTGCATAAATCGAATCGCCGTCTGCGGTCGTATGCACCGGACGGATGGCGCGCGCATAGCCGTTGTGCGCCATGGACGCAATTTTATTCATCTGCGCCTTGGAAAACGCGCCGTTTGTGACAACCACGCCAATGGTCGTGTTGCCGGTGAACAGGTTGTGAACGCCTGCCACATCCGCAAGCATCTCCCGCTCAGTCGAGCGCAGGCCGTCCCGGGCCTCATTGAGCAGGCCCGCAATCTGCGCGCCCGTGTCGATGTCAAAAATATCGCCCATGGCGTTGAGCGCCACCACTGCGCCCACCTTCACCCTGCCGGCCTGCACGGCGAATGTGCCGAAGCCGCTCTTCATCGCATAGTTTTTTCCGCGGTATTTTCCGACCGTGCAGCCCATGCCCGCGCCCACACAGCCCTCTTCAATGGGGCCGGTTGTGGCATTTTCGCACGCGCGATACGCCATGGCTTTGTCCGGGCGCACATCGGTGCGCCCAATCACCAGATCGAATACGCACGACTGGCATACGAGCGGTACGCGGGTCACACCCACGTCAAAGCCGATGCCCCGTTCCTCCAGATACTGCATCACGCCGCCCGCCGCATCCAGCCCGAACGCCGAGCCGCCAGACAGCACCACGGCATGAATGCCTTCGGCCATGGCGACCGGGTTTAAAAGCGGCGTTTCGCGCGAGGCCGGGCCGCCGCCCCGGATGTCCACGCCCGCAGGCGCGCACTCGTCGCACAGGAGCACCGTGCAGCCGGTCGCGGCTTTTTCGTCATGCGCATGGCCGATGCGGAACCCGCCGACCTCGCAGATCCCAATTTCCTGTATATCTTTCATGATAGGTTCCTCCCAATGAAAAAAAGGCTGCGCGCGGCAGCCCTCTTTCATTTATTGTTTGAAAATGTCACACCCGTGCAAAGCTCTTGCGGAACGCCGCAAGCAGCGCCCTGCAGACCGCCGCCGTCAGCACGCCCGCAATAATCGCCTCCACAATGCCGTTGGTGCAAACCACGCCCAGAATCACCCCAAGCAGCAGGCTCGGGTCGGTGCCGCCCGCAGCCGCGTACTGCTCCCCGAAGAGCAGATAGATCAGACCCATTACGCCAATGGTGTTGGTCATCGAGCCGAACACGCCGGCGACCGCCAGCGAAACCGTCTGGTTCCGAATCAGCTTCACCAGCCCTTGGAATACCAGGCCGGCGACCACGCCGATCAAGATGCGCGGCAGGATGGCCACAATCAGGCTCATCCAGTTTCCGCTGAACTCCGGGCTGAAGCTGTAAAACGGGGTAAAGACAAACGAGGTGATGTTTGGCTGGATTGTCGCCTTGACCACGCTCGTAATGCCGAACAGGCCGCCGAGCACGCCGCCGACCTTGGGGCCGAGCAGGCATGCGCCCACGATGACCGGGATGTGCATGGTGGTAGCGTTCATAAACGGCAGCGGAATATACCCGAGCGGCGTAAACGCCATCACGATCATAATCGCTGCAAGCAGCGCGATTTGCGCCATCAGGCGCACGTCCATTTTCTTGCTTTCCATATGTACTTTTACCTCCTGCTGCCATCTCCTCTTGGAGTACGGCGCATTATAATTTTGCAATTACCGTTTCTGGTTTTTCCGCCAGATGACGGACAGGCCGCGCAGGGTCACGCTGGGGTCGCATTCGGCGGGCGTGGCAAGATACGGCGCAATTGCCTCGCCTGTGCCGCCGCACAGCAGCACATGGGGCGTTTCGCCAAGTGCGTCCGCAATGCGGCGCACCATGCCGTCCACCATGGCCGCGGCGCCATATACTGCGCCCGATTTCATCGCGTCAACCGTGTTGTGGCCGAGGACGCCGCGCGCCGGCGCTTCCATGCGGATGGCCGGGAGCTGCGCCGCCATGTTTTTCAGCGTATCCAGCGACGCCTTCACCCCCGCCGCAATGGCGGTGCCGATCAGGACGCCCGACCGGTCGAGCACCGTGAACGTCGTCGCGGTGCCCATATCAACCACCACGCACGGCAGTTTGCCGCGATGCGCGGCCCAGACCGCGTTTGCAACCAGATCGCTGCCCAGCGCGCGCGGCTGGTCGATTTTAAGATTCAGCCCGGTTTTCACCCCCGAGCCCACGCCCAGCGGCTCACAGCCTGTGAGCATCCGGATGGCTTTGTGGATTGCCGGCGTCACCGAAGGCACGACCGAACAGAACACAACGCCGTCAATCTGCGCCGGGTCGATGCCGTACAGGCCAAACACGTCGCGCAGCTGGCAGGCATACTGTTCCCCGGTCAGCCGGTCGTCGGTTGCTATCGAGGCGACAAACTGCATGTCGTCCCCGCAGAAACCGCCGAACCGCACGTGACTGTTCCCAATGTCCAGCGTGACCAGCATCCTCAAAAAACCTCGCTTCCGGTAAATTGCTTCTTGCATTATACGCCGTCTGAAGCGGATTTGCAAGCAGTTTTGCGCTGCATGCGGCAATTACCATCGCCGGCCCGGACAGCACAAACCAGATTGCGGCATATTTTGGGCAGATCTGCCCAAGGACATTGCCCCATTCCGCCGAATAATCCCACACATCCATGTGCATCCCAAGGTTGACGCTCATCCCCACAAGCAATTCCGCGGCGGTGACCCAAAGCGTCCCTGCGGCACATCGCGCAGCCAGACGCGCGCCCTGCATCCGCCGGTCAAGCAGCCACAGCCCGACAAACACCAGCCCGCCCGTGACCGCCATGGTCCAGTGGGTGTACCCGCGCCACAGAACCTCAAGCGCCGCATATCCAATTCCGCCCATAAAAAAAAGCCCCGCTGTCTGTTTGAACTCCTTCATAACATCACCGAGGCTATTTTGCACCGATTGGGTTGCGGTTATCCCCGCGCGGCGTTGGAAGCTTTAAACGGAAGCGTCAGCTTTTGCCCGTTTGACCGCCGCCGTAAAATCACCCTCCACGACCGTGGCCGCGCAGGCGAGCATCAGGTTGACCGGCAGGCCGAAATTTTCGACGGAAAAGCCCGCTTTATCGGCTTCCCCGAGTTTTTCGCGCATACTGCGCGCATCCGACAGGTAAAGATAAACCTTTTTGCCTCTGGCGCACGCATACCCCACCTCAAACGCCGTGCCGCTGTCCGGCTCCGCGCCGCGAAACGGGTTGATATTCGCAATCACAATGTCCGCCTGATCGATCAGGGCGCAGTTGCCGCGGAAAATCCCCTCCGCGGTTTCGGCCTCGTTGTCCAGCGGATACAGGCCGATGAAGCCATGCTCGGCGCAGGCCATTTTCATTTTGCTGCCGCGCTTTCCCGCATCCGGGTAAAATACGTCGAAGCCCGCGATATAAACTTTTTTCATCTGTATTCTCCCCATCCAGGCGTGTCGAAAAAGTTCCTCGCGCCGCAGCGCGCTTCAATCAGGTTTTGCTGCAAGCAGCAAAAACCTATAAAAACCCGCGACATGTGCGTGGGTTTTGCCCGTAGGCCGCTGTCATAATGCCGCCGCCTTGCGGCGACAAAACGAGCGTTAACAAACCGACGGCAAGTGCGCCCATAAGGGCGCGCGCAGACGCCGGAACACTCGATCGAAAGCGTGGTTTCGATCGAAGGCTGTTCGAAAACGCAGTTTTTCGACAGCCTCAACCGCGTACCCCCTGGTACGCGGTTTTTTGATTCACAACACTTTGCTGAGGAATTCCCGCAGTCTCGGGTGCTGTGGGTTGCTGAAAAATTCGCCCGGCTCGTTCTGTTCTGCGATCACACCCTGATCCATAAACATCACGCGGGTGGCGACCGAACGGGCAAAGCCCATCTCATGCGTAACGACCACCATCGTCATGCCCTCTTCGGCCAGCTCCTTCATGATTTCAAGCACTTCCCCGACCATTTCCGGGTCGAGCGCCGAGGTTGGCTCGTCAAACAGCATCACGTCCGGATTCATCGCCAAAGCGCGCGCAATCGCAATGCGCTGCTGCTGGCCGCCCGAAAGCTGCGCCGGATAGGCATCCGCCTTATCGGGCAGGCCGACACGGGTCAGCAGCTCCATGGCGCGTTTGTCGGCCTCGGCTTCGCTCATCAGCTTCAGCTTCACCGGCGCAAGCTTGATGTTTTCCCGGACCGACAGGTGCGGGAACAGGTTAAACTGCTGGAACACCATGCCCATCTTCTGGCGCAGCTGATTGATGTCGTTTTTGGGGTCGGTGATGTCCGTGCCCTCGAAGGTAATCGTGCCGCCCGTGGGCTGTTCTAGAAGATTGAGGCAGCGCAGGAACGTCGATTTGCCCGAACCGGACGCCCCAATGATGACGACTTTCTCGCCCTTTGAAATATGTTCGTCGATGCCCTTCAGCACCTCATGATCCCCGAAGGATTTGCGTAAGCCTTTAACGTCGATCACTTGCGCGCAGCCTCCCTTCCATGTACTTCTGAACCTGCGTCAGGGCAATGACCAGAACCAGATATATGGCTGCCGTGATGATCAGCGGCATAATATTGAACACCTTCGCCTTAATGCCGTTTGCCATCTTGACAACTTCATTGACCGCGATATAACCGGCTACCGAGGTCTCTTTCAGAAGCGTGATAAATTCGTTAAACAGCGCGGGCAGGATATTGCGCACCGCCTGCGGCATGACAATCAGCCGCATGGTCATCCCCGAGGTCAGCCCCAGCGAGCGTCCGGCCTCGGTCTGTCCCTTGCCGATGGACTGGATGCCGGCGCGGATAATCTCCGCGACGTACGCACCCGAGTTGATGCCAAAGCCCACAATACCGGCCAGTGTGCCGTCGGTCATGGATACGAAAATGCCGCCGTAGATAATCAGCAGCTGCAGCATCACCGGCGTACCGCGGATCACCGTCAGGTACAGATCGCAGATTTTCTCGGCAATGATTAAAAGCCAGTTGTGTTTGCCGCCGTCTCTGCTCTGCTGTGCGCTCACCTTGACAAGCGCAATGACAATGCCGATGACAATGCCAAGGATGACGGCGCCAGCTGCCAGTTCCAGCGTCTTGAGCAGGCCTTTCATATAAAGCTGCCAGCGGCCGTTGACCAGGAACGCATCGCGGAATTGATCCCACAGTTTTGCAAATCCGGTCAGTTCTTCCGGCGCTGCGGCAGCGAGTCGGATGAACACCTATGCATCTCCCTTTCTTTACAAATATTCAAAACAGCAGGGACGGGGCCGTTCCTGCTGTTTCGATTGCTTTTGTTTTACTCAACACCCATGTACTTGGTGATGAGATCGTCTACCTTGCCGTCCGTGTATTCAGCCAGCACCTCATTGATGACCGCCTGCAGGTCTTCCTGACCCTTCTGGATGGCAAACGCATAATGCTCATCCGTCAGCTTCTCGGGCAGCAGCTCCAGCTTGCCGGCCTGTGCCTCTACAATCGCCTCCGCGGGCTTCTGGTCGATGATCATCGCATCCGCCTTGCCCTGCGCCAGCATCATGCCTGCCTCAACGCCGGACTTGAACTTCAAGACATTGGCGTCCTTGATCTCAGAACCCGTGGTCTCGGTGTCGCCGGAAGCGTACCAGTCGCCCGTGGTGCCTTCCTGCACGGCAATGTTCTTGCCGGACAGCGCAGCGTCGTCAGCAGTCAGGCCGGAGCCGGCCGGAACGACAACCATCTGGGACGAGGTCACGTATTCATCCGAGAAATCAACCGACTTCAGGCGTTCTTCGGTGATGGTCATGCCCGCGGCGGCGAAATCGCCCTTGCCGGCGTTCAGCGCATCAATGATGCCGTCAAAATCCATATCGACAATCTTCAGCTTAACGCCGATTTTGTCCGCAACCGCCTGTGCGATTTCCGGGTCAACGCCCTGTACCGAGCCATCGTCGCCAAGGAACTCAAACGGCGGGAACTGCGCGTTGGTCAGCATCACAATTTCGCCCTTTTCCCGGATGGCGTCGATCGTCGGGGTGGCGCTCTCCGAACCGGAAGCCGCGCCGCTGCTTGCCGCAGGGGCCTTATTTCCGCTGCCACACGCGGCCAGCGCGCCGGTCATCATGAAAGCTGCCAGCGCCAGTGCAATTTTCTTCTTCATTGCAGATTTTCCTCCTCGAACGTGCGGGGAAACCGCGTTTTCCCGCTCCCTATTTTAGTTACAGGTATTATTATACACGGTTCCGAACGAATATCAAGTGCCGTTTGTCCAAAACTCCGGGTTTTCTGCCCGATTTTTTTGTTTCTCCGAAAGCCGCCATGCATTTTTATGCATTTTTCCATGCATAAACGGCGTTTTGGCCGTTTTTCTGCATATCACTATCCACAAACTTCCTGAACCCGCGCTTCGTCCGCCCGCATAGCCTCGAGCGTCTTTGCCAGCAGCTCGTCCAGCTCCCAGCCGAGCATCTGCGCACCCTTCGCGATGATTTCGCGCGAGCAGCCTGCCGCAAACTTTTTATCCTTATATTTTTTCTTCAGGCTCTTGAGCTCCATATCCTGCACGCTCTTCGACGGGCGCATGAGCGCCGCCGCGCCGATTAGCCCGGTCAGCTCGTCGCAGGCAAACAGCACTTTTTCCATTTCATGCTCGGGCGCCACATCCACCGTGATGCCCCAGCCGTGGCTGGCCGTCGCGTGGATCAGGCGCTCGTCTACGCCCTTTTCCCGCATGATCTCCTGTGATTTGATGCAGTGCTCCTCCGGATACTTTTCAAAATCCAAATCGTGCAGCAGGCCAGCATTCGCCCAGAAGCCGGCTTCTTCCTCATAGCCAAGCTGCCCGGCCATCCAGCGCATCACGCCCTCCACCGTCACCGCGTGGCGCAGATGGAACGCTTCCTGATTGTATTCGGTGAGCAGGGCCCAAGCTTCTTCCCGTGTCATTGTTTCGGTTCCTCCTTATTTTTTATATGGTATCAGCATACCGCGGCCGATCGTAATTTGTCAACGGCATGACTCTGTGTTATAATAAGATTGTATCGGGATTTTCCTGATTGTGACAACCGGACTGCCGCCGCGCCCGCCCGCGCGGAAAAGCCGCATTTGGAGCGTTTTGATTATGTTATTTAACTCCTACTTTTTTATTTTCGTCTTTGTGCCGCTCAGCGTGACCGGCTATTTTGCGCTCAACCGCCTAACCCGGCCGCGCTACGCCGGTTACTTCCTGCTCGCGATGAGCCTGTGGTTTTACGGGGCAAACGACCTGCGCTCGCTGCCTGTCCTGCTTTCGAGCATTGTGCTCAACTATCTCATTGGCTCGTCCATCTTGTCCTCCCCCTATCGGCGCACCAAAACCGCCCTGCTTGTGTGCGGCATCCTGGCCAACCTTGCGGCGCTCGGCGTGTTCAAATACCTGAACTTCTTCCTGTCGAACGCGGCGTTCCTCATGGGCCGCTCCTACGACCCCATCCGGCTGCTCCTGCCGCTCGGCATCAGCTTTTTCACCTTCCAGCAGATTTCCTATCTGGTGGATGCGCGCCGCGGCGACGCGCCCAGCTACTCGCTCTCGGAATACGCGCTGTTCGCCTCCTTTTTCCCCTATGTCACCAGCGGCCCGATCGCGTTCCACTCGGAAATCCTGCCGCAGCTGCGCGATGAGCACAAGCGCAAGCCGTCGGCCTGCAACCTGTCCCGCGGCCTGACTGCGTTCGCGTTCGGCCTGTTTAAAAAGGTGCTTGTGGCCGATACGCTCGGCAAGGCTGCCGATTGGGGCTGGTCGAATGTGGCGGAGCTGAACGCGCCCGCCGCGCTGGTCACCATCCTCGCGTACAGCTTGCAGCTCTATTTTGACTTTGCCGGTTACAGCGACATGGCGTCCGGCGTGGCGCTGTGCTTTAACATCGAACTGCCGGTGAACTTCGATTCCCCCTACCGCGCGCGGGACATCGCGGACTTCTGGAAGCGCTGGCACATCACCATGACCCGGTTTTTCACCCGCTATCTGTACATCCCGCTCGGCGGCTCACGCCGCGGCCTCGCGCGCACCTGCCTCAACACCCTGCTGATTTTCCTCGTGTCCGGCCTGTGGCACGGCGCGGCGTGGACGTTCATCTTGTGGGGTGCGCTGCATGGCGTGGCCATGGTGATCGCCCGCCTCATCAAAGCGCGCACCAACCGCCGCCTGCCGCTTCTCCCGGCATGGCTGCTCACGTTCGCGTTCGTGAACCTGTGCTGGGTGTTCTTCCGCGCACCGACCATCGCCGCGGGCGGGCAGCTCCTGTCCCGTCTGGCGCTCGGCGGCTGGGGCGCGCTGCCCGAAGGCCTGACCGGCTGCTTCCTGACCACCGAATTTTCGTCGCTTGGGCAGTTTATCCCGCTTGACAGCGCCTTGTTTGCAGCCATTGTCTGCGTGCTGTTCCTGCTCGCCGCGCTCGCAGGCGCGGTATTCCCGCAGAACATGCAGCAGCGGCTGCTGCGGTTCCGCCCCAGCGTGCCGCTTTGCCTTGGCTCGGCTGCGCTGCTGTTCTGGTCGGTGCTGTCCCTGTCCGGCGTGAGCACGTTCCTGTATTTCACCTTCTGAGGAGGCCGCTATGTATAAAAAATATCTGGCCGGGCTGCTGGCGGCTGTCCTGGTTCTGCTGTCCCTGTGCGGCGCCGTGGTGTTCTATATTGACCCGTCTTTCCAGTATCATACCCCCGGCGGGCGCAGCGTCAAGGCGGTCTATCTCAACGAGCGCTACCAGAACGCCGGCTTTGCCAAAAACCTGGACTACGACACGGTCATCCTTGGCTCGTCGGTCACGGCGAACTTCCGTCCGTCGCAGTTCAACGAGCTGTTCGGCGCGAAGACGGTCAAGCTGACCTTCCCGGGCGGCTGCTTCTCGGACTTTGAGGCCGCGCTGAATCTGTGCTTTGACACGCACGACGTCAAGCGCGTCTTTTGGAGCATCGACCCCAAAATCCTGATGTCCGATTACGGCGACGAGCCGACGCCGCTCCCCACCTATCTGTATAACCGCAATCCGTTCGACGACGTCAAATACCTGTTCAACAAGGACGTGCTGCTCGAGCAGTGCGGCGAAAGCGTGCTCTCCACCCTGTCCGGGGATGAGCAGCCGCTCGACGATGCGTTCACGTGGGACTGGAAATACGAGTTCTCGCATGAGCATTCGCTGTGGAGCTACGTCCGCCCGGACTGGAACGACAATCCGGAGCCCGCGGACGCCTATGACGCGCAGATTGACCGCAATCTGGAGTGCATCCTGCGTTTTGTGAAGGCCCACCCGGACACCGAGTTTTATCTGTTCACCCCGCCGTACAGCATGCTCTACTGGGACCGCGTGCTGCGCGACGGCAGCTATGCCGCCGTCCTCGCGCTGTACGACCGCCTGATGACCGAGCTGCCCCAGCACGGCAATGTCCACTATTACTGCTTCGCGGTTGACGAGGTCACCATCCCGCTCGGCAACTACACCGACGAGGTGCATTTTTCCGGCGAAATCAGCCGCTATCTGGTGCAGTATATGGCCGAACACGGCGGCATGACCGAGGCTGATATCCCAGCCATGCATACATTTTTCCGGAACCTTGTGGAAAACTACGATTTTGACAGCATGTTCCCGGAATCGGTGCGCGAAAACCCGCGCCGGGTGCGCACTCTTGACCCAGATTATTAAAGGAGGCAATTTTTATGTCCATCATCCATCTCACACAGGAAAACTACGACGAAACCATGCAGGCCGGCCTGCCCGTCCTGATTGATTTCTGGGCGGTCTGGTGCATGCCGTGCACCATGTTCTCCCCGATCATCGAGGAGGCCGCGCAGAAGCTGGAAGGCCGCGCGATTGTCGCCAAGGTCAACATTGACGAGCAGCCCGCCCTCGCGCAGCGTTTCGGCGTCATGTCCATCCCGACCGCTGTGGTCGTAAAGGACGGCAAGGAAGTCAACCGTTCGGTCGGCCTTGTGCCGCTGGAAAATGTGCTTGCGCTGATTGAGTAAACGGGCAGAGGCAGGAGCGGGAAGGGTTTCCCGCTCCTGCCGCCTTTTTTCCGTTGAATTTTTCTCTGAATTGAGGTGTTTTGATGCGTATTGCCCTTTTGCAGACCGCTGTATGCGCGGACGAATCCATAAATCTGGCGTCCGCTGCATCGGCTGTGCACTGGGCGGCAGACGCGGGCGCCGATATTGCCGTGCTGCCAGAAATGTTCTGCTGTCCATACGAGACCGCCGCGTTCCCCGCCTATGCCGAACCGCAGGGCGGGCCGCGCTGGAAAGCCCTGTCTGCGCTCGCGCGCGAGTGCCGGCTGTATCTGGTCGCAGGTTCGGTCCCCGAAGCGGACGGAAGCCGGCTTTACAACACCTCCTATGTCTTTGCGCCGGACGGCGCACAGGTTGCCCGTCACCGCAAGGTGCATCTCTTTGACATCGCGGTGGACGGCGGCCAGCGCTTCCGTGAATCGGATATCCTGTCTCCGGGCCGCGGCATCACCGTATTTGATACGCCGTTTTGCCGCTGCGGGCTGATGATCTGCTACGATATCCGGTTTCCGGAATATATGCTGCAAGTCGCGCAGGCGGGCGCGGAAGTGATCTTCGTCCCCGCGTCCTTCAACCAGACCACCGGCCCCGCACACTGGGAGCTGCTTTTCCGCGCCCGTGCCATGGACAACCAGGTCTATCTGGCCGGGGTGGCCAGCGCGCTGGATGCACGCGCTTCCTATCACTCTTACGGGCATTCCATTGCGGTCTCCCCTTGGGGGACGATTCTGGCCCAGATGGATGCCGCGCCCGGCAACCGCGCGCTTGATCTTGACCTGTCCGAACCCGCCCGCCTCCGGCGGCAGATGCCCTTTTCTGTGCACCGCCGCGCCCGTGAAACCCGCTGAATTCCCGGAAATCCCGGGGATGTTTTTCTGCTGCTTTCTCAATTATATTTGATTTGCAAAGCAAATTATGGTATGCTTGTATTATCAATATTTAGCGAATCAAATAATCAGACTGTCTAACTGATTTTCTGTGAGAGGAATGAGCATATGAAACTATCGGAACTGAACATCGACGGCCTGCGCGCGCGCCTGCCGATCATCCAGGGCGGCATGGGCATTGGCATATCGCTGTCCCGTCTGGCTTCCGCAGTCGCCAACGAGGGCGGCGTGGGAATCATCTCCGGCGTACAGATTGGTTACCGCGACCCGCATTTCCGTGAGAATCCGGTGAAAGCGAACCTGAAAGCCATCGGCGAGGAGATCGCCAAAGCGCGCAAGCTGTCCCCGCATGGCGTGATTGGCATGAACTTTATGTCGATTGACAATCATTACAGTGAATATGTACGCGAAGCGGTTAAAAACGGGATCGACCTGATCATCTCAGGCGCCGGCCTGCCGCTCGCGCTGCCCAAACTGGTGGCGGGCACCAAAACCCGTATCCTGCCCATTGTATCGTCGGCGCGCGCCTGCCGCCTGATCCTGACCAGCTGGCTCAAAAAGGACGGCCGCATGCCGGATGGCGTGGTGGTCGAAGGCCCGATGGCGGGCGGCCATCTGGGCTTTAAACTGGACGACCTTCTTGCCGGTACCTATCAAAAGCTGGAAGACGCCCTCGCGGACGTCATCGCCTATGTACGTGATTTCGAAGCCAAACACAACGTAAAAATCCCCGTCATTGCGGCGGGAGGCCTGAATTGCCATGAGGACATTGCACGGATGCTTTCCCTCGGCGCGGACGGCGTGCAGATGGGAACCGTCTTTGTCGCCACGGAGGAGTGCGACGCTTCCGATTATTTTAAGCAAACCTATGTAAACGCGAAGCCGGGCGATGCGCGTATTATTCTCAGCCCAACCGGCTTTGCCGCCCGCGCGGTAAACACGGACTTTGTCCGTCAGGCCTACGACCGCGGCGGCGTCCCGGTCGAGCACTGCTTTGGCTGCATGCCGAACCTGTGCCATCCGGATACCACGCCCTACTGCCTGTCCAACGCTCTGTTTCAGTCGGCGCGCGGCGAGGGCGGCCTGGTGTTCTGCGGCGCGCGTGTAGACGAGATCCACGAGGTCACGACCGTGCCCAAGCTGATGAGGCGGCTCGCCGGCGAACCCGCGTAAAAAGCAAAGCCTTCCCTTTTCCACGGGGAAGGCTTTTTTGTGCCAAAAAGGCGCGCCCTACCGGACGCGCCTTTTTCTTAATCGCTTTTAACCTCTGTAAAGCTGCTTGCGGATCGGCATGGTATGCCAGCCCAGGCTCTGCATAACCTCGTCGGCCTGCTTGGTGGCCTCGCCGCTCCAGCCGTAGGAACCGAACGCCAGGCCAATGCGGTCCTTGGGCTTCAGGCCCTTCATGTACGTCAGGAACGCCGCCATGGTGGGCATCATGTTGTTGTTCAGCGTGGAAGCGCCGATCATAATAAATTTGGCCTCCACAATATCGCCCATGACCTGCGAATAGTGCTCGTCGCGCAGGCAGTGCACGGAAACCTTCTTGCCAAGGCCTTCGTACTCTTCCTTGATCTTCCGCGCCATCTCTTCGGTGGAGCCCCACATGGAATCATAAACGATCACGACCTTATCCATGTCGCACTCGTTCTTCGCCCAGCGGCCGTATGCCTCCACCATCTGCGGGACATACGAACGCAGGATTACGCCATGGGACGGGCAGATCATGCCGATATCGAGCTTGGAAGCCTGCTCCAGTTCCTTCTGCACCTGCATGCCGAACGGCAGCACGATGTTGCCGTAATAGTCCATTGCGCGCTCCATGAGGCGCTCCAGCCCCATCTCGTCGTCGTAGGTCTCGCCGGTGCACACATGCTGGCCGAACGAATCGTTCGAGAACAGGATTTTCTCCTCTGCAAGGTAAGTAACCATGGAATCCGGCCAATGCACCATGGGGGTGGGCAGGAAGTGGAAGGTATACTTGCCGGTGGAAAGGGTATCGCCCGGCTTTACGAGGTTCCATTTGCAGTCCTCGAGGCCATAGTAGGCCTTGATGCCGCTCTTGGCGCCCTGTGTGCAATAAACTTCGAGATTTGGATTGCGTCTCAGAATCTCCGGGAAGGAACCCGAATGGTCGGGCTCAATGTGGTTCTGGATCAGCACATCAATCTTGTCGAGCGGCACGATCTCCTCGATGTTCCGGATGTACTGCTCGGTGAACTTGGCTTTGACGTTATCAATCAGGGTGATTTTGTCGTCAAGGACCAGATAGCAGTTGTAGGTTGCGCCATACGGCGTCTGATAGCCGTGGAAGATGCGCACATCGGGATCAACGGCGCCCACAGCATAAATATTATCGCGAATTTTGATTGCAGCCATAACAGAGGTTACCTACCTTTCAAAGATTTACTGATTCGGGTTCTGCTTCAGATAGCAGCACTTTTTATACTTCTTGCCGCTGCCGCACGGGCACGGATCGTTCGGGCCGATTTTCTTGGCTCTGCGCACCGGCTCTTTTTTCACCGAGCCGTCGTCCGCGCCCGAAGCTGCGGTCTCTTTGGCGACCTGCTCGCGCTTCGGTTCCTCGCGGGTACGTACCTGCGCCAGATAGATGGTGCGCACGGTGTCCTCCCGGATGGCGTCGATCATGGCGTCAAACATGTCGAAGCCCTCGCGCTTGTACTCGACCACCGGGTCATACTGCCCGTAAGCGCGCAGGCCGATACCGTTGCGCAGCTCGGTCATAGCGTCGATGTGATCCATCCATTTGCCGTCCACGTTGCGCAGCAGGATCACGCGCTCCAATTCACGCATAATCGGGCTGCCAAGCGCCTGTTCCTTGGCCGCATAGGCCTCGTGCGCGCGGTCCTTGAGCTGGTTCTTGATCGAATCGGCGGTCAGATCATCCAGTTCTTCCTTGGTAAATTTAAAGTCCTCCAGGCCGAGGAACAGGCCAAGGAAGCGGCGGCGGATCTGCTCGACCATCTCTTCGGTGATGAGCGAATGCTCGCCAATCGCGCCCTCGACCGCCTTATCGATGGTGTCGTCAATCATCCCCTTGATGCTCTCGCTGACGTCCTCCCCCGCGAGTACCTTGAGGCGCTGGCCATAGATAATTTCACGCTGCTTGTTCATCACGTCGTCATACTCAAGCACGTGCTTACGGGTGGCAAAGTTGCGGGACTCGACCTTTTTCTGCGCGTTTTCAATCGCGCCGGACAGGATCTTCTGATCGATCGGCTCGTCGTCCTCAAGGCCGAGGGTATCCATCATGCCCTGGATGCGTTCGGAGCCGAACAGGCGCATCAGGTCGTCCTCCATGGAAATGTAGAACGAGGATTCGCCCGGGTCGCCCTGGCGGCCGGCACGGCCGCGTAGCTGGTTGTCGATACGGCGGGACTCATGACGTTCGGTGCCCAGAATGTACAGGCCGCCCGCCGCGCGCACCTGTTCGGCGTTCCTGTCGGTCTCTTCCTTGAATTTCTGATAATAATCGTTAAATTTGCTGCGTGCTTCCAGGATTTCCTCATTGTCGGTATCCGCGTGTCCGGTGGCCTCGTTGATGGTCTCCTCCGGATAGCCGGCTTTCTTCAGCTCTTCCTTGGCCATGAACTCAGCGTTGCCGCCCAGCATGATATCGGTGCCGCGGCCGGCCATGTTGGTTGCAATTGTAACCGCACCCAGCTTGCCTGCCTGCGCGACAATTTCGGCCTCCTGCTCATGGTATTTGGCGTTCAAAACCGTGTGCTTGATGCCCTTTTTCTTGAGCAGGGCGGACAGTTCCTCGGATTTTTCGATGGAAACCGTGCCGACCAGGATCGGCTGGCCCTTGGCGTGGCACTCTTCAATGCGGCGAATGACAGCCATGGTCTTGCCCTTTTCGTTCTTATAGACCGCGTCCGGGTTGTCCTTACGGGCAATCGGCTTGTTCGTCGGAATTTCGATGACGTCCAGCTTGTAAATGTCGCGGAACTCCTGCTCCTCGGTCAGCGCGGTACCGGTCATGCCGGACAGCTTCCCATACAGGCGGAAAAAGTTCTGGAAGGTAATGGTGGCGAGCGTCTTGGATTCATGCTGCACCTGCACGCCTTCCTTGGCTTCGATGGCCTGATGCAGGCCCTCGTTGTAGCGGCGGCCGAACATCAGGCGGCCGGTAAATTCATCGACAATAATGATCTGGCCGTCGCGGACAACATAATCGACGTCCTTCTGCATGATGCCACGCGCTTTAATGGCCTGATTGATGTGGTGCTGGAGAGTGGTGTTTTCGGGATCGTTGAGGTTTTCGATCTTGAAGTACGCTTCCGCGCGGGCTTGTCCCTTCGGGGTCAGGGTTGCGGTGCGCGCCTTCTCATCGACAATATAATCGGCTTCGATGTCGTCCTGCTCCTCCTTGGCGTCCACTTCCTTGACGCGCATCGCGGTCAGACGGGCGGCAAACTGGTCGGCAATCTGATACAGCTGGGTCGATTTGTCGCCCTGGCCGGAAATAATCAGCGGGGTACGCGCCTCATCGATCAGGATGGAGTCGACCTCATCGACGATGGCAAACGCATGGCCGCGCTGCACGCGGGAGTTCATATAAATTGCCATATTGTCGCGCAGATAATCGAACCCAAATTCGTTGTTGGTGCCGTAAGTGATGTCAGCGTCGTACATCGCCTTGCGGTTCTGCGGCTCGACGGCATGGATAATCAGGCCGACCTTGAGGCCGAGGAAGCGGTACACCTTGCCCATCCACTCGGAGTCACGCTTGGCCAGATAATCATTGACCGTGACGATGTGCACGCCCTTGCCGGTCAGCGCGTTGAGGTACGCGGGCAGGGTCGCCACCAAGGTCTTGCCTTCACCGGTTTTCATCTCGGCGATGCGGCCCTGGTGCAGCACAATGCCGCCAATGATCTGCACGCGGTAATGGCGCAGGCCGAGCACGCGGTCAGCCGCCTCGCGGCAGGTCGCAAACGCTTCCGGCAACAAATCGTCCAGGCTTTCGCCGCCCTGATAGCGCTTTTTAAATTCCTCGGTTTTGGCGCGCAGCTGGGCGTCGGTCAGTTTGCGGTATTCATCCTCTAATGCAAGAACCTTGTCCGCGATCGGTTCAATTTTCTTAACCTCACGGCTGGAATAGGTTCCAAAAATTTTCTCCAAAAATTTAGCCATTCTTTTCAGCCTTTCAAATTTCTTTGAATATTACAATCCACAAAACATTATATCACAATGTCCTTGTAAACTGAATAAAAAAGTTGTAAATAATTTTGGAATTCATTTTCCGGACATATTTTTTATAAAGAAGGAGCTGGAGACATATTTTCTGGGCCGCATTCCTTTGCTGCCGGCCCGCTTATCAATTCAAATCCGGAGGCCTATGCTTTATTCGCAGCTGGCTTTGCGGTTTTTACAGCAGAACATCAAATTGAACAATTCCGCTGACCGATTCAGAAACAAATCAGCCGTTTTTTTAAACAATCAATCCCGTCACCGCATCAGCAACCATGCGGTGTAGCCCACATAGGTGAGCGCCATGCACAGCCCCACCGGACGGGAGATCTTCCCGCGCCAGGCCGGAATCATAAAAACCAGCGAAATGGCTGTCAGGAACAGCACATCCAGCACGGACACAAACTGTACGCCAATTGGATTCAGCGCAGTCGAAATGCCAAGGATAAACAGAATATTGAACAGGTTTGAGCCGATGACATTGCCGAGCGCAATATCGTTTTCACCGCGGCGCGCCGCCATCAGGGAGGTGACCAATTCGGGCAGCGAGGTGCCAATGGCAACAATCGTCAAGCCGATGACCGTTTCACTCAAGCCAACGATACGGGCCAGCCCGGTCGCACCGTCCACCGACCAGTCGCCGCCGAGCACAATCGCCATCAGGCCGAATACAATCTGTGCAACCACCTTCCCCGTGCGAATCACCATATCATTGCTGTCCTTTTCGGTGTTGCGTGCGCGCAGTGCCGGACGCAGTTGTACCGTCAGCAGTATAGCAAAAAACACCAATAAAAGGATGCCCTCCACGCGCGACAGGGTCATGTCCGTAAACATAAATCCCGCAAGTACCAGTGCTGCGGCAATGGACAACACCCAATCGCGCCGTACCAGTTCGCGGCTTGCAATCAGCGGGCATACGGCCGCGCTCACGCCTGCAACGCCGAGCAAATTAAAAATATTGGAGCCCAGCACATTTCCAACCGCAATTTCGTTTGCTTCTTTCAGCGCTGCGGTCACGCTGACTGCCAGTTCGGGTGCGGACGTGCCGAACGCTACAATGGTAAGGCCAATCACGAGCGGCGGTACGCCGATTTTCCGTGCAGCTGCTGATGCGCCGGAGACGAACTGATCCGCGCCCCAGACAAGCAGCGCGAAGCCGGCCGCCAAATACACAATAGATGACATAATTTTTCCTCCTTAAACCTGTTTCACTCAATTTTCGCAAAGAAAAAGAGACTTTTATTGCAGAATAGAATCTGCAATAAAAGTCTCGCTGCTTACGAAGTGTTCCGGGTGGCTAGCACCGAATTGACGAAATCACTCCACGCAAATCACGTGAGCTACTCCCTTTTATCTTTATTATATTAAGGTATATCATCCGCTGCGTCAATAAAATCACACTTTTCTTAACGCAATTCTTACATTTGCTTTCGTAATAAAAAAGCTCAGCATAAAAGCTTTTTGGTTGCTCGCACTGTAAAATTTTAACCTCCAAAAGCAATGTGCCGCATTTTCTCGCCAAACCTGTCGCTCTGATATGCAACATTCCACCCGCAGGCCGTGCGTTGCTTCGGGTGCAGGCCCATCACAAAAATGCTCCAAAAAAGAAAAAACGGCAACCAAAGTTGCC